>JBEKPC010000048.1:0-32289 GCA_049521155.1 Bryobacteraceae bacterium
CAACCAGTTGACTGGTGCCGGCCATCTTGGCGTGGAACCAGCCGCCCGCGCCCGGCCCGATGTGACACTCCGCGCACCCCACTGCCTGATGCGGCGGAAACTGATGGGCGGTAAATTCGGGCTGCATCACATGGCAGCTCTGCCCGCAGAATTGCGGCGTGTCCATGTGCTGCACCGCGCGATAACTGAACTGGCTCCCGATAATGACGTTCGCCACCGTCATCACCGCGAAGAAAATTGCCGTCCGCCGCAGCGCGTTTTTGCGATCCGGCAAAGCATCCATCGTCGCGCCGATCCTGCGCTTCGCCAGCAGGATGCCCACCGGAATGAGAGCCAGGCCCACAAAAAAAACGATCGGAATCGCGACGAACAACAGCAGTCCGATGTATGGATTCCCGACCCGTCCGCGCAGGTTCTCCGGCAGCAGAAACAGCCATGAGAATCCGGCCAGCGTGACCAGCGTCGTGCCCAGCATGCTGATCCAGTGGCTCGCCAGCAACACCAGCACCGGCCGCTTCATCGCGTGTACCTCAAACCAATCGATGCCAAATGAGTGCCGAATCCTTCAAAGGGATAAAACGCCTCGCCGTATCCGTAAAACCACCATTCGGCGAATGCCTGGGTGTGCTTCAACATGGGAACCCATAGCTTCGCCATCGGCTGATAGTAGCGGGTGGGCCGTGTGCCGTTGGATATGAATACGGACCCGCCCGCCGTCAGCTTCGGCGCCACGATTCCCCAATGCCCCAGATTTAAATTGAACAGCGCCGTGGCCGTGTGTGCATCCTCGGTGTAGTTCGACGTCGCCTGCGCCAGCGTTTCCGGCACCAGATAGAAGATGTCCGAGCGCAGCGACGACCAGCTATACGACCCCTGAAACGTAATCATTTTCCCGTTCTGGGGCGACCAGAAAATCGACGCCGCCTCCTGCTGCGAGCGGAAATTATAGTTGATCCCCGGCGTCGGGTTTTCATTATTCAGATAAGTGAAATCAAGCGCCGCGCTGAGCGAAGCCGTCGCCTGGTAGCGCGCCTGCATGCGGACCTTTTGATAGTCGTACAGGCTGGTGTTGAAATAAACGCCCCCGCTGGACGCCACCTCCGTTTCCGCGGTCAGCAGCAGCTTCTGAATGGGCCGGTACACGATTCCGCCCAGCCCGACGTTTTGCCGGAGTTTCGCTTGCTCCGATCCAGTAAGTTCCCCAGCCTGGGGGAGCACCGCATCGCTCGCGTCACCCCACACGTAGCGGTACCCCCCGCGAACCGTCAAATGATCGGTCACTTCGAAATATAAGTTCGTTTCGGTCTGGTTATAGTTGCTTGCGAGCGACGAGGCCAGCAACAGCGCGGTTGCCGGCGTCCCGCTCCCGGTCGTTTGCAGCGACGACGAATTCCCGGCGTCGTGCATCCGGTCGGTAAGCCACGATTCGGTCATCCGCACGCGCTTCAGCGGCCGGATTTCGGCGCCGAAATTGGCCGTTGTGTGCGGAAGCTTCGCCGCCGCCGAAACCAGGTACTGCTCGCTCTGGTAAAAAACAATCTCCGACGGCAGATAGAAATTTCCGGTGGCGTTCTCCTCGTAGTGAACGTTCGAACTGGGCTGGCTGAATAGGAATTGCCCATAAATGTCCATCCAGGAAAACGCGTTGGAGCTGAACAGAGCCTTCGTATACGTGCTCGATCCACTGATGCCATAAGATGCGGCTGCACTCGTCAGGTCGAGTGTCTGGCCGAAAATCGGCGTGTTCAAATTGCCCGGATTTACCGCCCCTGGGCTCTGATACAGGCTCTGGCCGCTCGAAAAGGTCGTACCCCCTTCTTCGATTGTGGCGTGGAACCGCCGCAGCTCAAAGCGAACGCCCCCGCGATACAGATTCGTCAGATCGTTGAGCGTGGTCGGCACCGCGTACTCATTCGAGTTTTGAGTAAACGCCATCACGCCCGTTCCCGCGTTGCCGTCCCGGTCGTAGGTCACATAGGGAACAAACCAGTTGCCCGGCAGCAGTTCCAGCGAGTACCCCCCCACATGCCTCCGCGTATCGAACGATTGCTCATCGAGAATGATTCCCCGCGTCAATAGCGGATCGGCGTAGGAAGGCAGATCGTTGAAGTACGTCAGATCGCGATAATCGGCGTCAAAGCGATACAGTTTCGACTTTTCCGCATCCACATGCAACGTTCCATAAGGATCGCCGCCCCAGCCCGAGGCACGTACGTGCAACGCGTCAAAGAGACGCTTCTTCGGATCGATCACCGTGACGTCCGCGCCGAATAATTTCGGGCCCGAGCCCAGATTGACGACGCTGCGGTAAGTGTCCAGGCTGCCGTTCACATCGCTCCGCCAGCGGTAGCCGAACTCGATCCAGCCGCTGATGTCGGGCTCCGCCGCCGGTACTGGTGTCGCCGCCTGCGCCGCTGTTGCCGGTGTCGCGGCCGGTGCCGAAGTTGGAGCCGATGCTGCCGCAGGAGGCGTCTGAGCCGCCAGAGGGAGAAACAGCACGGCCGCCAGCAGGCTTCTCATTTGAGTAAATTCCTGTCCACATAGCTGCCGTGGATCTTCTGGTGGCACACCGTGCAATTCTGAAAGCGCGGCGACCGCAGGTCGTGAAACGCCGGCGGCACCACCCCTAGCGTTCCCGTCATATTGACCGGTAGATTGGCATGACACTCCAGACACAACTGCTGCACCTGCGGCCGGTCCAGCATGCGCGGATTCGCCGAACCATGCGCGGCGTGGCACGTCGAACAGCCCTCGAATCTCACCGGACCATGCTCGAAGGGGAACGGTCCTCGTTTATCGCCGTGGCAGTGGAGGCATCCCGGCTCATTCGCCCCGAACGATTGCATCATCCCCTGCTTCATGCTGCCGTGCGGATTGTGGCAATCGACGCAGCTCATCGCGCCTTCGGGCAGCTTGTGGTGAAACGGTTGCTGGAACTGTGCCGCCACCGTCAAGTGGCAGCCCTCGCACTGTTTGTTGATCGCTTCCGTTTTGCGAACCACTAGCACTTCCGTGCCGGTCGCGTGAATCGTGTGGCACGTCGTGCAGGCCACCAGATCTTTGGCGTGACTGCTCTGCAAGCGGCCCGTTTGCGTCGGTTGATTCACGTGACAGGCCAGGCATATTTTGTCGATCGCTGCTGCGCCCAGCTTCCCTGGATTGCGAATGTCAGCGGGGTCGGCGGACCCGGCGTGTTTCGCCCCTGGCCCGTGACAGGACTCGCACGCTTTCCCGTCGAATCCCCTCTTCCTGTCCTTTCCGTCTGCCAAATGGTGCGCAGTCTTGGCGAACGCCGTGGCGATATCTGTATGACAGGTCCCGCAAACCTCCGACCCGGCATAAGGGGACGGCGGGGGGGCATCTTGCCCTCGCGCCACCGCCGTCAGCAGCGCCAGCAGAAGGAAGCAGCTTCGCGGCAAGTTAATACTGCGCATGGACCTGATCGACGGCAAATGCCGCACCGGCGCTATGGCAAACGGTGCAGGCTTCGCCGAGCGTCGTGGTGTTCG
Organism: Bryobacteraceae bacterium; assembly: GCA_049521155.1. Lineage (GTDB taxonomy): Bacteria > Acidobacteriota > Terriglobia > Bryobacterales > Bryobacteraceae > Palsa-187. Next base: position 3,510 of record JBEKPC010000048.1, read on the forward strand.
ATAGGAAGTGCGAGGCGCTTGCCAGATCCACATGACATCCGGAGCAGGCTGAGGCGATCGCTTGTACCGGGTTGATCGGCCCCTGCGGATCGATCACCTGATTCTTGCCAAGAGGCAGATTCTGCTCGCTCATGTTGACGTGGCACAAGGAGCAGTTCTCCGTGTCTAAAGGCGCGCCCGCCGGGCTCAGGGCAGGGAACAAGGTGCTCGAAAAATCGTTATGGCTGCCGCCGTAGCCGACCACGATATAAGTCCGGTTGGCGGCCTGCATGTTGATGCCGTAATGGATCCGGTGCACCAGCAGATTAAAGTTGATGCCCTGCGCAGGCGCCGCCTTGTCCGCGGCCACCACCGCCATCGCCCGCGTGCTGGCGTCGGTGTTCGACGGATTGTGGCACATCACGCAGTATTCGGTGTTGTTGCGCAAGGTGCCGTGTTCTGAAAGCGCTACATGACACTTGTTGCAGTTGCTGAGCTGGACCACGGTTCGCCTGTCGACCAGCGGAGAGCCGTCGACCGAAAAATATACAACCTTATTGGGCGCTCCATACTCGATGCTTTGCTGCGACGTTGTGCCAGCAAGTACAACCTGGGTTTCGCGCGCCTCCACGCCGATCGCATAAGTCCCGGTCGCGATCGCCGGGACGATGTGCGTGAACGTGTACTGGCAGTTCCCGTTGTTATCGCAGGGGGCTCCGGCGGCACTTTCGGTCACGTAGCCGGGAGTCGTCACCCCGCTCCCAAAGTTGGTATATCCGTAATCCGTAGTCGGTCCCGCCATGGTGAATGAGATGGAGCCCAGTTGCGAAAGCGGAACCCCCGCGCCCGCGTTGTTCACCACCGTGAAGGAAACCACCGGCGCGCTGCCTGCCGTGGCGTTCTGAACGTTCGTGATATTTACCACCAGGCCCGACAGCAGACTGGATGCCGTCGGCGCCACATGTGCGCCCAGGATGGAGGCATCGAAGTCGATTTCGCCCTGCGGAATATGACACGTCGCGCATTCGTTGTCGTTGAACTGGGCGCCGCCCGGGTGATTCGCACCGGTGGCGAAATTTACGTTATCGTGGCAGGACCCGCACGCCGCCCGCGTCGGATTGGTCAGGAACGCATAGGACTGGGTCGCACCCGTCGTTTGCGCGTGACACGTTTCGCAGCGCCGCGGATCTCCCGGATCGGCCGGAAAAACAACCGCCGAGTAATTAAAGGTTCCATGCGTGTTGGTCACCGCGTAGGTCCCCCCCGCAATCACGCTCGGCAGGCTCGCCCCCATGTGAATCTTGTGAAAGAAGACCTTTGCGTCGAACGACTTGCCGTCGTTCGGATCCACGTTCCCCGGATTGTGGCAAAGCACGCACATCGTGAGCCCGCGCCGCGATCCGCCGTGCGCCGAAAGCTGGTCGTGACAGTTGTTGCAGCTCACCGTCTCGATCTGGTCGTTGATGTGCGAAACCGTGGCCCCGTCGGGGACGAAGTTGTAGGTCGTGCTCGCGTAATTCGTGCCCAGGTCGAACACCGTCAGGTTCCGCGACCCGTAAATCCCGATCGTATGCGTCGCCGTCGTATCGTAGCCCGGCGGCGCCTTGGTATGAAATATATATTGATACTGGCCCGACCCTAAACTGGTGGCCGCGCCCCCGGAATCGGCGCCCGGTTGCTCGATCAACGTCAGCAGCGTCCCACTCGCCGCGGCTGTCGTATACGTGGTGTAATCGCTGATCCCGTTCGGCAGCACCGCCGCCACCAGGCTGACACTGATCGTGCCCGGCGTCGTGGCTCCCGTCGAATCGAGCGGCAGACCATTGGGGTCGGTCAGCGTGTAGACCGCCGTGATGGTTCCGTCTGATCCGATCGCCGCCGAGTTGACGATGATTACCAGACCCGGGTTCACAAAAGCGATCAGCGCCGGGTCGGCGTAAAACGCCCTTTCCTGCGGCGAGAAATGGTTCCTCGTCGCGCTCGACAAACTCATCATGACCGCCGCCGCGATCGCGATTCCTTTAAGGTATCGTTGCCACACAATGCGGGGGTGTTGCACGCTAATGGCCTTCTAAAAAGCCGTTAAATTGCCTTATTTGGTGGCTTACAAGGCGCTAATTGACCATATTTGGTCGAAATCACGCGGGAGGACCGCCGTGGAGTTCCGCGCACCCGGATAGTGCGGGCTTATTCTCGACCAGATGTTTCCGAGAAAAGTGTTCAGACCAGCACTCCGATAGCTCCATCCCTCGAAGTACTTAGTGCGGTTCCCGCAAGGTTAACATCCGTTGCTTTTCAATGCGCGACTCAATTGTGGAGCCGTCGCGCTTCCCGCCTTGCGAGCATACGAGATGAATATGCGACGTCTTTCGATTGGCTGCAGGGGAGCCTCGCTATAAACAGATAATCTTATCGGATTCGAAAGCGAAGCTCTCTGTCCTCCTCCTATTGCAGCCCTTCTTCCTGTGCCGAGCCGCCTCTAAAATCCGCGCTCCCAGCTTGGATGTCAGCACCGTGGCCACCTGGCCCTTATGCCGGCTGTACAGACCCGCAATGCGCTGCTCTCGGAATCGTCGCGTCCAACCCGCCACAAAGCCCCGACTGCACGCAATCTGTTCGGCGGCTTCGTCCCAGGTACGGTCGTCCTGGAGCAACAAAATCAACCGCGCACGGCGACTATCTTCGGCCCGACCCGTTCGTATTGGCGATGCGCCGTTATAGTCTATAAATGGCTGTTACAAGCCGCTAGTCTGTGCGCAGCATCTCGATCGGGTCGATTCGCACGGCCCGGATCACCGCCGGCAGCGCTGCTAATGATGCCGCTGCCAGTATGGTCAGGGATGGAATCAGCAGCATGCCAATATCGGTGCCCTTCACCTCATAAAGCAGCGTTTCGATGGTTCGAACCGATGCCATACCGATAGCTATGCCTGCGATGGCCCCCAGAAGCACCATCGAAAAAGCGTCCGCTGTGACGCGTCGCGCGATGTCTGCAGACTGCGCGCCAATCGCCAGGCGAATGCCGATCTCGTGCCGCCGTTCGAGGACGCTATAGTCCAGCACGCCATAGAGACCGATGCCTGCGAGCAATACTGCAACGGCCGCGAAGAACATCGCCAGCATCGCGAGCAACCGTTCGCGGAGGGTGTGCGCGAGGTCGATCTCCACCTGCGCGCGGATGTCACCGATATAAATCCGCAACCCCGCGCGGGCCGCTTCCTGGCGGAGGGCGGATGCCAGGGCCATGGGGTTTGCGGTTCGGGTGCGTACCACGAAAGTGCCGCGGCCCATGGGCGCTAGTTCGCCTTTGGAGTCGACCGTGTGGAACGGAAAATAAGCCGTCGGCTGTATCGGACGGCGCATATTGTCCCTGGACCGCGCGTCGCGGATGAAGCCCACGATCTGAAAGCGCATATGCTCGTTTTCGAACCATTTCCCGGTTGGATTCTGGCCGTTGAAGAATTGCTTCGCAAACGCCTGGTTGACGATCGCTACAGGAGAATTGGTGTCGGTTGCGCTAAAGTCCCGGCCGTCGATGAGGGGAATCCGCATGGTATCCAGCCAGCCGGGAGAGATTCTCAGAAAGTCGGAAAGGACCTCGCTGGGAGGAGCGCCGTTCACGGATATCGCGCCGACGGCGCTCTCCCCGCTCATCATCGGCCACACGGTGAGCGCCGCCGTTTCCACGCCGGGGACCGCCCGCAGACGATCGCCCAACTGGTCCCAATAGACCGGTGACTGGGGTCGTGGCGCGACGGCTTGGAGGTTAAGGATCCGCTCCGCCGAAAAGCCGGTTGGTTGACTGATCAGCTTGTCGAACGTAGCGGCAAACAGGCTGGCGACGAAGAGTACAACAAAACAAAAGGTGACTTGGAGCGCGATCAGCGAATGCATCATCCGTCCGCGCGAATGCGGATCCGCAGCGCCTTTCAGCGCGCTGACCGGCTGCACGGCGGAGGCGCGCATCGCCGGGGCCAGGCCAAATAGGAATGTTACGCCGCACGCCAGCGCCAGGCTGAAGGCTACGACTCGCCAGTCCGTGGGAAGCACGAGGCGCGCGGGGTCGTTCGGCGGATTGATCATGCCGACGATGAGCGGCGCGCTCCACCAGGCGAACAATCCGCCGATGGCCGTGGCCAGCAAGGCCAGCCACGCGCATTCGACCAGAACCAGTTGCACCAGGCGCCAGCGTCCGGCGCCGATCGAGATGCGTAACGCCATTTCACGCGCCCGCGACGCGGCCTGCGCCGTCATCAGATTGGCGACGTTGGCGCACGCAATCAGCAGGACCAGCATTACCAAAATGCCCAAAGCAAACAGGGTCCGGCCGTAGTCTCTTTGGAGGTTCGAACGTCCGGAGCCGGCGGGGTCCAGCAAGAATTTTTCCTGGAAAAATTGCTCCAGCCGCCGTTTCGACATGCCTATGAAGCCCTTGGCTCTCTCCCGCTGGATGTCGCGAAAGGTCGCGCGCAATCTCTCGCGAACGGGTTCGGCGGCAGCGCCGGGCTTGAGTTCGACCAGAGTCCGCAGCCAGAAGTTTGTAGAACTGGCGAGGGTATGAGGATTTTTCATCATCATCGGAAGGAAGACGTCGGTGACCGTGCCGGTTTCGGTTCCCGTGAAGCGCTCTTCGGCAACGCCGATGATCTGATAGAGGGTGTCCTCCATGCGGAAGGTCCGCCCGATCACGTTAGGGTCCTGCGCGAAGCGGCGCGTCCAATAGTCGTACGACAGGACCGCGACCGGATGTGCGCCCGGCATAAGGTCGTCTGATTCGGTCAGCAGCCTCCCCAGTGCGGGCCGCAGTCCGAAGAGATCGAACATCTAGCCCGAAACGAACTGCCGATAGGCCTTCTCCATCTCCTCTTCCCGGCCATAGGTTAGATCGATTCGATCGGTATAGGAGACCGCGACGGACTCGGCTTGATCCTTCACGGCGGCTCGCAATTGGCGATACATCGGATAGGAGCAACTGTCGTAGGTCGAGACCCGGCCATCCGCGCCAACACCTTCAAAAGCCACGCTATACAGGCGTTCCGGATGAGATACGGGCAAAGGGCGCAGCAGCAGCGCATCAATCAGCCGGAATGCCGATGTGCAGGCGCCTGTCGCGAGCGCGAGGGAAAGGATCGCGGCCCCGGTCGTCACCTTCCTTTTCATGAGCTGCCGCCAGCCGAAAACGGCGTCGGCGCGCAGCGAATCGAGCCAAGCGGCCAGGCGGACGTCGAGGCTCTCTTCGCGATTGCGCAGCAGGGAGCCCAGCGCCCGGCGCGCCTCGTCCGGGTCGCGGCCTTGCTCGATCGCTTCCGCGATGTGCGATTGCAATTCCTCGTCGATTTCGCGACTCACCTGATCGCCGCGGAATACATTTGCGATGCGTGACCAAAAGGACATATCACTCCGTTCGCCGCATACCCAGACGTCTTAGCATATCTACTTCTGAGCATCGGAAAAGTTACAGTGGCGCGTTCCGCAAGTAGCTTGGCGCATTTTGCTAGTGAACGTCGGGCGGAGTCCAATTAGACTGGATCTAGAGGATAAAAAAATGGACGCAACTTTAGAACAAACAGCAGAAACCCTTCATTCAGCATCATTTACATCAAAAGCGTTTGCGGCAAGCAGCGCTACTTCCGGCTTGGCTCCCTTCATCCTGCGACGCCGCACACCGCGTCCGCAAGATGTGCAGATTGAGATCTTATATTGTGGCGTATGTCACTCAGATTTACACACAGTTCGCGACGAATGGAACTCATTCATGCCGACTGTGTATCCTTGCGTTCCGGGCCACGAAATCGTAGGCCGCGTAGTCAAGGTTGGCCGCGAAGTCAAGAAATTCAAAGAAGGTGACATCGCCGCCGTCGGCTGCATGTTGGATTCCTGCCGCAAGTGCGCGAACTGTCTGGCCGGCGAAGAGCAATATTGCGAGAATTTTATGACCTTGACCTACAATGGCGAGGATAAAATTCTCGGCGGCGTCACCTATGGCGGCTATTCGGACAGCATCGTCGCCGATGAGGCCTACGTTCTCCGCGTTCCGAATGGACTGGATCCGGCGGGCGCCGCGCCGCTGCTCTGCGCGGGCATCACGACATACTCGCCGCTGCGCCACTGGAAGGTTCGCAAAGGACAGAAGGTGGGTATTGTGGGGCTCGGAGGACTGGGGCATATGGGACTCAAATTCGCCAAAGCATTCGGCGCCCATACTGTTCTTTTCACAACCTCTCCGAACAAGAGCGCGGATGCGGTACGGCTGGGAGCAGAGGAAGTTGTCGTTTCCACAGATAACGCCGCCATGCAGAAACAGGCGGGGAGCTTCGATTTCATTTTGGACGCTGTTTCCGCGGATCACGATTTGAATGCCTATCTTCAATTGCTGAAGCTGGACGGCGCGATGACGCTGGTGGGTGCGCCCGCGAAGCCGGCGGCGGTCGCTGCCTTCAATCTGATCATGAAGCGGCGGAGCCTGGCCGGATCGGCGATCGGCGGCATTCGTGAAACCCAGGAAATGTTGGATTTCTGCGGCGAGAAGGGAATCACCTCCGACATCGAGCTGATCAAAATCCAGCAAGTGAACGAGGCCTACGAACGCTTGCTCAAGAGCGATGTGAAGTACCGATTCGTCATCGACATGGGATCGCTTCAGTAAACTGGGACCAATGACCGATCGCTTCCGGATTTCGGCAACATTTTCGCGACGGCTGGAGGAATTAGGTCTTTCTCCAGCCGTGGTGCTGCGCCACGCGAGACTTCCGGGAGGGTTGTTCGAGCAAAGCAAAATTCTGCTGACTACTGAGGAAATGTTTGCTCTTTTCGGCGCCCTTTCTGAAATAAGCGGCGACCTTGGCATCGGCCTCAAGCTCGGAAGCGAACAGCGAATCGAGCGCTACGATCCAGTCGCGATCGCTGCTCTTTACACGCGCAATTTTCGGGAAGCGCTGGATCGCATGTCGCGCTATAAGCAACTGACGTGTCCCGAACAGATCAGGGTGGAAGATCAAGCGGAACAGTGTGCCGTTCAATTTATATGGCTTCTGGCGGATCAGCCGGAACCAGACGCGCTGATCGATCTCTGTTTCGCCTGGACCCTTGCCATCGGCCGCCGGGGCACGGGACAGACCCTCAATCCGAAATGTGTGGAATTTAAACGTCCCGAAGCGAATCGGCAGCTTTATGAGGACCATTTCCGATGTCTGGTAAAATTCGGCGCCCGCGAAAACCTGCTTCTGTTCAGCAGGCAGGATGTTGCGCGGCCTTTCCAGACCCACAATCCCGATCTTCTCGCAATGGTGGCCCCGCAACTCGAGGCGGAGCTGAAGCAGCATCTCGCACAAAGAACGGTCAGAGGACAGGTGAAGGGAATTCTGAAGAAACTCCTGGCGGGCCAAAGGCCGCGATTGCAGGATGTCGCGACGGAATTGCGCCTCAGTACACGCACCTTGCAACGGCGGCTCACGGCGGAGCGCATTACGTTCCAGAACCTGATGGAAGAAGCCCGGCGTGAACTCGCGCAACATTATCTGCTGCATTCGTCGCTGGAGTTGAACGAAACCGCCTATCTGCTGGGGTACGAGGACTCCAATTCTTTCTTCCGCGCCTTCCAACAGTGGGAAGGCACGTCGCCAGGTGAATGGCGGTCCGTCCATTGCGAAGCCGCTCGGTAAAAAGGTGTTTTTTATCATATTGATGCACATGCCTGGCGGCACCTACCCGCAGAATCGGGTAGAAGAGCGATCGAGCCCTTTATAGGGTTTCTCCCCTAATTTGCCCATAGAAATGGCCCAAAAAAGGCTTGCATTTGCCATTAGACCAGCATACAATCCTCCCAAAGGAAGACCGCTTCTAACAGGAGGAAATGAAATGGATCCTTTCAATCGGCTCAAGAAACATGTCGGGTTTTCGGCGTTCCTGCCGATCGCTTTTGTCCTGTTGACAATCTCCCCGGCTCGCGCAAACTATTCCTACGTCTACGTCATCACGGCACGTCCCAACTGGTTGGCCTATGGGACTCCTCAGCCTGTATTGGTCACGGTGTGCACAGCACTGGCGCCCGCGGGCGCCCCCTGCGGTTCTCCAGGAGGCGCGTCCCCTTATGAAAACTACGAAACACTGTCCATTCTTGGGGGCGCAACGTATTTCGCAGGCGACACCTTCTCGGGCGAGACCGGTGGCCTCATCGGGGCGGACATATCGGTTCCGACCGCGCAGTGGGTAGCCCCGGTTGTTTATACGTGGACGGCGGGCGTAGGTGGCGGAGTGGCGTTCTTCAACTCGTATAAGAATGGAGTTTTTTATGCGAACGAGTTGATGGTGCTTGATCCGGCGCCGAGCGCTGATTATTATCTCAATATGTTTGCCGGAGAAATTGGTGACCTCTCCCCTATGTTACCGGCGGCGAATACGAGCCTCTCCCCCAATTCGAGCGGCCACGTCGACGTTCCACAACCATCAGAGGGTTTCGCACCGGAGCCATCGATGTACGTTCCCCTTCTGATCGGATTGCTATTCCTCGGAGGATTGTACTGGATCCGACGTCGGGCTGATGCTTAAACGCTCGCGACGCTGAGGGATGGTCTGGGGCGTCCCTCAGCGCACTTCGCCGCCCAAGTATCGAACCTTGAGCACTAACTCCTCCGGCAACGCCGCTTCCAGTCCGGCGTTACTGCCGCCAAAGAGTGGTTCAATGGAGTTGAGGAGGTCACGAGAAAATGGAAACAAGACAGAAGATGGCAATTGCCGGCTCTGGCCTGGTAGTGGCAGGCATCGGCCTGGGTATTGTTGGCGCGGCGCTGATCGTCCCGGCGGTTTTCGCGTGGACCGTGCAGCTAGTCGAAAAAGGGGCGGACGGTCTTACCGCCAGGGTTGAAGGGGCGTCCAAAACCGTAGGGAGCGTCGCGGGCACTCTGCATCGATCCTTCACCGAGGCGAAAAAAGCAGGCGTTGCCGAGCTAAAGCGCAGCAGATCAAGTTAAACGGAACGTGGTCCCCGGCGTGCACGCGGAATCGGCAGGAGACAATTATGTCGAAAGTCTTTGCTGCCGCAGGCCTTCTGATCTCACTGTGCGCTATGGCGATGGCGCAAACGCCTGATCCCAGGATTGATCAATTAACAAAGGAAAACGCCCAGCTCAAGCGCAAGATCGCCGACCAAGAGGAAAGGATTGCCGAGTTGGAGAAGGCCGTGAAGACGTTGCAGGCGGCCGCTGCGCCCTTGCCCGCGCCCATCCCTGGCAACACGCCCCCCTGGCATCAGGCCGCAAATTGGAACCAGATCAAGAGCGGAATGTCAGAGTCCCAAGTGGTTGGAATCCTGGGGCCAGCAACCAGCGTGGATACCTCCATCGACAAGCGGATCCTTCTTTACACTCCGGACCCACACTCGACGTCGACCCTCAACGGGAGCGTGACTTTAGTAGACGACCGGGTAGCCGCCATGACTCCGCCGGCGTTCAGTGCGCATCCGTGACTGAGGTTCAGTCACAGCCCTCCCATTTTCGCCATCCCCTTTTCTTTGTGAACCTTGGGTTCGTTCTGCCATTCCTCGCATGAGACCCTCGTATAATCTCTCAAGCAGAGAGGGTCTCCTAAATAAGTGCATAAAGCGTGAAAAAACATGACCTCACGGTCGCAGACCGAGCTGCTGATAGATCGGGCGGATGACCGGTCGCAATTTCGGGAGTTGAAACCAAAACCAAACTCCGCCGGCTACACAACCGATGCCGCACAGCAGGACCGTTCCCGGTGCGCCAATCACAGGCGCAAGACTTCCTGCGAGCAGGCTCCCAAATGGACTCGCGCCCATATAAGCCATCATGTAATAGCTCATCACCCGGCCTCTTTTATCCTCTTCGACAATGGTTTGGATCACCGTGTTGCTGGCGGCGGCAAATTGGATCATCCCGAATCCAGTCACTCCCATCAGCACCAACGACAGCCAGTAATTTCGTGAAAATGAAAAGGCGATTAACCCGCCGCCGAACAGCGCCGCGACCGCCGGGATCACCCGGTAAAGTCCTCGCACGGATTTGCGCGCGGCCAAACTAAGCGCGGCGATAATAGATCCCACACCGGCGGCTCCCATGAGAAAGCCCAGTGTGTGAGGCCCCCCATGCAGAATTTTGGTGGCGAACACCGGCATTAAAACGGTGTAAGGCACGCCCATAAAACTAACGATCGCGAACAATAACAATACGGTGCGGATGGGCGCAAATGAGGAAACATAAGACCAGCCTTCTTTGAGCTGAACCAGCATACTGCCAGCCGATTTGCTGACAGCCTCGCCTTTAATCTTCATGGCCAGCAGCGAAGCGATGACGGCAAGATAACTCAGGCCGTCGATCAGGAAACAATATCCTTCCCCCACCGCCGCGATGATGATTCCCGCCAGGGCCGGTCCCATCAGACGAGCCCCGTTTACCATGGTCGAATTGAGGGCGATGGCATTACTCAAATCAGTCCGGCCATCGACCATTCGTACCAGAAACGATTGCCGCGCCGGCATATCGAAGGCGTTAATCAATCCCTGAAGGATGCTCAGGCAGACAATTTCCGGAATAGTGATGCGCCCAGATAGAGTCAACCCGGCCAGCATCAGCGATTGCACTGCGGCCAGGACCTGCGTGATCAATAAAACGCGCCGCCGGTCCCATCGGTCCACCCAAACGCCCGCCACCGGGCCGAGGAAAAAGGTGGGAATTTGACCCGCAAAAGTAACCACGCCCAACAGAAACGACGAACCGGTTAAACGATAAACCAGCCAGCTTGTGGCCAGCCGCGTCATCCAGGTACCGATCAGAGACAGGCTTTGGCCGCAAAAAAAGAGCCTAAAATTGCGATGCCCTAACGCGCGCAGAGCGTTAATTTTCATGCATCCCGGTTCAAGGAGCCGGATGTCTCACTCAACAGCCTCAGCACGTCATCGGTTTTCGTTGTCTCACCCATCCGGGGAAAAATCTTCTCGACGCTATGCAGGTGCGAGTCCGCGTCCCGGTCCGTCATCGCATCCACGACCAGCGTCACGTGATAGCCCAGATCATAGGCGCTGCGGGCCGTCGATTCGACGCCAGCACTTGTCGCAACGCCTGTCAGTACGATCTGGGTTGCACCACGCTGGCGCAGGTACTCATCCAAATTGGTGCCAAGAAACGCGCCCCATCGCTGCTTTGTGATCAGGTGATCGGAGGGCTGCTGCTCCAGTTCAGGAACCAGCTCGGTGAAATCGGCCGGAAACGAAAACTTGGGACGCGCGGCATCGGTGCGGCCGGGGGCCAGGCCCGAGGCATTGACGAGAACGACCGGCAGACCCCGTTTGCGGAAGGCACGCGCGAGCTGCGCGGATCGATCAATGATCTCGGGAAGCGGATGCACGGTCGACAAGCCCATAATTCCTTTTTGCAGGTCAATCACGATTAAGGCAGCGGTAGGTTCGAGTTTTGTAAGAGGCATTGTTTTCCTATCGGTCACGATTGCGCCAGGCGCCTGATGATCTCGCCTGCCTTGAACAGGGTTTGCTGTTCCTGTTCGTCGAGCTGGACGATAGCCTGCGCTAGCCAGGTCCGTTTTGCATCGCGGGTGCTTTTCCGCACGGCGGCGCCTTTGGCGGTCAGCTCAATATTCACTTGACGGCCATCGGTCGGATGCGGCTTGCGCTCGACCATGCCCATTTCTTCCAGCGCCGCGACGGTGGTTCCCATCGACTGCGGTTTCATGCCTTCCGCGCGCGCCAGATTCGCGGTTGTTGCAGGTCCTTCCTTATCCAGACGCGCCATGACAGCAGCTTCGGTCAAGGAAAGCTCATGCGAGGCGGCCGCCGCGCGCACACGGCGCACCAATAGCCCAATCGCTTGCGTAAAATCAGCGACGGCGAATTCCAGGGGCTTTCGCGGCATGGCTGTTCCATGGTATCAAACAAACAGGAAAACTTGCAAGTTTACCTGTTTAATTTGGCCTATCGCTCCGCGTTCACCGTCAGCCTGAAGGGAATCTCAATCACCACTTCGACGTCAACCGGTACCTGGTTCCGAGTCGCCGGCGCGAACTCCCATGCTTTCAAATCCTCGAGGACAGCATTGGCAGCCGGGCCTCCGCCCTTAATGATGGTAACTTGCCCCAGCCGTCCATCTTTCCCGACGGTTCCGGCTACTTGCACCCGAATCACCGGATTTCCTGGCGCCGCGCTTCCCTGCCCGGAGAGTGTCTTTTTTAAGGGCACCGGCGCCCGCATCTGGACCGATGCACCAGGGGCGCCTTGGCGATCGGCGAACCAGAGCACCCAATCGCCTGCATACCCCGGCAAATTCGGTACCGGCAAGACCATCGAATACACGTCCACGCCCGCAAACCGGGCTTCGAGCGGACCCGGGATTGTTCGCGTTCCGGGGTGCAGAGGCGCGGACAACGTCGAAGGCATCGGTCCCGTGATCACTGATTTATAGAGCATCGTTTTGCCCGGAGCCGACGCGGATTCCGCGCTCCCCGACCGTACACGGGTCCCGCCCTCGACCACCAGATTGGGAATGCCCGTGGCACTAATCGGCAAATTTCCAGTCGACGCTTTCCCAGCTTTTGGCGCAGTCGAGAATTGACCAGGAAGGCTGCCTGGAATCGTGGGCGGCGGCAGGTCGGATGGATGCAGGCCGACGATGGCCATGTTGACATTCCCAACGCTCGAAAGCTCGGGTGCGGGCGCCACGATCGGCCCTGGTTTGGACGAATCTGTCCCAGTCCCGGCACCGGTTTTGGACGCCTTAGGCGGCACGTATCGCTTGGGCGGAATTTTGAGTTGATTCAGAGCAGTCGATTGCACTTCCGGCGGCGCCGCACCTCCCAAAACCGATCCGGTTGGAGGCGCCTCGGTAATGGGAGGAGCTTCCATCGGGAGCTTCGGCTCTACCGGTTGCGGTGTTGGCTGAAAGCGCCGGCGCGGCTTCTTGACCACGGCCACGACCTCATCGACTTTCGGCGTATCCGGCTTCGCCTCGGCCACCGCGGGTGGAGGAGGAGCGGGAGCAGGCGCCGTGATTTTCTTCTGATCGGGCTCGGCCGTCGTGGCGTTGGGTTTGACAGAAACCACGTTCGGGGCCTTGATCTCCTCTTCGATTTTCTGCGGTGTCGGTTGCCAGATGAATTGCTGCGATTTCTTCGCGTCCTTGGATGTCGCGATCACAATTTGAGGCGAGACCACCCGGCCCTGCGGATTCTTCGCGGTCCCTATTTTCTTCATGGCCGGCAGGTTGGGAACCGTCTGGTTGAAGTTGTACCAGATTATTTTCTTCTCGTTGGGCTTGATTTCGGTTTCGTACAGCGGACGGTTCACAATCGGAGGAGCACCGCCCGGCGCGAACAGCACAATCGCAATCACGGCAGATTGGAGAGCCGTCGAAAGCAGGAACGACGTCGGTTTGAGCGGATATCGTGAATGCCGCCGGCGCCGTGGCGTTCGTCTAATGTGGATTCTCATTCGGCGATTGGCAACCTACGCAGCCGCTACTTCTTAATTATACAAGCGCCAACAGAATATTCTGCCCGATTCTTGGGTGTATGCCATTTGCCTCCGCGGTTGGATTGACATCCTCCCGCGCAAACGGGGATCATGGAATCAGCTTGCAAGACCTCTCTCAATTGATGCCTTGGGAGCAGCCCGAGCACTCGTGGTATGCGGTGCGGGTAAAGTCCAACTGCGAGCTGGTAGCCTCCGTCGCGATCAAGAATAGAGGATACGAAGAATTCCTTCCCGTTTACCGGACCCAGCGCCGATGGTCTGACCGGATTCGTGAAATAGAAGCGCCCCTGTTCCCCGGTTACGTGTTTGCCCGGCTCGATCCGTTCAACCGCCTCCCAATTCTTACCGTTCCCGGCGTGGTGGGAATTGTCAGCTTCGCCAAACAGCCTATCCCGATTCCTGACGTTGAGATCGACGCCGTTCGCCGCGTGCTTCAGACCGGCGCGCACTGCGGTCCGTGGCCTCTTTTGAAAGCGGGCCAGCTTGTCCGGATTGAGCGTGGATCTCTGGCCGGGATCGAGGGCATCCTGGTGCAAGTGAAAAGCCGCTACCGGCTGGTCATTTCCGTGTCGATCCTCCAGCGCAGCGTTGCCGTCGAAGTAGACTCGGACTCGATTCGCCCGATCGATCCGCCCAAGCCCCGATCCGTTTAGACAGCTATACGCACTTTTGCCTACGTGATCGTTTATCTTCAATAGACGCATGGCTCTAGCGAAAGTCGTTGTCAGAATCCGCTTCAAACCCATCAGTCTGCGGCGAGTGATTCTCGGGATCCATCTCTGCCTCGGACTCACCGCGGGAATTTTCCTGGCGATTCTTGGGCTTACCGGCAGCATCATGGCGTTTGAAGGGGATATCGACCACTGGTTTCACCCGGAACTCTGGTATGTCACGCCCAATCCGCATCCGCTGCCGGAAAACGATCTGGTTTCTATCGCGCAGAACCGGTTTCGTCCCGCCCGCGTTTTCGCCGTGCAGTTCCCGCGTGCTCCAAATCTGGCCCAGGTCATGCGGATGACCGACGGAACCATTGTCTACCTGAATCCTTATAACGGGTCCGTTCTCGGGGACACGGTTGGCATTTCAGACATCGACCAACTGCTCATCTACATCCACCAGTTGCATTTACGGCTCGTGCCGGATCCTCAATCGGCGCCGCAGCTTGCGCAGGTGGGCAAGATCGTCGTCAGCGTGGCGGCCCTGCTCCTTTGCCTTCAGGTGCCTATCGGACTGATTCTATGGGGGCGCCGCAAACGCGGGTCGATCGCTTCTCCCTGGCTCTATTTTCGCGATGCGCATCAGCTCATCGGGATCTACGCGTCGCTGTTTCTATGGATCGCCGCGATCACCGGCATCCTGATTGGCTTCGATTTCGGAGAGAAGTTTTTCTACGACATCACGAAATCCTCGCCGCCGGTCCCACTCCAGCCTTTCCAGTCGGTGGAGATTTCAGGAGCAATACCGATCCTGGCCGATCAGGTCCTCGAAGTCACGCGCCGCACCATGCCCGGCGCGAGCGCCGCCATGATGTTTATGCCCCAGCGGCCGGGTGGTTCGTTTACCGTACTGATGCGCGTGCCGGAGGAGACTTCGCAGAATGTGCACAGCAGCGTGACGGTCGATCAGTACAGTGGCAAAGTGCTGAACGTGCGAAATTATCTGACCGATTCGCTGGGATACCGCCTGATCCGTCTCAACCGCTCGATTCACAATGGCGACATCTTCGGACTTCCGTCGCACATTCTCGTTTCGCTCTCCAGTCTGATGCTGGTCGCGATGGTGGTCAGTGGGTTCGTTATCTGGTGGAAGAAACTGGCCCGCTAAACGGTAGGATCAGCCATGCGTAGGCCAAACCGCCCACTTCGCGGAGGATTCGGCTTCGATCGCGTTCGGTCTCCCACCAGCGGTCCGCGTCGAAATGCTCACGGTCGTTGTGATGTACGAAGTCCTGTTGACCAGGCCGCGCCAGGATCCGCCAGATCGCCCGGACACGCCGCGTATGCGAGGGCGACGTAACAATGATCACGCGCGTCAATCCCGTCTCCGTCAGCGCAGCGGTGATCAGACGAATCTCCGCAATGGTATTGCCGTCGCGCGGGCTGAGCACGCGAATCGCGTTCTCTGGAACGCCGAATTTTTCGAGCACCCGGATACTCAACTGATCGACAGGAATCGACGCCAGACCAAGGATCTTGACCGCCTCCAGCTCCGCCGCAGGCTCCGGCGCCGTGATCCAGACTCTCGGCGCCCAACCTTCGCGAAACAGGCGCGCCGCCTCGGCGGAGCGAAACGGGAGATTGCCACCCAGCACCACGATCGCGTCGGCTTGCTGCAAAGGATCGCTCACGATGAGCCAGCGGCCGATCCCCTTCAGCACGAAAAATGCCGCGATTGCCAACGCGATCGCAAGTCCGCCCCAACAAAGTCGCCGGCTCACAGCGATCGCTCCCGGCTCTCCTGAAGCGCCGCGAGTCCCATGCACAGCAGCACGGCAAGCAGAGGATCGGTTATTTCAGCGACATGCCCCGGGATTCGCGTCTGGAGCGCCTCGATCCCAGCCAGCACTGCGGTCACAATGACCGTCGCGCGGAGAAGGTTCAGCCCGGCCAGATGCAGCAGCCAGATACAGGCGCCGTACTGGAATAGTTTCCCCAGCAGGATCGAAATAGCATCCTGCCATCCGGCAGCCAGCAGTCCTCCGAATGGAATCCATAGAAAACCTTGAGCCGGACCTTCAAAATGGAAAGGCTCAAGTCCGCGCAGCGTCAACGCCAGCAGCAGCGCCCAACCGGCGAAGCGGTCCGCACCCGGCCTTTTGCCGAAAAAATAGAACAGCCCAGCCCCGAGCGCCGCTCCCACAAAGTCGGCTGGCATCGGACTGTGATTCAGGATCCCGAACTGCACCGGCACCAGCACCAGCAAACCTGACAGCCACAGGAAGGGCGACCTGACTCCCGCCGCCACCAACAGCCGGCCCACCGCAAACCACTCTGCCGCACTCAACAGAATCGGAATGGGATCGATCAGGGGCGCATGAATGAACGCCGAAAGCTTCTGCCTCCAGATAGATAGCCATAAAACGGGAAACAGCGGGAACACTAGAAACGATACCCAACAGAATAGGAGCGCGACAGCCCTTCGGTCACGGACCCGGAACTCGGGGCCAGTGACCGGTAAGTCCGCAATCCGCGTAAGTAGAACCCCGGCCAGCACGCCGATCGCCGAGCCCAGAATGTTGTTCATCAGATCCAAACTGCTGCAAACGCGGCTCGGCGTGTAAAGCTGAATCATTTCAACGGAGCCGGACAGAATTGCCCCGAGGGTGATAGGCCCCAAAATCGCCAAGATATGCGACTGGAAGCGCCGCATCGCCAGATAGGCGGACATGCCTAACGGAATATAAATTGCGAGGTTAACGGCCACATCGAAAAGAAATCGGCGATTTCGCGGTTCCGTATCCCAGGAATGAAGCAGGATGTGGAGCGGGCTAGCGGGAAGGTGGCGAACCTCAAATGCCCACGGATAGAGCGAACCGTAAACGATGAGAACGACTACGGCGATGAGAATTCCGAACAGATCTCTATGGTAACCTCTGGGACTGTTTCGCCATCGATCTTCCGAAATCGGGAGGATCTTACATAAATTTTACAGACCGCGCTCACTTGCGTTCCCGCCGGTCTTCATACTTGGATTTAGTGGCCATGCGCTCTAAGAAAGTCGTCTTTTTCTTCCCAGCTTTTTCCAGCCAGGAGGCGACCGCGCCTCTGGGTATTCTGGCTGTCTCCACGCCTCTGATACGGGCGGGCTATGAGGTGAAACTCATCGATTCCACCATCACGCCCAGTTTCCAGAAGCGGGTGCTGGAAGAACTCAAGGACGCCCTATGCCTGGCAGTTTCCCTGGTCACCGGACCAATGATTAAGGAAACGGTCCAAATTGCCCGCGCGGCTAAACAGCTCTATCCGGACAAGCCTGTAATCCTGGGAGGCTGGCACCCTTCCCTCCTGCCGCACCAGACGCTGGCGGCCGAATATATCGATATCGTGGTGAAAGGGCAGGGCGAAGAAGCGTTCCTCGAAGTGGTGGAACGGATCGAAGCGGGCGAATCCATGGCGGGAATTGCCGGCGTCGGGTACAAGGAAGACGGCAAGATCGTATTTAATGCGCCGCGCACCCTGAAGCCGATTCGCGAGCTTCCTCCCAAGGCCTATCACTTGGCGGATTTCGACGCGTACGAGCGCGTGTGCGGACGCCGCTGGGCGATGTACACGTCCAGCCTCGCCTGTCCTTACGATTGTGCTTATTGCACCAATAACAGCGTCTACGGCCGCAAATGGAACGCGCTTGATCCGGATCAGGTAGTGGAAGAGACCACCGACCTGGTTTCCCGCTACAACCTCCAATTGCTGTGGGTGGTCGACGACAACTTTATGGTGGACCGCGAACGCGCCGTCGGGATCGCCGAAGGGCTGGTTCGCAAGGGAGTGCAATTCGACTGGAGCATTCAAGCTTCGACCAACCTTGTCAATCGTTTCACCGTGGAAGAGCTGAAGCTGCTGCGGCGCGCCGGTCTTTCGCAGGTCGCGCAGGGCGCCGATAGCGGCTCCCCCAAAGTGATGCACCTGATGAATAAGGATTTCCAGAAGCTGGAGACAATTTACGCGGCGGCCGACAAGCTGACCCAAGCGGGTATTCGTCCTTCCTTTAATATGATCTTTGGATTTCCCGGCGAAGGACGAGCGGAGCGCCGCGAATCGATCCGGCTGGTAATGGATATCTGCCGCAAGTATCCGGGCGCGGAGTTCTGGACCAATATTTTCACGCCTTACCCCGGCGCGCCGGTGATGCAGCGCGCCTTTGAACTCGGGATCGAAGTGCCGCAGACGCTCGAAGGCTGGGTCGATTTTTTCCCGCGCTACACCGTCCTGCCCTGGCTCAAGGGCAAGAAGCACGAAGAAGTACAGACCATGCGCGAGTATATGCGCATTGCTTTCAACCGGAAGCCGATCGGCGTGACACAAAAGAAGCAGATCAATCAGTTGGTGCACCGCCTGATCAGTTTTCCCGCGCGCTGGCGCCTGGACCATGATTTTTACGCGTTCCCGTTCGAGCTGAAGCTAAAGGATGCGGCCAATAAATTCTTCGATCCGCCCAAGCCGAAAGTCGATGCGCAGATGCTGGAAGCGGAGGTCGTCACGTGCTAGGAACCCGTAAGGTGGTGCTTTTCCTGCCGCCTTACGCCGGCAAAGTGCTGGGTCCCCCGCTGTGCCTGCTGAGTCTGGCCGGAGCGCTGCGGGAATCCGGATACGAGCCGTGCATCATCGACGGCGCGCTGGATCGGGACTTCCGGGCGACGGTGGCCAGGGAAATCTCCGGCGCTCTCTGCTTCGGCGTGTCTCTCCTGACCGGGCCAATGATCCGCGATGCGATGGAAATCAGCCGCCTGGTGCGAAAACTGCGGCCCGAACTCCCTGTCATCTTCGGAGGCTGGCACCCGAGCCTGGTCAGCGCCCAGACGCTCAGTGAGGATTTCGTCGACATCGTGGTCCGTCACCAGGGAGAAAAAACCCTCGTTGAAATTCTCGGAAGGCTGGAGTCGGGCAGCACGCTGGACCTGGTGCAGGGCTGCTGGTTCAAGCGCGACGGGCGCATCATCCAGAATTCAGACCGCCCGGCGACTCCCTTATCCGCCCTGCCCGCTCCCGCTTACGACCTGATCGATTTCGACGCCTATGAACGCGCCAGCGGCGAACGCAAGCTGCCCTACGTAACCAGCATCGGATGTCCTTATGCCTGCAATTACTGCACCGATATGGTGTTCTATAACCGGCGCTTCAATCCTTACGATACCGGGCAGGTGGTGGAAGAACTGGCCACGCTGGTACGCGAGCATCGCCTGACCGAAGTGGCGCTGCTCGATTCCAATTTCCTGGTGGACGTGCGCCGCGCTCTGGCGATTGCCAGGGGCATTCTGCAATCCGGAGTGCGTTTCCATTGGAGTTTCCAGGCATCGACCGATTTACTTTGCCGCATGTCCGACGAAGACGTGCAAACGCTGGCCGACAGCGGAGTGAGCCACATCGGATTCGGCACCGAGTCCGCGTCGCCCGAGATTTTGCGCCGCATGAGCAAAGCGCATCAACACATTCCGGACATGTTTGAAGCGGCTCGCAAGTGCCAGCAGGCCGGAATTCGCGTGACCTATAATTTGATTTTCGGCTATCCGGGCGAGGAAGATCGCCATCGCCGCGAAACGCTGAAAGTGATGGGGGAAATCGCCGAACGCTTCGATAATGTGGGCTTTTCGCCAAATGTCTTCACGCCCTATCCCGGCATCCCGATCTGGCCGCAGCTCCGGAATATGGGTCTGCCGGAGCCTCAATCGCTGCTCGAATGGGCCGATATCGACCTCGGAATTAATAAATTACCCTGGTTACAGGGCAAATCCTTCGCGTCATTACAACGCGGAATTTCCTATTTTCTACTCGATAATCAGATTAATAAAATGCGCCGCCGCTCCGGGTCGGCAGCGATCCAATCGATTCTCCGCGCCGCCCGAAAGCCGCTCCACTGGCGCATTTCCAATTCCTTTTTCGCCTGGCCTCTGGAGCTGTGGTTTTCGATGGCGAGGCACTGGCTGGTGGTCAGGCGTTCCCTGCTCACCGGACAATCGTTGAGCCACGAAATCGCGAAAGCGCGATAATTTTCCTATGATTGATGTTCTGCTCACTCACAGCAATCACGTCTACTACGACCGCAAGCAGGTAACGAAGATGCAGCCGTATCCTCCGCTGCAAACCCTCCTGGCCGCGGCGGCTTTGCGCGAGCGTGGCATCAGCGTAGCGTTGTGCGACGTCACGTTGAACCCGCCTGAGCAGGGGTTTGCCCAAGCGCTCGATTCCCATCAGCCCCGCCTGGTAATTGTCTGTGAAGACGATTTTAATTTCCTCACCAAGATGTGCCTGGGACGCAATCGCGAACTGGCTTTTTCGATGGCTGCCGCCGCCCGCGCCCAGGGCGTGACGATCGCCGCGCACGGCTCCGATGCGTCGGATCATGTTCTGGAATATCTCAACGCCGGCTTCGATTCCATCCTCATCGGAGAAGTGGAAACCACCCTGATCGAGCTGGCCGAAGGTCAGCCCCGCGATTCGATTCGAGGCCTCGCCTATCGCGATTCCTCATCCGTCCGGCATAACGCCCCGCGCGAGCTTCGCACGGATTTAGCCGCGCTCCCGCTGCCCGCCTGGGATCTGGTCGATATGGATCAATATCGCCGGGCGTGGAAAGAAGCGCACGGTTATTTCTCGCTGAATATGGTCTCCAGCCGCGGCTGCCCGTATCGATGCAACTGGTGCGCCAAGCCGATCTATGGCAACCGGTATCATGCGCGTCCGCCTTTGTCCGTCGCCACCGAAATGCTTCACCTGAAACAGACGTTTCAGCCGGACCATATCTGGTTCGCCGACGATATTTTCGCGCTTTCGCCTAAATGGACCCGCGCTTTCGCCGACGCCGTCGAAGGTCTCGGCGCCCAGGTGCCGTTCAAGATGCAGTCCCGCTGCGACCTGATGACGCGCGAGACGGCGGACACTTTGCGCCGCGCCGGATGCGCCGAAGTGTGGATGGGCGCGGAGTCCGGATCGCAACAGATTCTGGACGCCATGGACAAGGGCACTCGCGTGAAAGATATCTACCGCGCCGCCGAAAATCTGCGCGCCCAGGGCATCCGCGCCTGCTTTTTCCTGCAATTCGGTTATCCCGGCGAAACGTGGGCCGAGATTGAAGAGACCATCCGCATGGTCCGCGAAACCCGGCCCGACGACATTGGAGTTTCCGTCTCCTATCCGCTCCCCGGCACCCGATTCTATGAGCAGGTCAGCGCGCAGCTCGGCCGGAAATCGAACTGGTCCGATAGCGCCGATCTCGCCATGATGTTCCGCGGCGCCTACTCCAGCGAATTCTACCGCGCGCTGGCCGATGCCATGCATACCGAGGTTCGCGGCTGCTCCGTCGACAACGCCGCCGTCTGGGCGCGTGTACGCGAACTGGAGCGGACTCACCCAGCCGCTCTTCCGATTTTGCGCGAAGCCAATCCATCGGAGCCGTCATGCGAAGCATGCGGTGTCAGCGTGCGAGCGTCATGAGGCTTCTGCTCACACACGCGTATTTTCTGGGCGAAGATCCCAAAGAGCGCCAGATCATGAAGCCCTACGCGCCGCTGGGCATCCTCTATCTGTCGTCTCATCTGCGCGGCAAGGGATTCGAGGTCGATATTTACGACTCCACCTTCGGCTCGCGGGAGGATCTGTTCGCCGTCCTCGACGCCGGCCCGCCCGCGGCCATCGGAATCTACGGCAATCTGATGACCCGGCGTAACGTCCTCGATATCGCCGCGCGGGCCCGCGCCGCCGGATGGAAAGTCATCCTCGGCGGTCCGGAGCCGGCCAATTATGCCGACGAATATCTCGCCGCCGGAGCCGACGTTCTCGTCGCGGGCGAGGGCGAATACGCCCTCGAGCGTCTGCTGTCGGCCGACATGCTCCCCTCGGCGTGGCCGTCGATCCCCGGCATTATCTTCCGCGCTCCCGATGGTTCCGCGATCCGCACCGGGCCCGCCCAACTGATTGCGGACCTCGATGCCCAGCCGTGGCCCGATCGCGAACAGGTGGATATTCCGCGCTATTTGAACGCCTGGCGGCAGCATCACGGCACGGGTTCCGTTTCCCTCATCACCGCCCGCGGCTGTCCGTACCATTGCAATTGGTGCAGCCATTCCGTCTATGGGAAAACCCACCGCCGCCGATCGCCCAAGTCCGTCGTCGATGAAGTCGAGTGGATCCGCCAGCGCTACCAGCCCGACATGCTCTGGCTGGCCGACGATGTTTTCACCATTCATCACGGCTGGATTCAGGAATATGCCGCCGAGATCGCCCGCCGCAATCTCAAAATTCCGTTTGAGTGCATCACCCGCGCCGATCGCCTCAACCCGCGCATCGCCGAAACGCTGGCGGAGCTGGGATGCTTTCGCGTCTGGATCGGATCGGAGAGTGGTTCCCAGCGCATTCTCGACGCCATGCAGCGCGGCGTGAAAGTCGAGCAGGTGCGGGAAGCGGTCTCGCTCTGCAAGCAAAACGGCATTCAGACCGGCATGTTCCTCATGTGGGGCTATGACGGCGAAGAGGTTTCCGATATTGAGGCGACCGTGGACCACGTCAAGCAATGCCGCCCCGACGTTTTCTTCACCACCGTTTCTTATCCCATCAAAGGAACGCCCTACTTCGACAAGGTCGCCTCCCGCGTGGTGAACCTTCTCCCCTGGGCAGCCAGCACGGACCGCGAGGTTCGCGTGCGCGGGCGGCATTCCGGCAAATTTTATCAACACGCCGACGAACTTCTTAAAAGCGAAATGGCCGCCGAGCGGGACGTCTCGAAAATCCTCGCCGCACGCGAAGCGTTGCGCGCAACTTTCCATGAGGTCGAGGCGTGATCGCCGCCGCCTTCGACCGGCTCGCCCCGCGCTACGACCAGCTTTGGACTCGCTCCACCGTCGGCCATTTGCAGCGTGAAGCAGTCTGGCGTCACCTCGCGCCTCTATTTAAACCAGGCCAAACCGCGCTCGATCTCGGATGCGGCACCGGGGAAGATGCGCTGCATCTGATGCAGGCCGGGCTCCGCGTTCATGCCATCGATGCCTCGCCGGAAATGGTGCGGATCGCCCGCGCCCGTGGAGTCGACGCCGAAATTCTTCCCATCGAAAACTGCGGCAGTATCAATGCCAGCTTCGACGCCGTCCTCTCCAACTTCGGCGCGCTCAATTGCGTCGAGGATTTACAGCCTCTGCGCCAGCCTCTCAGCCGCCTCGTTCGGCCCGGGGGCTATCTCGCCATCTGCGTCATCGGCCGCACCTGCCTATGGGAAACCGCCTGGGCCTTGCTGCGCGCGCAGCCGTCCAAAGCCTTCCGCCGCTGGCGCGGGAGTGCGATGTCCTCCCTCGGCTTTCGCGTTTTCTATCCTTCGAAAGGAAATCTCAAAGCCGCTCTCGATCCCCAATTCGAGCTCCTGAACTGGCGCGGAATCGGATTGTCCGTTCCGCCCTCCTACGTCACGGGATTGTCCGATGGCGTGCTCCACCAGTTGGATTCTTTTGACCGCCATGTAGCCCACTGGCCTCTGCTGCGAGCCTTCGCCGACCACCGCCTATTCGTCTTCACCCGGAGGGAGGAGATATGAGCGCTCGTCAGCAGTTTCTCGCCGACTACCGCACCATCCGCAGCGCCGAAGGCCGCGGCTCCCAGGACTCCTCGTATTATCGTGCCCTCCCCTACCGCGATTTGAGCGGAAAAAACTCCGCGCAGTGGACCATCCGCGGCAAGAGCTATCGCTATTTCGAACACAAAATTCTGGCTCCATTAGAGCGCGAAACAGGCCGGCCCCTCGACGTTCTCGATCTAGGCGCCGGAAATTGCTGGCTGTCTTACCGCCTTTCTTTACGCAAGCACAACCCCGTAGCGCTCGACATTTTTGCCGACGCCATGGACGGCTTGCAGGCGTCTCGCCACTACGACTGCCGTTTCCCTCTGCTCGAAGCGGAGTTCGACCATCTACCTTTCCGCCCGTCGAGCTTCGATCTGGCCATCTTCAACGCCTCGATTCATTACTCGACCGATTACCGTCGAACGCTCGGCGAGCTGCGCCGCTGCCTTCGCCCCAACGGGCATTTTGTGATCATCGATTCACCCATCTATCAGCTTCCCGAACACGGCGAGCAGATGCGCGCCGAGCGTCACGACGATTTTGAGAAACGCTATGGCTTCCGCTCCGACGCCATGCCCAGCCTCGAATATTTTGACGAACCGACCCTGGCCGCGCTCGCCGCCGAGCTCCAGATTAAATGGAGCGTCCATCGCCCCTGGTATGGATGGAAATGGTGGTCGCGGCCCTGGAAGGCACGTCTCGAAGGCCGCCGTCCGCCCTCGCGTTTCTGGATTCTGGACGGAGTGTTTGTTTAAATCATGATTATTATTCTCCATCCCCGCGCCACCAAACCAAAGAACCGCCGCTTCCCGCTCGCGGCCTTGGCCATCGCTGCGGTGCTCGAAGGAAAAGAAGAGTACGTCATCGTCGACGGCAATGTCGACCCGCAGCCGGAACGCACGCTCGACCGCATCATGCGCGAAACCGGCGCGGAGATGCTCGCCGTTTCCGTCATGCCCGGTCCGCAAATGGCCTCCGCCGTCCCTCTGTGCCGCGATTTCCGCCAAAAGTATCCCAAAGTGCCCGTCGTTTGGGGCGGCTATTTTCCATCCCTTTACGCCGAAGCCACGCTCAACGCGCCCTACGTCGATTTCGCCATTCGAGGCCAGGGAGAAGATACCTTCCTGGAGCTTCTCGCCGCCCTCCGCGGCTCGCGGAAATTCCACGGGATTAAAGGCCTGTCCTTCACCGACGATTTTGGTCTCCGCGTCCACAATGCCGACCGGCCCATGCGTTCGCTCGACGATTTTCCCTGGCCTCCCTATCACCGCCTGGTCAATCCCGAGAAATATATCGTACCCACGTTTTTAGGACGCCGCACCGCCGTCCACCATGCCAGCATCGGTTGTCCGTTTCGCTGCAAATTCTGCGGGGTGGTTCCCGTTCACGAAGGCCGTCAGAAAATGGAGGGCCCGGCGCGCACCGCCGCCATCCTCACTCACCTCCAGCGCGAATACAACATCGACGCCGTGCAGTTCTACGACAATAATTTCTTCCTTACGGAGAGTCACGCCCTCGAACAAGCGGAGCTCATCACGCCTTTAAAGCTGCGCTGGTGGGCCGAAGGCCGCATCGACGCCGTGCTCCGCTATTCGGACGACACGTTGCGCGCGCTCCGCCGCTCCGGCGCCGCCATGATCTTCTTCGGCTCCGAATCCGGCTCCGACAAAGTGCTGAAGGAGATGAATAAGCGCATCACCACTTCCCAGACCCTGGAACTGGCGGAGCGTATCCGCCACTTCGACATCGTGCCGGAATTCTCTTTCGTCTTCGGAAATCCCGCCGATCCCGCCGGCGATACCCGCAACAATATCGAGTTCATCCGCCGCATCAAGAAACTCAATCCCGACGCCGAGATCATCGTCCAGCATTACATCCCCACTCCCCATCCCGACGGCATGTATGGCGATGTGGAAGGGAAAATCGAATTTCCCAAAACGCCGGACGAATGGGCCACCGAACGCTGGTATAACTTCACCGTGCGCCACGATCCGAACCTGCCCTGGCTTCCGCCCGATGTGAAACAGCAGATCGACGACTTCGAGCTCGTCGTAAATTCGCGCTGGCCCACCATTCAGGATATTCAACTGCCGAGTTGGGGCCGCAACATGCTCCGCTCCCTCAGCCTCTGGCGCTACGCTCTCGGTGTTTATCAATTTCCGTTCGAGCTTCAGTGGGCGCAGCGTTTTGTCTCCTTGCGGAAACCGCGCCTGGAGAGCCTTTGAGTGCGCGTCACGGCGATCGAAGGCCATCGTATCTGGGCGTCCAGCTACGATGCCGGGCCCAACCCTTTGCTGGCCCTCGAGACCCGGCTCCTGCTCGACAAACTGGGCTTTCTCGCCAACACCCGCCTTGTTGACGTAGCCTGCGGCACCGGCCGTTGGATGTCCCTGGCGCGGCAGCAAGGCGCGCAAGTCTTCGGCGCAGATTTCTCTCCCGCGATGCTGCGCGAAGCCTCCCGCAAAGGCCTTGCCGGATGTCTCAGCCTCGCCGATGCCAACCGCCTTCCGTTTGCCGACGACGCCGCCGACCTGGCCCTCTGTTCCTTCGCCCTCGGCTACCTCCCGTCCCCTCGCCGGGCGATCGCCGAAATGGCCCGCGTCACCAGAAAAGGCGGCCGCGTCGTCGTGACCGATCTGCACCCCTGCGCCCTCGCCGCCGGTTGGACCCGTTCCTTCCGTTCGGACGGCCAAATCTACGAAATCGACCATCATTCCCACCCCATTGCGGACTGGAATGCGCCCAATCTGACGCTCGATTGGCGTCTCGATGCCCCCTTCGCCGAACCGGAGCGCGATATCTTCCGCCAAGCCGGGAAAGACTTTCAGCAATTGAGCAGCATCCCCGCGCTCCTCGCCATGGGCTGGATCAAATCATGAGATTAACCGGTGCCCGAGTAGCTCGCACCGCCACTTCCGCCGAGCGCATCGATCTCGAAATCCACCGCGGCCGCATTCAGCCCGGACCCAGCTCCGGCCCTCGCCTCGATCTCGCCGGCCACCTGATCCTTCCGGGCCTGATCAATTCCCACGACCATCTCGAATTCAATCTCTTCCCCCGTCTCGGCTGCGGCCCCTATCCCAATGCGACCGCCTGGGCCGACGACATCTACCACCCCGACCGCTCCCCCATCAAGGAGCACCTGGCCGTTCCCAAAGCCATGCGACTCCACTGGGGCGGATTGAAAAACCTCCTCAGCGGAGTCACCACCGTCGCCCATCACAATCCCTACGACCCTGAAATTTTCGACCACTCCTTCCCCGTCCGCGTCCTCAAGCGATTCGGATGGGCCCATTCCCTCCGTTTCTCCGCCGACATCGTCTCCCGCTATCAAGACACTCCCGACCGCTGGCCTTTCCTGATCCACGCCGCCGAAGGAACCGACCCCTCTGCCGCCTCCGAAATCCCCGCCCTGGACCAAAAGCGCGTCCTGACCCGCCGCACCATCCTCATCCACGGCGTAGCCATCGATTGTGACTCGATAAAGACCCTCCTCCGCCGCCGATCCTCCCTCGTCTGGTGTCCCAGTTCGAATCTCTTCACGCTCTCCCGCACTCTGCACCCCGAAGTCTTGCGTTCCGGCATCCCCATCGCCCTGGGAACGGACTCCGCCCTCACCTGCCACGACGATCTCGCCGGCGAACTCCGCATCGCGCGCCAGGCATCCTCCCTCACCGCCGAGGAAATCTATCCCCTCGTCACCACCCAGGCCGCGAAAATCCTCCGTCTCACCCGAGGGGAAGGCGAAATCCGCGACCATGCCATCGCCGACCTCCTCGTCGTCCCCGACACAGGCCGAAATCCCGCCGAAACACTACAAAATTTCTCCCCCGTCCTGGTAATTCTCGGCGGCAAAATCAAATTAATCTCCCAGAAACTAGCTGCCCGTCTGGACCCCTTTCTCACCCGCCATTTCCAAAAAATCGAACTCCTCGACCGCGGCGCCTGGCTCGTAAATGCCAACGTCGCCGACCTCTATGCCGCCACCGCAGCCGTCCTCGGACCCCATTTCAACCTCGCCGGAAGCCCCGTCAGAATATGAATCCCGTTCTCGATTCCCTCCCCGTATTGATCCTCTACCCGCACAGCCGCTGCAACTGCCGCTGCGTCATGTGCGACATCTGGAAAACCGATTCCACTCAGGAAATCACCGCCGCCGACCTTGAACGCCACGCCGCCGACATCGCCCGCCTCCGCGTCCAATGGGTCGTTTTCTCCGGCGGCGAACCCCTCATGCATTCCGACCTTTTCCGCCTCTGCCGTCTCCTCCGCGCGCAGAATATCCGCACCACCCTCCTCAGCACCGGACTCCTCCTCCGCCGCTACGCCGCCCAGATCGTCGACCACATCGACGACGTCATTGTCTCTCTCGACGGCCCGCCCGCCATCCACGATGCCATTCGACGCGTCCCCCGAGCCTTCGCTCTGCTCGCCGATGGCGTCGCCGCCCTCCTCGAAAGGAATCCCGCCCTCCCCGTCGCCGCCCGCTCCACCGTCCAGAGCCTCAATTGCGAGCATCTCCGCTCTACCGTCGAAGCCGCCCGCAATCTCGCCCTTCGATCCATTTCCTTCCTCGCCGCCGACGTTTCCTCGAGCGCCTTCAACCGCCCCACCGCATGGACCCCTCAGCGCCAGGACCAGGTCGCCGTCGCCCCCTCCCAAATTCCCACCCTCGAAGCCGAAGTCGAAGCCCTCATCGCCACCGGCCTCTGTGGCGATTTCATCCTCGAATCCCCCGACAAGCTACGCCGCATTGTCCATCATTTTAAGGAGCATCTACCCGAAGCCCCCCGCTGTAATGCTCCCTGGGTTTCAGCCGTTCTCGAAAGCGACGGCGTAGTGCGCCCCTGCTTTTTCCATCCCCCCATTGGCACCGTCGCAAACGGCGCATCTCTACTCGAAGTCCTGAACGGCCCCCAGGCAATCGCCTTCCGCCTCGGCCTGGACGTAGCAACAAACCCCACCTGCCGCCGCTGCGTATGTTCCCTGCACTGGAAACCCTAATCGCCTAGCCCCGCCCAACCCACCCGTCTAGAACATTCGAAT
>JBEKPC010000049.1:0-32207 GCA_049521155.1 Bryobacteraceae bacterium
ATGTTTTTCAAGAACGGCGTGCCGATCGGTTACGTGGAAGGCTTAATTCGCGACGCCAACATGGAAGTCGGTTTCAACCTCTATTACACCTTCCGCGACGGCGAAACGGCGTGGCTGTACGCGATGCTGTTGAAGGTCCTGCGCGAACGCAGCGGCGTGCAGACCTTTTCAGTCGACCCTTATCAGATCGGGCACGAGAACGAAGAAGCGATCGAATCCGGAGCGTTCTGGTTCTACCGCAAGCTGGGATTCGCGCCGGAGTCGGAAGAAGTGAGCCGCCTGCTGGCGCGGGAAGAACGCAAAATCGCCGCGCAGCCTGACTATCGCACGCCACCGCCGACGCTGCGCAAACTCGCTGCATCACGCCTTGTCTGGGCCGCAATATAGTTGACAATTTGAACTGTCAAACTGGTATAGTGTCCGAATAATAGATGGACAATCAATCTCGTGGCGCCACGCTCAATTTCAGCGGTGTTTGATCTGGCTGGCGGCTGTCCCAGTGTCCAGGAATTTAGCTGGACAGATCTCAAGTCACTTGTGGGGTGGACCCCTGGTCCGCGGCCGACGCCCTCGTCGGCCTTCGCGAAAACATGGACGATATTGGAGCCGGTTGCTGAGAACCCGGCCGGGCAGCCCACCAATCCGGCTGCCTAGCTAATTCCCGGACACCACACTAGATTCATTGTGGGGCGGCCAATTTTGGCGGCAGCCTGCTTAAAGCAGGCTTGCCCTGGCCCACGAAAGCGATCCAAACGATGGCAACCGGTTGTACGACAGGCATCATGGACGGCGGTTGGGATATCGCGGAACTCTTGGCGCGGTACCTACTTCAGCTTGACGCGCACGGCTCCCTGCGCCACGATTTCTTGAGTGTCGTGATTATAATCGGCGCTGTCCGCTCGCAGTCGCATCGAATCCGTCTCAATCGTGACGTCGCCAGCAAGGTGCGTCACAGACCCGTTTATGTCTTGCCGATCCGCGCTAAAAGTTACATCGCCACGGTGAAGGGGTTTTTGCGCCAACGCCAGGGCCGCAATGGTTAATATCAAGGCTAGTCCTTTCATGGTGCACCTCGACGCCATCTTACCGCATCGTCCGATTTTCCGGGGGAGCCCGTTGTGATACGCTCGAAAATTCTATGCCCGCCTCCGAATCCTCTTCCTTCCGCATCTCGAACGGCGTCAAATGGACCATTTGCGTGGTCGCCGCGATTGGTTTCTTGTTCGATATTTACTCGGTGTTGGTCGGCCCGCTCATTCTTCAGCCCGCTATGCTCGAGCTCAGCGGATTGAAGCCCGGCACGCCCGCCTATCGTGACTGGGCTGCGAATCTGTTCTGGATTCCACCACTGTGCGGCGGCTTCTTCGGCCTCATCGGCGGTTATTTGACGGACTTGTTCGGACGCCGCCGCATCCTGGTCTGGAGCATCTTACTGTACTCCGTCGCGGCCGTGGCGGCGGGATTCGCCGCATCGCTGCCGACGCTCCTGTTGTGGCGAACTTTGAGTTTTATCGGCGTATGCGTCGAATTCGTCGCCGCCGTCGCGTGGCTCGCCGAATTGTTCCCGGAGCCGAAGACGCGCGAAGCGGTGCTCGGGTGGACGCAGGCATTTTCGTCACTCGGCGGCGTGGCTGTTTCGGGCGCGAGTTACCTGGCGAATCATTACGCGCTATCGCTGCCAATGATTTACGGAGGTCACGCTGCGTGGCGATACACGCTGATTTCCGCCGTCCTGCCGGCGATTCCGTTAATGATCATCCGGCCGTTCCTGCCCGAATCCCCGGAATGGCAGCGGCAGCGTGAAGCGGGAACATTGAAGCGGCCCAGTATTGGTGAGCTGTTCGCGCCCGCCTATCGGAAAACCACCGTGATCACCGCGCTGCTGTTCGCCTGCGCCTACGGAGCGGCGTTCGGAGCGATCCAGCAGGCTCCGCAAATCACTCCGGGATTGCCGGAAGTGCAGCAGGCAGCCGCGAAGGTTCCACCTCCGCAACGGCCCGGAGTGGTCGGGAAAATCGTCGCGACGGTGCAAGGCGCGCAGGAATACGGCGGATTGGCCGGACGAATCGCGTTGGCCGGGCTAGCGCTGATCATCGTCAGCCGGCGCACGCTCCTGCGCGTATTCCTGATTCCCGGCTTGTTCATCGTGCCTTACGTGTTTTACGGACCCGCCACGCAAAGCGTCGAATTGTTCAAATATGGCATGTTTTTCGCGGGATTCTGCACCGTTTCGCAATTGAGCTTCTGGGGCAACTATTTGCCGCGCGTTTATCCGGTACACTTGCGGGGGACGGGCGAGGGATTCGCCGCGAACGTCGGAGGCCGCATGTTAGGCACTTCGGCGGCCTATGTGACGACGCATTTACAAGGGTCGATGCCAGGCGGAGCGCCCGCGGCGAAACTGGCTTACGCGGCGGCGGCGGTCGCGCTGGGAATTTATTTGCTGGGGAACGTGCTGACGTTTTTCCTGCCCGAACCGCCCGCGAAATTACCGGAATGAGGATCTAAATGGACGCAGCAGATACAATCTCGTGCCTGAATGGCCTGATCGAGACATGCAGGAACGGTGAGTTGGGCTACGCTGAAGCGGCTCACCTGGTGCATGATACCCAGCTCCAGACTGTTTTAGAAGGATACGCGAAGGAGCGCGCCGGATTCGTGCGGGCTCTGCAAGCGGAAGTCACGAAGCTGGGTGGCACACCGGCAGAATCCGGGAGCGTCGGCGCAGCCGTGCATCGCGGCTGGATGGACCTGAAGTCAGCCCTCACAGGAGGCAGCAGCAGCGCGATCCTGGCGGCTTGCGAGAGCGGAGAGGATTCCGCGTGGACCCACTATAAGGAAGCCACCGATTCGCCGCTCTCCGGTGAAAGCCGCGCGCTGGTCGATAAGCAATGGGAGAAGATCAAGCAAGCCATTTCCCATTTGCAGCATTTGCAGGGAGAGTTGACGGAGAAAAAGCCGGACTGACTTTGCCTATCCGCTCTTTTCCAGTCAGGCGGTAAAATTATCTCATGAAGAAAATTCGCTGGGGCATCCTCGGCGTCGCCAAAATCGCAACTACCAAAGTGATCCCCGCGATGCAGCTCGCCGAGCACGCCGAGATCGTCGCCGTCGCTTCTCGCGACCTAACCAAAGCACGTGCCGCAGCCGGCCAACTCGGCATCCCCCAAGCCTACGGATCGTACGAAGAGCTGCTCGCCGACCCATCCATCGACGCGATCTATAACCCGCTGCCGAACCATCTCCACGTCCCCTGGTCGATCCGCGCGGCGGAGGCCGGAAAGCACGTGCTGTGCGAGAAGCCGATCGGCCTTTCCACGGCCGAAACCCGCGACCTGATCGCCGCGCGCGACAAAGCGCAAGTGAAAATCGGCGAGGCGTTCATGGCGCGAACGCATCCTCAGTGGCTGCGCGCCGCGGAGATTGTCCGCTCCGGCCGCATCGGCGACCTGCGTGTTGTTTCCGGCCATTTCAGCTACTTCAATCGCGACCCGAAAAACGTCCGCAATATCGCCGGTATCGGCGGCGGAGGAATCATGGACATTGGCTGCTACCCGATCACGCTCTCGCGCATGATTTTCGCCGCCGAGCCTATCCGCACGCACGCCTTCCTCGACCGCGACGCCGATTTTAAGACCGACCGCCTGGCCTCCGTGATCCTCGAATATCCCCAGGGCCACGCCAGCTTCACCTGCTCCACGCAGCTTGTGCCCTATCAGAGGATGCACATCTTCGGGACCACCGGACACATTGAAATCGAAATCCCTTTCAACGCGCCGCCCGATAAACCGACGCGCATCTTCGTCAATGACGAAGTGGAAGAATTGCCCGTGTGCGACCAGTACACCATTCAAGGCGAGCTGTTCTCGCGCGCCATCCTCGAGAACACGGAAGTTCCCGTGCCGCTCGAGGATGCGCTCAAAAATATGATCGTGATCGAAGAAATTTTTCGATCAGCCGATCGCCGTACTTGATCCGCCGATGTGCGGCACCACGAACGGCTTCCGGTAATCGCGGGTGAACAGCTTATTGGCCTCATGGTCGCCCACGCACGTCATCGTCTTCTCGTCAAAATGAAGCGTGCGGCCCACGCGATAAGAAATGTTCGCCAGGTGCATGCAAATCGTCGACGCCGCGCCCTCTTCGATTTCCGCGTTCAGATCGCTCCGCTTGCGGCTGCGCACCGCCTCAATGAAGTTCAGAAAGTGATCGCCGCCCTTGTTCATCGCCGGCCCCGGATGCTGATCCTTGCCTTCCTGACCCATCCAGGTCTGATATTTCGTGTAGCCATCGATCGCCAGATAGCCGTTCGAACCGTAGAACATGTTCCCGATCGTGTTCGGATCCTTCCTCGTGCCGCCCTCGCCAATGCCGGCTTCATGATTGCTCATCCAGTGGCGCACGTCGAACACCATCAGCTTCTTCTTACCGTTCACGTCGAACTCCAGTGAGCAGTTAATTGTGTTCGGCGTTTCTTGATCATCGTCGAACATATATTTACCGCCCATCGCCGTCACCTTCGTCGGGAACTTCACGCCCAACCCCCACCGCGCGATGTCCACTTCATGAATGCCCTGATTGCCCAGATCGCCGTTGCCCGTGTCCCAGAACCAATGCCAGTTGTAGTGGAAACGATTCTTCGTGAACTGCCGCTTCGGCGCCGGACCCGTCCACAGATCGTAATCGACCCCCGCCGGCACGTCCGACACCGGCGTCTTGCCGATCGTATTCCGCCACTTGAAACATAATGCGCGAGCCATGTAAACATCGCCCAGCTCACCCGCATTCATCTTCTGCACAGCCTCTTTCAGCGCCACCGAGGATCTGCTCTGGCTGCCCATCTGCACGATCCGGTCGTACTTGCGCGCCGCATGCACCATCTGCTGCGCCTCGAAAATATTATGCGAGCACGGCTTCTCGACGTACACATCCTTGCCGGCCTGTGTCCCCCAAATCGTCATCAGCGCGTGCCAGTGATTCGGTGAGGCGATGGAGATCGCATCGATATTTTTGTCTTCGAGAAGTTTGCGAACGTCCGTGAAAGTTTCAGGCTTCTTCTTGCCCTTGCCCTCCACGGCTTTCACATATTTATCGAGATGCGATTGATCGATGTCGCACAAAGCCACCAGCTCTACATCCGGGAGCGACGTCCAGGCGTTCACATGGCTCATGCCTCGCCCGCCGCACCCCACCACGGCCATCCGGACCGTGTTATTGGCGCTGGCGAGCATGGAGGAAGTGGTCGTGGCGACTGCCGCGGTCGTCATTAAGAAATTGCGTCGGTTCATGGGGCCTCCTGGCCAAATCTGCGTTATAGAATATCACCGAGCGCCGCCCCGCGCATGCGCCGATCGGCACAGTCAAATTCGATCGAACAGAAGCTGCAATCCGCCACGGATCACATCAACGACCGCTGGTGGCAACTTCCCTATCCGCTCACCAAGATCCGCTTTGTCCACCGTCACGACTTGAGACACGTTCACCACGCTCGCCTTAGGCAAATGGGCGTCGCCCTTTCGTAAAGCGACATTGCCCGGAGCCAGCGCGCGCCGCAGATTTGAAGTAATCAGGCAGACTACTGTCGTTGCGATCATACTGCTATTGAACAAATCGCCTTGCACCACCACGCATGGATGCCGGTCGGCGGGAGCGGAGCCTTTTGGAGGCCCGAAATCTATCCAGAACACATCCCCTTGGCGGATGCTATTCACCAGCGGCCCTTAATCGTCGAACGAAATTTTGCCTTTATTTGTGCCGTCGACGGCTCCTCCGCGCCCTCGGGCTCTTCGCCATAGACATGGTTCAGTTGCTCGACGATTTCTCGATTCCGCCGCTGCCGCAAATAGTCCGTCAACGCGAGCGATAGCAGACGACTGCGGCTGACGCCCAGCTTTCGCGCAGTCCGATCTGCCTCCTCCAGGAGTGGAGCCTCAATCGAAATGGCGGTCTTCATTGTATGCTGATTCGTGATACCCATGGTAGGAATATTCATCATACCACCCGAAGCGAGGTTTCCCCGAAATCAGGTTTCAATGATACGATCCAACGTATGAAGCTCCGCCAATTGCTCGCCCTTTTTGTCTTTGCCGGCCTGCTCGCTCTGGCCGATACCGCGCAGCGGCCGATCCAACTTGCCGATATCCTCGCCTGGAAGCGCATTCAATCCCAGTCGGTCTCGAATGACGGAGCCTGGTTCGCCTACCGCATCTCGCCCGCCGAAGGAAACAGCGAGGTGGTCATCCGCAATTTGAAAGACGGTAAGGAGCAGCATTTCCCCATCGGCGAAATCCCCCGTGTCGATCCACCCGCAGGCCCGCCTGCGCCGATGGCAGCCGCTCGCGACCTCGCCATTTCCGACGATGGCAAGTACGCCGCGTTCCTCGCCTATCCGACTGCCAAGGAAGCGAAGACGCTCAAGAAAGCGAAAAAACCCATTGAGAGTCGGGTCATTCTGGTCGAACTCTCCACCGGCACCAAGACCGAATTTGAGAAGGTCCGCCGCTTCGCATTCTCAGGCGAGCGAGCCACCTTCCTCGTGATGCACCGCTATTCACCCGCTTCAGCCGCGCCCGCAACTCCGCCTGCTGCGAACTCGCCGGAGAAGGACGATAAAACCCACCGGCTCCGACCTCATTCTCTATGAGCTGGCCACCGGCAATGAAATGAACGTCGGCAACGTCTCCGACTTCTCCTTCGATAAGAAAGGGAACTATCTCGCCTGGATCATCGACGCCCAGGATAAGATCGGCAACGGTGTCGAACTTCGCGATATGGCCACCGGCATGGTGATGCCTCTCGATAGCGCGAAAGCTACCTATAAAGGATTGACTTGGACCGAAAATGGCGATGGCCTGGCAACTGTACGCGGTGTCGAAGATAAAGCCTGGGAAGAAAAACTCTACACCGTAGTCGCATTCAAGAAAACCTCCACCGGCGTCGAAAAAGTCATCTTCGACCCAACCAAGGACTCGTCGTTCCCGCAAGGCATGTCGATCAGTCCGAATCGCAATGCCATGTGGCTGGCCGATCTATCCGAAGTGACCTTCGGCATTCATGAACTTCGTCCCAAGAAAAAGAGCGCCGACGCCAAGACCGACGATGCCGACGCTAAATCGAAACCCGATGACACTCCGGACCTTCCCGACATGGTCATCTGGCATTACAAGGATTCCCGTATGCAGCCCATGCAGCAAGTGCAGGAGGCCGCCGACAAGAATTTCAGCTACCTCTGCGCCTATCGCCCCTCTGAAAAGAAGTTCCTCCGCATGGCCGATGAGGACGTGCGCATAGTGACTGTTACTCCCGAATCGAAATACGCTCTCGGCACGGATATTCGCACCTATGAGTTGGAGGAACACCTCAGTGGCCAGGCCTTCGAAGATATCTATTCTATTGACTTGAAAACCGGTGCGCGCAAGCTAGCCATAAAGAAGGCCCACTACGTCATGGGAGCCTCACCCGATGGTTCGCACATCCTTTATTACGACGAAGGAGTCTATTATGTCTATGAAGCCGCCACCGGCCAGACCTATAACATCACCAAGCAAATCCCCGCTACATTCTGGGATACCGAAGACGATCACAACGTCGTGAAACCTCCGCACCGTCCCATCGGTTGGACCAAGGACTCGAGCGTCGTGCTTCTGACCGACGGATGGGATATCTGGAAAGCCCCCGTGCATGGCGGCCCCGGCGTGAATCTCACTGTCAACGGCAAGAAGGATAAAATTCGCTACCGCACCCGCTACAAGCTGGATCCCGACGAAAAAGGGATCGACCTCAATGAGCCGATCTACCTCAACGCCTATGGCGAATGGACCAAGAAATCCGGCATCGCCGTCATCGAGCCGAATAAGCCTCTGAAGATGCTCAACTGGGATGACGCGTCCTACACATCATTAATGAAAGCCAAACGCGCCAACGTGTACCTATACACCCGCGAAACCGTCAGCGAGTTTCCGGACTATTACGTCCTCAACGGAGCCAAGATAACCGACGCCAATCCTCAACAGAAGGATTTTCTTTGGACCAAGGGATCCCGCCTGATCGACTATACCAGTGACAAAGGCGACAAGCTACAAGGTACTCTCTACCTGCCCGCGAACTACGAAGTCGGCAAGAGCTATCCGACCATAACCTATATTTATGAGAAGCTCTCGCAAAGCACCAACATGTACCCGCAGCCTACCTATAACGGTTTCAACATAGCCGCCTATACCAGCAACGGCTACGCGGTACTGACGCCCGATATCGTATATAGAGTGAACGACCCCGGCATGTCAGCCGTGTGGTGCGTGCTCCCCGCCGTGAAAGCTGCCATAGCTACTGGAATCGTCGACGCCAAACGTGTCGGTATCCACGGCCATTCCTGGGGAGGCTATCAGACAGCATTTTTAGTCACCCAGACTCATATGTTCGCCGCGGCCATAGCCGGCGCGCCACTGACGGATATGATCGCCATGTACAACGCCATCTACTGGAACACCGGCACGGCGAATCAACCTATTTTCGAAAGCAGTCAAGGCCGCTTCACCGGCAGTCCGACAGATAACATGGAAGCCTACGTTCGCAACAGCCCTGTCTATCACGCCAAGAACGTAACCACCCCATTGATCATCCTCCACAACGACAAGGACGGCGCGGTAGATTGGACCCAGGGCATCGAATACTTCAACACCCTCCGCCGCATGGGCAAACCAGTAGTCATGCTCCAATATAAAGGCGAAAACCACGGCCTCCGCAAACCCGAAAACATGAAGGACTACACCGTCCGCATGAAAGAATTCTTCGACTACCGCCTAACTGACAAAGAACCCCCCAAGTGGCTAATCGAAGGCGTGCCACTGCTAAAAATGAAAGACCACATCGAAGAGCGGACCAAGGACCTGACAAAAGCTCCAGCAGGATCATCAACAGGAGCCGGATCACCGGAGAAATAGCCTCCGACACCTTTGTAAAAGGAGGCGACTTGTTCGACATTCACGAAATATGCATATCCGAGATTTTTTGGATCGGGGAAATGAGGCCCACCGCCCCACCATGGGATCAATGAAGCTCCCATGCGATCAATTTTCGCCCTTACTGAAGTCACGTTTTGCCCATTCAGCCATAGCATCGTCCTCAATGTCGCCACCTAGCGTATCACCGTTGGATAAGGACGAATCCCGGGACGGACGAGACCGAGCCTCGGGCCGGTTTGCTCCGCGCTCGTCGTCTGCCCTGTTCCGCCATCCTGATAAACTGACGACATGGAAGTGCCTCTCACGCCCGATCTGGAAGCGAAGCTATCGAGACTCGCCACACAGCAGGGCCGCCAGGCGGAAGCGCTGGTACAGGAAGCCGTAGAGCGGCTCGTGGACTATGACGACTGGTTCTCGCAAGAAGTCGACAAGGGCTTAGCGGCCCGCTGACCGCGGCGAATTCATCGAGCACGACGCGATTCGCAAGCTCATCGATAGCCGGTACCCCGGCTGATGGTCATCCGTTTCCCACGATTTTACAGAGAGTCCCTTCTATAGCACTTAGTGCTATAGAATAAGAAGGGAGAATAGTACGA
Organism: Bryobacteraceae bacterium; assembly: GCA_049521155.1. Lineage (GTDB taxonomy): Bacteria > Acidobacteriota > Terriglobia > Bryobacterales > Bryobacteraceae > Palsa-187. Next base: position 9,557 of record JBEKPC010000049.1, read on the forward strand.
GTCTTTACATCCCGGTGGTTTCAACGCTTCGCGCGGAAGGAGGGGATTCGATCTGCCGCTTTGCTCGATGCCGTCGCTCGGGCCGACAGAGGCCAGATCGACGCGAATCTTGGTGGCGAGGTCATCAAACAACGGATCGCAAGGCCGGGAGAAGGTAGATCGGGAGGCTATCGGGCCATTCTCTTTTTTCGGAGCGGAGATAAAGCATTCTTCGTATATGGGTTCCGCAAGAGTCAACGCGCGAACATCGATGACCGTGAGAAAGAACAGTTCAAGGAAGCCGCCAAGCACATCCTCGCATTGACAGAGAAACAACTCGCGAAACTCGTGGAGAGATTTGATTTTATAGAGGTAAGGACCGAATGAGCAAAAAGTATCGTAGTGACGCACTGGCGGCGATTCATGAAGCCATGGAGGCTTTGCATGATGTTGGGGCAGTAGACAAACAAACCATGCGGCGCTTCGATGATGCCTGCCTTACGCCAATTCGGCCATTGAAGCCCGAAGAGATTAAAGCGATTCGTGAGAAAGAGAACGTCAGTCAAACAGTGTTTGCGAATTATCTGAATGTTACCACCAGTCTTGTTAGCAAATGGGAGCGCGGCGAAAAGCGGCCTTCGGGTGCATCGCTCAAGCTGCTCTCGCTCGTCGAGAAGAATGGGCTCGCCACTGTTGCTTAGCGTTACCTCGGCTTCCACTTCGCCAGATAAGCCTCTTCCGCCTGCTGGTCAATCTCTTTGAACATCTCTTTCTCCCACTTTTCGAACCGCTGATCCCTCAGCTTTTCGAGAAGCTTCAGCTCGCGCCGCTTCACCATCAGAACCGCGAACTGCGCGCCGATCCGTTTCCTGCAATCGGCGCGAGCCTGTTGCAGGCGATTGTGTTCTATCGCCATCGCCTCCCGGAAAGTGGCGAACAGTTCCAAGTCGAAACCGGTTACCGAAGGCGCGGCTCGCAAGGCTTTTTCCGATTGCGCCTTCTGTGCAATCAACGCCGCTTCACGAGCATCGGTGGCGCGCAGTTCGGCATACAATGTTTCGAGCTTGGATTCTTCCAACCTCGCCTGCATGCGCCGAAAATCCATCACTCGTTCAAGCGGGAACGCGAACTTTTTCATGCATTTGACGCCAGCGCGTAAAGCTGTTTCAGCGTCTCAGCCATCGGCGCCGCCGTATCAGGAGACTGCCGCAGGAACGTCATCAGATTCGGCCGCAGACGGATCGCCGAATCGAGCCGCGCATTCGATCCCGACGCGTACGCGCCCAGATTGATCAGGTCCTCCGATTGGTGATAGGACGCCAAAGTCTCGCGAATCTTGCGCGCCGCTTCCCTTTGCTCGGGCGTCGTGACTTTACTTGCTAAACGGCTGACCGAGTTCAGGATATCGATCGCCGGATAGTGCCCCATCGCCCCGAGTTCGCGCGACAGAATGATATGCCCATCCAAAATCGCGCGCACCGCGTCGCAAATCGGCTCGTTGAAATCGTCGCCTTCGACCAGCACCGTGAAGAACCCCGTAATTGAGCCTTTGGGGAAGTTTCCGGCTCGTTCAAAAATCTTCGGCAGTAAATTAAAGACGCTCGGCGTGTAGCCTTTCTGGCTGGGAGGCTCGCCCGCGGCCAAGCCGATCTCGCGCTGCGCCATCGCCAGGCGCGTGACGGAATCCATTACAAGCAAAACACTTTTACCGCAATCGCGAAAATATTCGGCCACCGCGACGGCCACAAAACCGGCGCGAATGCGCAGAGGCGCGGGCATATCGGAGGTCGCGCACACCACCACGCTGCGCTTCATGCCTTCTTTGCCCAGCTCTTTTTCAATGAACTCGCGGACCTCGCGATTCCGCTCGCCGATCAGCGCTATCACGCTGATATCGGCGGAGTTCTGCCGCGCCATCGCCCCTAATAACGTGCTTTTTCCAACCCCCGACCCGCCGAAAATTCCGATGCGCTGCCCTTTTCCAAACGGCAGCAAACTGTCGATCGCGCGAACGCCGGTGACTAGCGGTTGGGTAATATGCTCTCTCTGAAGCGGCCCAGGCGGCGTGGCATAAAGATCGTAAAGTGCTTCAGGATCAATAGATGGACCACCGTCCATTGGCTTTCCGAAACCGTCCAGCACGCGGCCCAGAAGTTGGGGGCCAACTTCGACGCGAGCCGCTTCGGGCCTCGCGATAACCGTATCGCCTAATTGCAATCCGCCGGTTTCTTCGAGCGGCATCAGAAGCACTTTTCCGTCTCTGAAACCAACAACTTGGGCGCGAACCGCGCGGCCCTGCGCGCTGCGTATTTCGCAGAAATCTCCCACCGCGGTGGCCGGTCCGTCGGAGGCGATTAACAGGCCCACAATCTCGCTCACGCGACCTGACCGCTGCAATGTCTCCATGCCGGATAATGCCGAAATAAGGTCTTTTAAGATCATTTACGAGTCACTTTTTGCATCATTTTCGCCGTTTAAGGATGTCTGTCAGGCCGCGATCGATCTCTAAGAGCTGCGTATCGACCGACGCATCGAGATCGCCTCGGGTTGTCTCGAAAATCGCGCTACCGGGCATTAGCGAACCGTCGGAGACCAGCTCGACCGCCGGTGGAATTTGCAATTTCGCGCGATGCTGCTGTATCGCCGCGGAATCGGAAGACGAGACGCGCAGGCGATGCGTTTCGCGTGCATTCAATTTGCTGAAGGCCGCTTTTACCAAGCCGAGAATCGCATCGGGATCGGTCGCGAGTTCCCGGTATAGCACGCGCCGCGCGATGGCAATGGCCAGCTTCACGGCATCGTCCTCGGCTTCGGCGCGGGTGCGTTTTCTTAAGGAAGCCAGTTCGGCGATGATGCTATTGAACCCGTTCAAAACCGGATCGAGTTTCTGCTGGGCTAGCTGGGAGGCGGCTGCTTCTCCAGCGGAATGACCTTGCTGGTAGGCGGCGCGGACGCGGACTTCTATTTCCTGCTCAGATACACGCGATTCGGGGACGAGCGCTTTTCCGGAGTCAGCCGGGCGCGGACGCCCTCCGGCCGGGCGCCACTGAATCGGCTCTATCTCCACCCCGTCTTCAGGACGTATCAATCTAGAGGACATATTGTTCCCCCGCCGTGCCCTTCAGGCTAATCACGCCTTCGGTTTCAAGCTGCCGCACCACGGAAATGATCATTTGCTGCGACGCCTCGACTTCCTTGATCTTGATGGGACCGAGCGCTTCCATATCTTCCCGCAGCATTTCGGCGCCGCGCTGACTCATCGCCTGCAGCATATGATTCTTCATCTGTTCACTGGTACCTTTCAGCGCCATGGTCAGAACCTTGCGGTCCACCTTCGCCAGCACCTCCTTCACCGCGTTCACATCCAGCAGCAGCAGGTCTTCAAACACGAACATCAGGTGGCGGATGGTTTCCACCAGGTTCGGATTCACCTGCTCGATATTTTCCAGGATTTCCTTGGCGCTATTGGAGTCCAGCCGGTTGAACATTTCCGCCACCGCGTGAACGCCCCCGGTCGATTCGCGGCTCAGCTCTCCGAGCGACTTGAGCTTCGATCCGATCACACCGGCGATCTTCGAAATGATTTCGGGCGAGATCTGATCCAGGCTGGCCATGCGGAGGGCGATGTCGGACCTCATTTCGGCGGGCAGCGAGAACAGCAAACCCGCTGCCTGGGAGGGGTTCAGGTGCGAAAGAATCAGGGCGATGGTTTGCGGATGCTCGCTGTGAATAAACTTGGCGAGTTGCGCCGGATCGGTTTTTTGGAGCGCGTCGAAGCTCAGCGTTTCATTGGTCAGCGTCTTCATCAGGCGGTCCAGCATCTTCTTCGCCGCCTCCGGTCCAAAGGCGCCGATGAGGATTTTCTTCGCGTAGTCGATGCCGCCTTTCACCACGTAATCGTGGGCGATGGCCATCTGGTAAAACTCTTCAAGAACCTCCTCCGCTTCCTGCGCGGTAAGCGACCCGACGCGGGCAATCTCACGGCTGATCTGCTGCACTTCCTCTTCGTCGAGCTGGCGAAGAAGAATGGCCGACGCCTCATCGCCGATCATCACCATCAGGATGGCCGCTTTGCGAAGACCGGGAACCGGCTCACTAGCGCTGGTATTCTTCACCATTGAGCCACGTCCTTACTACCTGGGCCATCGCGGTTGGATCCTTTTTGGCTTCGGCGGCGATATGTTTCTTGATCACTTCGGTCTTCTTCGTCTGGACCTGGGGCAGTTGGAGTTGCAGCATGGCCTCCGCGTCCTTGCGGGCCTGTTCCCCTAGCTGGCCGGCCATGCGGGCTTCAAGGTCCTTCTGCGCATCGGCGACGGTGCCCCCTTTTTGCCTGCTGGCATCGAGCGCGGCAAGGGCGAGAGCAGCCTGCGCGCGTTTCTTGTTGCGCTTCGAAAGCATCAGGAGAGATCCGGCGACCAGCACCAGCATGGCGGCCGCGCCGGCGCCGGCAATGATTGCGAAATTCTTCTGCGCCATCAGTTTCTGGAGCCACGGCGGAAACTGGTTCGCGCCCACCGGCGGCGCCGCCGGCAGCGCATCGGAGCGCTCCGCGGTCAGCGTCGATTCGAACGGAAATGCATCGACTACCAGTTGATCGCCGCGCGCCGGATCGAGTCCGGTGGCCGCGGCAACCAGATCGTGAATCACTTTAAGCTTCTCCGCCGAAGGCGCTTCGACGATTCGCTTAGTCCCTTCCCAGCGCAGCGTGTGGTCCACCAAAACGGACATCGATAGCCTCTTCACGCCGCCCTGCGGCAGCTTGGTGTGCTTTACCAGGCGGCTGGTCTGATAGCTGATGTTCTCCGTATGACGGGCGTAATTGCTGGCTCCGGTGGTGGGCTTCGAGGCCGGATTGGGCAAATTCGACGCCAAGCCGGGAATGCCCGAAGCGCTGGCCAGCGCGGGACCATCCGAGGTGTTCTGCGAGCTTACCATCACGGATTTCGCGGGATCGAAAATTTCCTCGCTCTGCTCGCCGCTGGTAAGATCGACATCGGCCGAGACGCCGATGCGGAAATGGTCCGGCCCCAGCAGCGGTTCGAGCGTGGTCGAGATCTTATTCTGCAAATTCAGCTCGACCGATTTTCGGTAGTCGAGCGTAGCCTCCGAAGCGTCGGAGCCATCGGCGGCGGCGTTCGGGCGTGGACGGTTCAACAGATTGCCGTTGGTATCGACCAGTGAAACCTGCTCCGTTAAGAGGCCCGGCACGGCGCTGGCGGTGAGCTGGCAGATCGCGGCGATGTTTTGCGGGGACAGCGCGCCTGCGTGGCGCAGCTTCACGATCACGCTGGCCTTCGCCGGCTGGCGCGCTTCGGAATACAAAGAATCCTTGGCCAGTGTAAGATGCACTCGCGCCGTTTCCACCTCGCGGATCGACATCACAGAGCGTTCCAGCTCCCCTTCAATGGCCCGATGATAGTTAATCTGTTCGGTAAATTCGCTGGCGCCGAAATTGGCTTTATCGAACAGCTCAAATCCGATGCGGCCGGACTTGGGAAGTCCGGCGGAAGCCATCTGCAAGCGCGCCTCGGCCACCTTATCGGAGGGAACCAGGATGGTGGAACCGCCGCTCGCCAAGCGGTATTCGACGCCCGCCTCATGCAGCTTGGTGACCAGCGCACCGGCGTCCTCATCGGCCAGCCCGGTGAATAGCGGCTTGAAATCCCGCTCATCATTCCAATGGTTGGTCCAGGTGAGGCCGCCGATGACGGCGACCACGGCCACCAGGATCCAGATCCTCTGGGACCAGGAAAGCCGCTCGTAGATTTGTTTGAACTGGTTCATTGGGTTAGGTTTCGTCGAATCTGATCATCAAACCTGCATCTGCATGACCTGGTTGTACGCGGTGACCACTTTATTGCGCACTTGCATGAAAAGTTGGAATGACAAGTCGGCCTGCTGAGTGGCGAGGGCAACCTTATGTAATTCCTCTCCTTCGCCGGATAGAAAATTGTTTACCGAAGTGGTTGCGTTATTTTGGAAACTTTCCACTTTGGAAATGGCGTCCGTGAGGACGGAACCAAATGCCGCACCACCGGTGGGCGCAGCGGATGCAGCGTCGCTCAGCGACGGCAACGCAGGGATCGTGAAATTAGAAGGAATGATTGGCGCCATAAGTTACCTGAGTAGATCGATCGAGTGCGTAATCATGTCCTTCACCGCGGTCATGGCGGCGATATTGGCTTGGTAAGACCGGGTGGTATTGAGCAGATCCGCCATATCCATGGCCGGGTTCATTTTGGGATACGCCACGTAGCCTTCAGAATTAGCGTCAGGATGGCTGGGCATGTAGCGCAAGTCGGGAGCGCTGTTGTCCTCCGTAATTTCGGCCACGTTGACGCCGGTGGCGAGTTCATTCTGGAACACGGCGGAAAATGGCGATTCCTGCAATTCGCTGGAAAAAACCACATCTTTGCGTTTATAAGGGCCTCCTTGGGGAGTCCGTGTGGTCTCCGAATTGGCCATATTTTCCACCAGCGTCTCGGCGCGGGTGCGCTCGGCTTGCATGCCGGAGGCGCTGACTTGGAGAGCGGCAAATAAGCTCATGAGCTGGAGCCTCCTGTAATGGCTTCCTTAACGGTATTGATCGTGCCGCGTAGCAAAACGGAAGCCACATTGAAACGCATGGCATTTTCGGCGAGCATGCGAGCCTCGCGGTCGACACTGACATTATTGCCGTCGGGTTTCATTGGCAATCCTTGCGCTTCCACCGTCAGGGGTTGCTGTCCGTTCACCAAGTTCATGAATTCCTGTTGAAAATCAATATCTTTGGTCGTATAACCGGGAGTATCGGCGTTGGCGATGTTCGAAGCGACAAGTTTTTGGCGCGCGCTCAGCAGATCCAGGTACTTTTCGAGATTTCCTGTCATTGCTTCCAGCATGATGGTCTGGAGGGAGCAAGTACGTGGCCAGGAGCGGTCGGAATAAGAGTAGGATTTGCCTTGTAGTTCCACACAGAAGAGCCGTCGCCGCCGGATGTGCACGAAGGCCGACGAGGGCGTCGGCCGCGGACCAGGGGGTCCGCCCTACAAGGGAGTCCATCTCCGCGTCGCCGCGTGGCATCATTGAGAAATTGGGAGTTGCCATGTTGCGCGGAATCTTAGTCGGCCTAGCGGTCCTTGTGGCGCAGGAAACGCCGGTGATCCGGGTTCCGGTTCGCCTGGTGGCTGTGCCGACGCTGGTTTATTCGCACGAGAACAAGCTGATTCCGGGGCTCAAGACGGCCGATTTTCGAATCTTAGACAACGGGGTTCCGCAAGTGCTCACCCTCGATACGGATGACGCGCCGGTTTCGGTGGTGATCGCGATTCAGACCAATTCGGATGCGCGTGCGGCGGTTCGCTATATCACGAAGGTGGGGAGCGTGATGGAGGCGCATCTGGTGGGCGCGACCGGCCGGGCCGCGGTGATCGGTTACGGAGGCACTATCAAAGTCCTGAAGCCCTTCGGCGCGGGCGATGTGAGGGCGGCGTTTCGCAGTGTTTCGGCGAAGGGGTCCCAGGCGCATATGATCGACGCGGGAATGGATGCGATTGCGATGCTGAAGGAGCGTCCGCGAACGCATGCGCGGGTGCTGCTGTTTATCGGGCAAGCGGCGGATCATGGAAGCAAGGCGACGTGGAAGGCGCTTGAAGAAGAGGCTGACCGGGAAAATGTCTCGATTTACGCACTGGTTTCATCGGACGCCAAAGCCGAGCCATTGTCGCGCCTGATTGCCGGAACGGGAGGCACGGAGCTGCACTTCCACGAGCAAGCGGGGCTGGAGGACGCCATCGGAACACTAGGGGTCGAACTGCGGAGCGCCTATCTGTTAAGCTACTATCCCAGCTCTGATGACGCCGGGCGGCACACGATTTCGGTAGAAGTCTCGGTTCCGGGGGCCAGGGCGTACGCGCGGCCTGGATATGTTTTGAGCCCTAACTGAGCTGGTTTGCGCGGACTAGACTGGGAATAGAGGTAATTATGAAAACACTGCTGATGATGACGGTTGTAGCGGGCGTCGGATATTCGCAGGATTCGGGATTGAAGGCGAGGGAGCTGTTCTATACTCCGCCGCCCGATGCGTCCCAGACAAAGAAGATAGCGCCACCGGCGCGCAAACCATCGACAGCGGTTCCGGTGGCGAACGTGGCCAATACGCCGCTCGGGATGCGCTACAGCGTGATGAAGCGCGATGCCGGGGGTAAATTTGCGGAGGTCGATGCGGATTCGACGTTCCGGTCCGGCGACCGGATCCGGCTTAATGTAGACACCAACACCACAGGCTATCTCTACGTGGTGATGCAGGGATCGAGCGGCAACTGGAGTCTGCTGTTCCCTTCGAGCGATGTGGAGGGCGGCAACAATCGCATCGAAAAAGGCTCGTCGCAGCAGATTCCGCCAGGCGACAAGGGACAGTTCGTGTTCAACGACCAATTGGGGACGGAGAAACTTTTCCTGGTGCTGACGCGGCGGCCGGAGCCGGATCTCGACAAGCTGATTTATTCCATCAATGGGTCTTCGGGCGCGGGCAGCGAGCGGACGTTGATGGCAAAGGCGACGGTCGGCAACGATGTGGTGAATCGGCTGCGGGACGAGGTGAAATCGCGCGACCTGGTGTTCGAGAAGGTGGACGAGATCAGCGAGCCGGCTCCTGACGCGCCGGTGAAGACGGAGAAGGCGACCTACGTGGTGAATCCGAGCCGGGCCAATGACGCGATGCTGGTGGTGGATGTGGCGCTGAAGCACAAGTAGCCGATATGAAAATTTTTGTGATTTGCGCGATGGCCGCTTTGCTACGAGCGGGGCCATCCCCGGATGACGTGCAGAGAGTCCGCCTCACCGTGGAGCGAGAAGAAAGCGCGGTGTGGAAGAAGGTGGATTCGGCGCTGGTGTTCGCCACGGGCGATAAGCTGCGGTTTCACGTGACATCCTCATTCGCCGGATACTTATACGTGATGAATCACGGGACTTCCGGCTCCTATGAACTACTGTTTCCGCGGTCCGATACGGGGGCCGACAACAGCATCGAAGCGGGGAAGGATTACGTGGTTCCGGCCGCGCAGGGATGGTTTAAGGTGACCGGGCCGGCGGGTCACGACATCGTATATTGGGTGATCAGTCCGGTGAAGCTGGGAAATGAGTATCGCCCGCTGCCTCCGCCACCGAATGCCAGTTTGCCGCAGAGTTTCCGGCCTCGCTGCGACGATGAGATTTTTAAATCCCGAGGCGATTGCGTGGATACTTCGGCCGGCGTGAAGCCCCTTAAAGAAGGTGAGGCGGTTCCTAAGAACCTTGACGGGATCGCCGCGCCGACGCCGCGAGATTTACTCTTTATTCAGGAAAAAGGTGCAACAGTGATGTCGTCACCGACGGCGTTAACGGGACCGGTCATCTATGAACTTCGCCTGGCTCATCGTTAATTTGGCGCTTGTCGCGCAGCAGCCGGATTTGGCGCTGGGTGCGCGACACGTGGGGACTGCGCTGGTCACGCATCAGGCGGATAGGGCGCTGGCTGCGCGGCACGTGGGTGTTGCGCTGATCACGCAGCAGGCGGATAGGGCGCTGGCTGTGCAGCAAGTTGGTACTGCGCTGGTCACGCACCAGGCTAGTGCTGCGGATCAGACTCCGCAGGCGCAGAAGTCGCGCGACTTGAAATATGAAGAGGATCGTCCGGCAGCGCCGCCGGTGGCGATTCCGCGCGGTTATGCGCTGGTGGTTGGCGTCGCGAAATATAAAAATTTGCCAGCGAAGGCGCAGCTCGATTTCGCGGAGCGCGACGCCGAGTCGGTTTACTCGGTGCTGATCAATCCGGAGGGCGGGAATTTTCGCGCGGAGAACGTGCATCGGCTGATTGGCCCGAAGGCGACGCTCGCGAATTTGAAACAGGAGCTTGAAGTGTGGCTGCCCTCGGTCGCCAAGGAACCGGATCGGGTGGTGATTTATTTCGCCGGTCACGGATTCATCAGCGGGGGCCGCGGCTACCTGGCTCCGTATGATATCGATCCGGCAAACGTCGGCGGATCGGGCTATCCGATGGATACGCTGGGCGCGGTCGCCGGGACGAAGATCAAAGCGAAGTGGAAAGTGCTGCTGACCGATTCGTGCCACTCCGGCGCGATTTCACCCGACGCGGAATTGGCGCAGGTGAACAAGAGCCTGCTCGACCTTTCGCGCACCATGTTTTCGCTTACGGCGAGCCGCGACCGGGAGCAATCGTTTGAGAGCAAGAATTGGGGCGATGGGCACGGTATTTTTACTTATTACGTCGTCAAAGGGCTGGAAGGCGAAGCCGATGAATCGGGTGACGGCATCGTCACCGCGGACGAGCTGGCGGAGTATGTGCGGCGGAATGTTCGCGAGGTCACGCAGGGCCGGCAGAATCCAACGTCCGACCGCGGCAGCTTCGATCCGAACATGATTCTCGCCTATATTCCAGGCGGACTGAGGGCGGGGAATGCTCCACCGCCGAAGAATGGCACATTGGTTTTCGAATCGAACATGGACGCTGTGGAAGTCTTCGTCGACGGGGTTTCGCAAGGAGTCATTAATAAAGGGACGCCCTTGCGCCTGCCTGGCCTCAAGCCTGGAAATCACACCGTACAGGGTGTGAAAATGGGCTACGAACCTGATGGACCGCGCGAGGAGATTGTGTATCCGGGCCGCGATTCGACGGTTTCGATCAAGATTCTGATCGCCAGGCACCGTCCCAAAGCGGCGCTGGACGAGCTGAATCACGGCATCGAATTCTACAACAAAGGATTCACCGACAACTACAAAAAGGCTATCGCGCATTTCGAGAAAGCGTTGACGATCGATCCGAATTTCAGCCAGGCGTATCTGTATTTAGGGCGCGCCTACAATTCTCTGTTCGACGAGGAGAAGTCGCAAGCGGCATTCAGGCGGGCGATTGAAATCGACCCGGATTATCTGGAAGCGCGCGTCAGTCTGGCAGGATCGCTGCTCGATACGGGCGCGGTGGATGAAGCGGTGCGTCAGTTGAACACGGTGACGCAGCGCGACTCCACCGACGCGACGGCGTTCTATCTTGCAGCGGAGGCGTATCGATTAAAAGACGCGTATCCGCAGGCGATCGAAGCGGCGCGGACGGCGATCAAGCTCACGCCAGGCAATGCGGAAGCGCACTTGTGGCTTGCTGATAGCCTGCGAATGAGCGGCTCCTTGCAGGAATCGACGGGCGAGTATGTGTCGTATCTGAAGCTCAGCGACTTCGACACGAAGCTTGCGGGGAAGCTGAATTACTATGTGCTCGGCTACATCGCGGGCATAGGGAAAAAGAAGCGAGCCGCGCAAACCGATACGTGGCGCGATTTACGCAGCCTGGCCTATTTCGGCTTGTGTGATGCGGAGCGAAAGCAATCGCACTTCGATGCGGCGGTCGCATACTGTCAAAAATCGCTGGCGTACGACCCTAAAGATCCTTATACACACTACGCCCTGGCGCTCTGTTATATGCATCAGGCGCAGCAATCGCAGAGTCTGGAGACTCTGGCCAGCGCGGGGATTCATTTTCGCACGATGCTCGATTTGAATCCGGATCTGGAAGAAGCAAAGTATGCGCGACAAAATTTGAAAAGTATCGATGCAGCGATGGGGACGAAGTAGTTAAACACGGCGTCCTAATTATTTGCGGATGTCCGCGACCTGGCCAGCATGGCGGTTCCACCGGAAGAGAGCAGGTAACCTTGAGTTGAGTGACTCAACATACGTATTCGCTCCAGATTTCTACGCGCGGGAAGGGGCTGTATTCATTTACGCGAGAGTTGGCGGCGTGGGTGTCGTCGCTCAGGATCGACACCGGGCTGTTAACTATATTTGTGCAGCATACTTCCGCGTCGCTGACGATTCAGGAGAATGCGGATCCGGACGTGGTGCGGGACCTGGCGGATTATTTTGAACGGCTGGCGCCGGAGAATGATCCGAGGTACCGGCATCAGGATGAGGGTCCGGATGATATGCCGGCGCATATACGCACAGCGCTAACGCAGACTTCATTAACGATTCCGGTGGTGAACGGGCGGATGGCGCTGGGGACCTGGCAGGGAATTTATTTATTCGAGCATCGTGCAGCACCACACCGGCGACATGTAGTGCTGCATCTCATTGGTTAAGAGCCGCTTTCTTCGATCGCGGCTCGTCGCGATTGCGCCGATTCCTTTACTGCACGAAGCGGCGATCGCGGCGAAGGATTGCCGGGACATCGAGTTCGTCGAATAACGGAGCGGCCGGAGGAGGCGCAGTGGCGGTCGCGGCCATCGTCATGGGGGCGGGCTCCGGTTCGGCGTAGACAGGCTCAGGCTCCGGTTCAGGCTCGATCATCTCCATTTGCTCGGCCGGAGGCGCAATGGGCGCGGGCGCGGAGGCTAGTTCGGCGGCGGATTTCTTACGCTCGATCGCGGGAAGATTCTCGCGCTCGAAACCGGTGGCAATCACGGTGATCTTCACTTCGTCGCCCATCGTTTCATTGAGCACGACGCCGAAGTTGATCTGCACGTCTTCATTGGCGGCGGCATTGCGGATCAGCGTGCAGGCTTCATTCACCTCATGCAGGCCGAGCTTGCTCGATCCCATAATATTGATCAGCACGCCGCGTGCGCCGCGGACGCCGCCGGCTTCCATGAGGGCGCAACTGATGGCTTTCTCGGCGGCGATGAGGGCCGCATTTTCGCCCTTGGCGGAGGCGGTTCCCATCATGGCGTAGCCCATGCCGAGCATGATGCTGCGAATATCGGAGAAGTCGCGATTGATCAGGCCGGGGGTGGTGATGATGTCGCTGATGCCCTGGACAGCTTGGCGCAGAACGTCGTCGGCGACGCGGAAGGCTTCAAAAAAGCTGGTGCCCTTGGGCACGAGGTCGAGCAGTTGATCGTTGGGAATGGTGATGACGGTATCGACTACGCTGGCCAGTTCACTTAAGCCGAGGTCGGCCTGCTTGCGGCGCTTTGGTCCTTCAAACGCGAACGGCTTGGTGACCACGGCGACGGTGAGCGCTCCGAGTTCCTTGGCAAGAGAGGCGACCACGGGCGCGGCTCCGGTGCCCGTTCCACCGCCGAGTCCGGCAGTGACGAAGACCATGTCCGCGCCTTCGAGCAGATCGATAATTTTCTCGGTGTCTTCGAGCGCGGCCTGACGGCCCACCAAAGGATCAGACCCGGCGCCAAGGCCGTTCGTGACCTTCGAACCGATGGCGAGCTGGTTCGGCACCGGTGATGCCGAGAGCGCCTGAACATCGGTGTTGAGCACGCAGAATTCTACGCCCGAGAGGCCTTCATTCAGCATGCGCGCGACTGCGTTGCAGCCGCCTCCGCCGACGCCGAAGACACGAATTCGCGTTTTGGGCGCCGCTTCTTCCTGAATCACGAATTTCAAGGGATCGAGTGTCATATGTGCTCCTTTTATCTATCTGAGAACCAAACCCATAAGACCGGTCATCCGCCTGCGCGGGGGACGATGAAGTTTAAGCTTTCCCGAATACATCGCGAGGCCCGCGGCCGCGGTCCAGAGAGGGCTTTTCAATTCCTCGGGCCAATCGCCGATGTCATTTTCGGTGGCCAGACCATTGCCAGCCTGGCAGTTCAGCACGCGCTCCGCCATGTCACACATGCCGTTCAATGAGGCGCCGCCGCCGGTGATCACAATGCCTTCCAGCAGACTGCGCTCCATGCCGACGCGCTGCAATTCGGCGCGCACATAATGGAACAATTCTTCGGCGCGCGCTTCCAGAATTTCGATCAACTCGGCGCGGCGGGCTTCGCGCGGAGGGCGGCCTTCGGGGGAAGGAACTTCGATCAGGCTGGAATCGGAGGTGAGGCCGAGCAGGGCGCATCCATATTGCTGCTTGAGGCACTCCGCATCCTCATAGGTGACCTTGAACTGGAAAGCCACATCGCGGGTGAAGCGGTCCGCTCCAATGGGAATACTGGAGGCGAGCAGCAACGCTTCGCCGTCATAGACGACTAGGTCCGCCGAATCGACGCCGATATCGAGCAGCGCCACGCCGCGCGCGCGCACCTCATGGGTGAGGCAGGCGTAGGCGGCGGCCATCGGCTCAAATACCGTTTCCTCGACGGCGAGGTGGGCCAGGTGTATCGCGGCGATCACCGCCTGGTGTTCCTGAAACGACGCGCTGACGATGTGGACGTTCGCTTCCAACCGGGAGCAGACGCCTTTATGAGGCTTGCGATATCCGGCGCGGCCATCGAGCACGAAATCCTGCGGAGCCACGTGGAGCAGCATCCGGTCGCGCTGGAGGCCGACTTCGGAAGCCATTTCGACCGCGTAGGCCATATCGTCCGCATCCACTTCGCGAGGCCGGCCGAATTCATAAGGCCAACTGCTCTGCGCGCCCTGCACATGCATGCCGCCGATGCCGACAGTAACCGCTTCGACCGAGACTTGCGCACCGCGTTCGGCATCGGTAACGGCCGCGCGAATCGATTCCGAAACCGCGTCCTGATCCGTGACTTTGCCCTTCGCCCAGCCCGCGGCAGGTGCGAGGCCATGGCCCAGATAGCGGATGAAACCGCCCTCCAGCGCGCAGATCACGCAGCGCGTGCGCGAACTTCCCGCATCGAGACCGACGACGAGCTGTGTTTTCGAGGCCATGCTATTCCACCACCGTAATACGATCTTCCAGACGCAGATCGAGCGTCGCCGCATTCGGCAAACGGCGCTTGATCTCCGCATAATGATTTAGAAAATTCTGATAACGCCGGGCGAAATCACGGTCGCCCAGCAGCAGAGTTACAATGTGGCCGTCGCGCGGAGCCGTCACTTTCAGGTTGTCGCGATCGGAAACATCGATCTCCGAAATGTTTTGCGCTTCCCCGCCCAGATCGCGCGTCAGCCGCAGCATCCGATGCACCCGGTCGCGCCGGGATTCGAGAGGATCAGACGCGCGCACCCCGGAGAGCACCGGCAGGGTAAAGCGATCCGGCGCGGTGGGCAGAATCACTCCCTCGTCATCGATCAAGGCAAAACGGGAAGCCGCGAGCGTCAGGAAAGCGACGGGCTTTCGCTCTTCAATGCTCACCACCACGCGGTTCGGCCACAGCCGCGCGATCGATGCGTCCTTAATCCAATCGACGGATCGAAGTGCTTCGCGGCGCTCGGTCAGAGGCAGCAGATAGACGCTGCGGCCAAGGTCGATGGAGAAAACGCGCTCAATCTGGGTGCGCGAGGCGTGGGAGGCGCCGGCGATTTCGATGCTCCCGACGTCGCCCTCCACTCCGTTCAAAGCGAATCGCGGGTCGCGAATCAGGAATTGCTCAAACTGGTGGAAAAGGTAAAGTGACGCGATCAGCACGGCACAAAACGCCACGGCGATCATCACGATACGCGCAGTGGAGATGCCGGGGCGCGCGGGCGCGCCGTTACGCACGCGGGCTCGCGGCGATCGGGACTCGGTCTCTACCCCTGGCAACATCCTTTTACCTTTCGGCACTCATGCCTTTAACCGCAATAAAATTCCTTCTCCCGCCTGGGACACGCTTCCCGCGCCCAGCGTCACGATGGCGTCGCCTGGCTGCGCTTCCGCCGTCACCGATTCGATTCCGCGCTCCATGGAGCCCACGTAATGCGCGCCGCGATGCCCGAAAGCAGTCATGCGAGCCGCCAGCGCTTCGGCCGTCACCCCTTCAATAGGTTCTTCCGATGCCGCGTAAATATCCATCACATGCACCGTATCGGCCTGATGAAACGCGCGCGCAAATTCGTCCATCAACGCATCGGTCCGCGTATAACGATGGGGCTGGAATAAAATGTGAATGCGTTTATAACGGCACGCCCGCGCGGCCGCGAGCGTCGCGCGAATCTCCGTCGGATGGTGGCCGTAATCGTCAATCACGGTCACGCCGCGTTCCGTGCCGCGAATCTGAAACCTTCTATCAACTCCATTAAAAGATGCCAGCGCTTCGCGAATCGTTTCTATGGGAATTTCGAGTTCCAAGCCGACAGCGATCGCAGCGGTCGCGTTCAGCACATTGTGCGCTCCGGGGATATGCAGCCGGAAGCAGCCTAAATCGCGGCCGCGAAAGTCGAGATGAAATTCGCTCGCCAGATGGCCCGCCGACGAACTGGTCACGCGCAGGTCGGCTTGCGCGCTCAGCCCGTATGTAATGGTGCGCCGGTTCACAGCCGGCAGAATCTGTTGGACATTTTCGTCATCGATACAAAGAATCGCCGCGCCGTAAAAGGGCACTTTACCGACGAACTCGGCAAACGCGCGCCGGATCTCGCCGAGACCCGAGTAGTGGTCCAGATGCTCGCGATCGATGTTCGTCACAATCGCAACGATGGGCGCCAGCTTCAGAAAGGACCCGTCGCTTTCGTCCGATTCGACCACCAGATAATCCGACTTGCCGAGCCGCGCATTGGCCCCGCCCATCATGCCTACTTTCCCACCCACGACGATCGTGGGATCAAGGCCGGCGTGGCTGAGAATCACCGCCGTCATCGAAGTGGTGGTTGTTTTGCCGTGGCTGCCGGCGACGGCGATGCCGAATTTCTGCCGCATCAGCTCGGCCAGCAACTCCCCTCTGGGGATCACTGGAATCGCCAGGCGCCGCGCTTCGAGAACTTCTGGATTTTCGCTCTGCACGGCGGAGCTGACCACCACCGCTTTCGCGCCCTCCACGTTTTCCGCCTTGTGCCCCTGCATGATCGTCGCGCCGCGCGCGGACAAACGCTCCGTAATCGGCGAAAATTTGAGATCGGAACCGCTCACGCGATACCCCAGCTCAAGCAGCACTTCGGCCAGACCGGACATGCCGATCCCTCCGATGCCGACAAAATGAACATGTTGGGGTTTAAAAAACATTTCAATAGGTTATTGTTTCGGCTTTCTTACCCGAAGTCAATCTGTAATAAAGCCTTCCAGAACGTCCGCCGCCCGCTGCGCCGCTCCCTGCCTCGCCAGCGCCCGCGCCGATTCGCCCATCTTTTCGAGCAGCCCCGGCGTGCTCGACAGACGCGTCACTTCCTCCACCAGCCGCGCGCCCGTCATTTCCGAATCCAACACTAGTAAGGCCGCACCGGCTTTTTCGAATGCCTGCGCGTTGCGCAACTGATGCTGATCCGCAGCGGTCGGAAGAGGAACCAGGATGGACGGCTTTCCCGCCGCTGCAATCTCGCTGACAGTGCCACCGGAGCGGCTGACGATCAAGTCCGCTTCGGCGAACGCCCGCGGCATATCGTCGACAAACGCCGAAATTTCTCCCGCCATTCCCGATGCTCGAAATTTCGGCGCGAGATCCGCAAACGCACGTTCGCCCGTCTGATGAATCAAACGTACCCAGCCTTTTTTCCCCGCTTGTTCCCACAGACTCCAGCTTTCTTCCGCCGCCCGATTCAGCGTCCGCGAGCCTTGACTGCCACCGGTAATCAGAACCGTCAGCACATCGGTTCGCGGCTTCGGCGCGATCGCGAAAAACTCGTCGCGTACCGGCCGCCCCGTTACCTCCGCCCGGCCCGCTGGAAAACTGCGAACCGTCTCCTCGAAGCTCACCAAGGCTCGCGCCACGAAACGCGCCAGCCCCCGGTGCGTGAACCCGGGCACCGCGTTCGGCTCCATTACCACCACCGGCAAGCGCTTCCATAAGGCGGCCAGCAATACCGGACCCGCGACATATCCGCCCATCGAAAATATGGCCGTAACAGGACTCGCGCGATCCAGCAGTCGTGCCGCCTGCCAAATACTCACCGGAAGTTCGGCCAGGGACGTGAACATGCGGCGCAACCCCACCCGGTTGAGGCCGCCGATTTCGATCCAATCGATCGGAAAATCCGCCGCCGGAACCAGTTTCGATTCGATGCCGCGGCGCGTCCCGATGAACCGCACCGAATGTCCCCGCGCCCGTAATTCTCGCGCCACCGCCAGCGCCGGAATCACATGGCCCGCAGTCCCTCCGCCTGCCATCACGAAAGTCGCCGGTTTTTTCATCCTTCATGTTCACTCACACTCAACAACATGCCAAGTGAAGCAAGCGTGCTCAACATGGAGGAGCCTCCGAAGCTGATCATCGGCAGCGGAAACCCTTTGGTCGGCGCCATGTCGAGCACCACGCTCATATTGATCAGCGCCTGCACCACAATCGATACGGTGACGCCCAGGGCCAGGTATTTTCCAAAATCTTCGCGCGCCAAAAGAAACAGCCGCGCGCCCCGCCACAGAATCACCACGAATCCAGCGAGGACCGCGGAGGTGCCCCACAAACCGAGTTCCTCGCCGACGGTTGCGTAGATGAAATCGGTATGCGCGTCCGGCAGGAACATCAGTTTTTGCTTGCCCTGCATGAGGCCGACACCCAGCACGCCGCCTGCGCCTACCGCGATTTTCGATTGCCGAGGCTGATAACTCGCATCGCGCACCATCGTGGAGCGTTCAATGTACGACCGGATCCAGCCGTGGGTATCGATCATTTCGATCTTCGAATAATCTGGATCGAAATACGAAATCACGCGGCCCACGCGATAACCTTTCGACAGCACGGCGAAGACCACCAACGCCGCGCCGATCATCGCCACGCGCAGCATGTAGCGCTTCTGGAGTCCTGCAACCCAGAACACGATGACCGCGGTAATCACCGGCACCAGCGCGGTTCCCAGATCAGCGACCACCACCATAAATCCCAGCATCGCCACGGCCACCACAGCTTGGCGGATGGTCGCTCGGCCGTTGATCACGTGCGCGCGGCGCGAGACGAAATAGGCGAGAAACAGAATCAGCGCGGGTTTCGCGAACTCCGAAGGTTGCATCGATCCGACGCCGGGAATCTTAAACCAGCGATGCGTGCGCGGGTCGGCGAAGTAGACGAATACCAGCAAGCCGAGCACGATTCCGAGTCCTGAAAATGCCCACGCCGGTGTGTTCAGGCGCCGGTAGTCCATGCGCTTGAAGTACATCAGGATCAGGAATGACGCGATAGCGAATCCGATCTGGCGCACGCAAAAATAGTATGGCTCGACGTTGTAGCGCAGCTCCGCGACCGCTGATGACGCGCTGTAAAGCATGACGAGCCCGAAGCCGACCATCACTAAAATGGTTAGAAACAGCACCCAATCCGTCTTCAATTTCGCCATCAGAGTTCCCCCACCAGACGTTTAAATTCGCGTCCGCGATGCTCGTAATTTTCGAACTGATCGAAACTGGCACAGGCCGGCGACAGCAGCACCGTGTCACCCGAAACGGCGTGCGTGCGCGCCTCGTGAACAGCCGCCTCCAGTGTGCCGCAAGCGATCATGCGAACCGCTCCGCTCAACTGCGCGCGAATTTTTTCAGCGGCGGCGCCGATCAGCAGCGCAGCGTGTGCTTTCTCCTTCAGGGGCGCGGCCAGCGGTGTGTAATCGCTGTTTTTATCCTTCCCTCCCAGGATGACCCAGAGGCCGCCCGCGAAGGCCGCAATTGCTTTCAGAGCCGCATCAACGTTGGTCGCTTTCGAATCGTTATACCAAGCGACGCCGTTTCGTTCCCGGACAAATTCCAGGCGATGTTCGACTCCGGGGAACGTCATCACCGCCGCGCGAATCTGCGCGTGCGTTGCGCCTGCCAGCTTGGCGATCGCCGCCGCGGCCATCGTATTTTCCAGGTTGTGAACGCCGCGCAAAGGAACTTCCGCCGCGTCCATCAAAGGCTCACCATTGAGCAGAATCCGCGAGCCCGCTAGAAACGCGCCAGGATTCACAGCGTGCGTGGAACTGAAAAACACCACGGTGCTATTCGTCCGATTCGCATAGCCGCGCGTGATCGCGTCATCATCATTGAGCACCGCGAAATCGTCCACGCGCTGGTTGACGAAGAGACGCGCCTTCGCTTCGGCGTAATTTTCCATCGTGTAATGTCGATCCAGATGATCCGGCGTCACATTGAGTGCCGCGCCGATGTGCGCGCGAAAGGTCTCGGTGGTTTGGAGCTGGAAACTCGATAGCTCCATCACATTAAGCTGATCCACACGCGACGTGTTCACCATCGCGGCAGGCGGCGTGCCGATGTTGCCGCCCACCTGCGCCGCGATGCCGCTTTCTTTCAGAATGTGGCCCGTCAACGCCGTCGTCGTCGTTTTTCCGTTCGCACCGGTGATGCCGATAACATCGCCTTTCAGAAACCAGCTCGCGAGTTCCAGGTCTCCAATGACTTTAACGCCACGCTGGCGGGCCGCATCGAGCTCGCGCAGATCGGCGGGAACACCGGGTGAAAGGACAATCAAATCGGCATCGTCGAACGCGGCTTCGCTCTGCTGCTCGATTGAAATTCCGTCCATCGGAACGGGCCTCTGGTCGACTGCGCGCACAGTCGCGCCCTTCTCGCGCAATAACTCCACCACCGCCACGCCGCTCCGCGCCATGCCCACCACCACGACTTTTGCGCCTTCCAGTTTCATCTCAGTTTTAAGGTTGTCAACGCGAACAGAGCCATGATCAAACCGGCGATCCAGAACCGCACAATGACCTTCGATTCCGTCCAACCTAGCTGCTCAAAATGATGATGGATCGGCGCCATCTTGAAAATTCGTTTTTTTCGCAGCTTGAAACTTCCCACTTGCAGGATCACCGAAACGGCTTCGAGTACGTAAACGCCGCCAATAAACGGCAGCAATAGCTCCTGCTTCAACAGCACCGCCACCGTGCCCAATCCCCCGCCCAGCGCGAGCGAACCGACGTCGCCCATGAAGATTTCCGCCGGATGCGCGTTGTACCAAAGGAAGCCCAGGGACGCGCCAGTCATGGCTCCACAATAAATCGTCAGTTCGCCCGCGCCCGGCGTGCGCGCCAGTTCCAGATAGCGCGCAAAGTCGGCGTTGCCGCTCAAAAAGGAGAGCATCGTCATCGCGCCCGCCGCGATAATCATCAAGCCGATGGCCAAGCCATCGAGTCCGTCGGTCAGATTCACGGCGTCTGAAGATCCAACCAACACCAGGATCAGAAAAATAAAAAAACCCACGAACGCCAGGGGATACGTCCATGGGTTTTGCAGCCACGGATGAATCAAGAGGTCGGGCCTGAAATTTTTGGCGAAGGGCACGTTCATGCTGGTGCTATACACGCCGCGCGCATTCATGGCCAGCAGGAGAACGCCTACCAGCATCGCCGCGATGATCTCCAGCGTGAATTTTTGCGCCACCGTCAGCCCTTGATTGTGCCTGCGGCGAACTTTCAGATAATCGTCCAGCAATCCCACCGCGCCGAAGCTGAGTAATCCGATCAGAGCCACCCAAATGGAGGGCACATGGAGATTCGCCCACAACAAAGTCGGCACCACGATCGAAACGCAGATCAGCAATCCGCCCATGGTCGGTGTACCCGCTTTCTTGTGATGGGACTGTGGACCATCCTCGCGAATATGCTGGCCGATCTGATACTGGCGTAGACGCGAAATCAGCCACGGCCCGATCGCGATGGAGAGCAGCAGCGCCGTGATGCTGGCCATTGCCGTTCGCACAGTCGAGTATTGAAATAGCCGGAACGGCGAATAGTAATGGAACAGTTTTTCGTAAAAAAGCCAATAAAACACTAGTTCGCGCTCCCTTCACCAGAAGCGACGAACTGCTCGAGCGCGCGCTCTACGTGTACGCCGCGCGATCCTTTGAACAGAATCGCGTCGCCTGGTTGCGCCAGGGAGCGCACCGCGCGGCCCGCATCCGCTGGGTCGTCGAAAAAAAGTGCGGCGCCGGCACTGAGACCGGCAAGCTTGGCTGCGTCCACCAAACTCCAGGCGGCGCCGCGTATCCCGACAAGCACATCAATCCCCTGCTCCGCCGCGTAGTTGCCTACCTTGCGATGCAGAGGCTCAGCCCAGCGGCCGAGTTCGAGCATCTCCCCCAGAACCGCGATCCGCCGCCGCGCCGGCGTGTCCCGCAACACGTCCAGCATGGCCGCAACCGCATCCGGATTGGAGTTGTAGCAATCGTTTAAGATCAAAACGCCGTGGTGATAGAATCGCTCCCCACGCATTTTCCCCGGTCGAAGATTCTTGACAGCGTCAACCAATCGCGCCGGCGCAATCCCGTAAACCTGCGCCACAGCAATCCCCGCGAGAATATTCGAAATACTGTGACGGCCGCTCAGCGCCGTCGTGAAGCGGGTCGCACCGACGCGAAACGCCGACTCTTCCACATCCTCCGCGCGAACCTGCGCATCGGCCGACAAGCCGTATAAAATTGACTTGCCGCGAGCCATCGCCGCCACCCGCGGATCGTCCGCATTCAGCACCGCCGTCCCGCTCTCCGGCAGCGCCTCGATCAATTCTCGCTTCGCCGCCGCGATCCCTTCAATCGATTCGAACGCTTCGATGTGCGCATATCCGACGTTCGTCACCACGCCGACGTCCGGCTTCGCAATCGCCGCCAGATCGCGAATCTCACCGGCGTGATTCATTCCCATTTCGATCACCGCGACGCGAGCATTCTCGTCCAGCCGCAGCAACGACAACGGCACTCCGACATGGTTGTTTAGATTGCCAACCGTCTTCGCCGTTTTCATTTCGGTCGCCAGCATCTCCGCGATCACGTCCTTCGTCGTCGTCTTCCCGCCGCTCCCCGTCACCCCGATCACGCTGCCCGCCCACATCTCGCGAGCCCGTCTGGCGATCTTCTGCAACGCATCGAGCGAGTCCTCGACCCGCAATACCAGCCCCTCCGACGCCACGTCGCGATCCGCCACCACGGCCACCGCGCCT
>JBEKPC010000050.1:0-31928 GCA_049521155.1 Bryobacteraceae bacterium
CCGGCGCGCCCTTTCGGCCACTCCAACAGATGGACCACTCTCCTACCTTGGATGCCGCCGCGCGCGCCTCCGGCAATGTTTTCCGCGTGCAGCGCAATGAGAAGCGCCTCGCGAGCCTCGCCCGCACCAAGGCCGGGTGGACCATTGTCATCTCGCAGCCTTTAAACATAGTGGCGTCGGAAACCACGACTTACTATATAATCACCGTCATCTGGGTGCTGGTCGGCCTGCTGGTGTCGACGTTCGGCGCGCGCCAGCTCAGCAAATCGTTGACCCAGCCGGTCGAAGGGCTCGCCGGACGCATCGGCCGCCTGGTCATGGACGGAGGCACGCTCGAACCCACTCCGCTGCCCGCCAGCGCACCGCTCGAAATCACGCAATTGGTCGGCGACTTCGATCAGATGGCCGTCCGTCTATCGGAATCCTATCGCCAGTTGCAAGCCGCGCTTTCCGATCGCGAGCGCTTGAACGCGGAGCTGAGCAGTGTCCTCGAAGATCTCGAAGCGCGTGTTCACGTCCGCACCGCTGAGCTCGCCGACGCCCGCGATCGCGCTGAGGAATCGAGCCGCTTGAAAAGCGAATTTCTCGCCAATATGAGCCATGAAATCCGTACGCCGATGAACGGCTTCATGGGCATGCTGGATGTTTTGCTCGAAACTGAGCTTTCGGGCGATCAGCGCGATTGCGCGGAAACGGCCCGCGCCTCTGCCGGCTCCCTGCTGGAAATCCTGCACGACATTCTCGATTTCTCGAAAATTGAAGCGGGCCGCCTGGAGCTGGACCCCGTGCCTGTCTCGATTGCCGCGCTGATCGAGGAAACCACATTTCCGCTGGCCGTCGTCGCGCGCCGCAAGGGAGTCGAATTGCGGCGCTCGACCAGCGATTCGATGCCGCCGGTCCTGGTGGGCGATCCGGTGCGCATTCGCCAGGTATTGCTGAACCTGGTCACCAACGCGATCAAGTTCACGACCCACGGATCGATCGAAGTCCGCGCCTTTCTCGACCATCTCGAAAGCGATGGCGCGCTCCTGCGCTTCACCGTCACCGATTCCGGTATCGGCTTAACTGCGTCGCAGCAGCTTGTCATCTTCGAACCGTTCCGCCAAGCCGATGGATCGACGACGCGCCATTATGGAGGCATCGGACTCGGCCTCTCCATCTCCAAGCGCCTGGTGGAGCTGATGGGCGGCGAGATTGGCGTCATCAGTCTTCCCGGGCAAGGCAGTACGTTCTGGTTCACGGCGCGATTGCAATTCACGGACCTGGCGAATCCGTTCCCGGCGCCGCTCGCGAAACTGGCACACGCGGTTGGTCCGTCTTTGGCGGCGCCGCGGCGCATTCTGGTGGCCGAAGACAATCGGGTGAATCAGCGCGTGGTGAAAACTCTGCTCGAGCGGCGCGGCCACACCATTGCCCTAGCGGAGAACGGGATGGTAGCTCTCCAACTGGCCTGCCAGCAGGACTTCGACGTGATCCTCATGGACGTGCAGATGCCTGAAATGGATGGCCTCATGGCGCTAGGTGCACTACGGAAACGCGGCATTCACACGCCGGTCATTATGTTGACGGCACACGCGATGCAAGGCGATCGCGAACGATTCCTCGCCGCCGGGGCCGACGGATACGTCAGCAAGCCGATTCAGATCGATCAACTGCTGGCAGAAATCGAAGCAGCCCTCGCGCCCGTGATATTGGTGTAGGATCCCCTGACTGACGCAGGGGTTATAACCCCGTCCCGTCAGGGCGGGGATCGGGCCTAGGCGCTACCTGCCTCGCTTGACCCGGTAATCCTCTACCGCGGGCATCCTCACCACCCGGCACATCTCGAATAATCGAGAACGCGCTCGCGCCCCGATCATTTCACCGAGCGTCTTACGATGCACTGCCACGCCGCCCGCGCCCGTGTATTCGATCATCGCGCCGGTGACGTCGGGATCGGGCAAATTGCTGGTGGCGATCAGAGTCTTGCGGTTGTTGCAGCGGTCCGTAATGATCGATGTGACGGTATCCTCCACCCATTCCGTCACCCGGTGCGCGCCGAGATCGTCGAGCAGCAAAACCGGCGCCTCCAGCGCTTCCCGGTATGCCGCGCGATCGCTCGCGCCCGACGCCGCATCGTAACCGGAGCGAATCTTGTCGAGCAGATTCTGGTAGTCGAAGAACACGCCCTCATGCCCTTTTTCGAGCAGAGCCCGCATCGCTGCGACGGCCAGATGCGTTTTCCCTGAGCCCGGCTCGCCAATCAGCAACAGGCCGGGACGATCGACCGCCGGATACTCACGCACAAAGCCCTTCACTTCCAGCAATACTTTGCCGAGGCTTGCGCGTGCCAGCGGATTGTCTTGCGGAAGAAGGAAGTTGTCGAACGACGCCTGCTGATAGTTCAGCGGAATGCGTGAGTTTTCCTTGATGGCCGCGTTGCGTGCCGCAAACGAGCATTCACATCGCTCCGCGCCTGAAAGCCCGCCCCGCTCGATGATTTTCCAGCCGGAGCCGCCGCAGATTTTGCAGTTCTCGTCAGGCATGGTGAGAGACGGATAGGACGTTCCCATCCGGATCCTTGAACCAGGCCACCTGATCTCCATTCGGAGCCGTCCAGATGCCCAGTTCGTCCTGCTTGAAGAAGCCAAAAATTTCGAAAATCACGCCCGCTTTTTTCAGAGCTGTTACCGTCGCGCGGATATCCTTCACATCCCATCCGAGCACCGTGTATTTAGCCGGAATCACTTCCTGCGCGAGCGAGATGCGCAGCGGCGCTCCGCCGCTGTCGAATACGAGTGCAAACCCGTCCTCTGAAACCAGGCGCAATCCCAGCGTGTCGCGAAAGAAAGCACGCGCACGATCGGCATTTGTGGTGCTCACAAACGCCACGAGTCTCTCCGATGACAACATTGATCCTCCTATTCGATAACTATTAGTATCTCGCCTGCGGCCACTGTCGCGCCGTCTTTTGTTTTGATTTCGACCACCGTTCCAGCCTTGGGCGACTTCATTTCATTCTGCATCTTCATCGCCTCGACGACAATTAATCCCTGCCCCGCTTCCACCGCGTCACCGGCTGCGACCAGCACACGCACGACTTTTCCGGGCATCGGCGCAAGAATGTTTTGCCTGCCCTGCGATGCGCCCGCAGTTGATCGCGCCCGCAACTCGCGCGGATCGAAAATCTCCACGGAAAAAATCCGGCCGTTGACTTGAATCGTTCCCGGAGCAAGCACGGTCGCCTCATAACTGCGCCCGTCGATCAGGATCGAAAAAATTCCGGGGCCCGAGGCGATGAGCGAGTAGTCTCGCGCAATGCCGTTATATTCAAAGCGTGACGATTCCAGTTGCAGTCCCCCCGCGCGGCCGTTCACAACGACGTCGAGCTTCATTGCCATTTCCACTTGCTGATGGAATTCACGATGGGCGCGGCGGCTTTCGTTTTCGAAAGTGCGGCAACAATGACCGCGACCGCTTCCGTTTCCTGATCCGGCTCCGGAGCGGGTTTGCGGCGCGCGAAGAATCCGTCGAGAAACGCCGTGGAGAGTTCGCCGCGCTCGAATGCTTCGTCGTTCAAAACCTCGGTGAAGAACGCCAAATTGGTGCGAATTCCGCCCACTTTAGCCTCCTTAAGGGCACGGATTAGGCGACTTATGGTCGATTTTCGGTCTTTAGCCCACACCGCAAGCTTCGCCAGTAGCGGATCGTAGTCGAACGGAACGTCCCATCCTTCATATACGCCCGAGTCGAGCCGGATGCCCGGGCCGGAGGGCTCGACCAGTTTGGTGATCTTCCCCGGAAATGGGAGGAAGTTATTTTCGGGGTCTTCGGCGTAAATGCGGCATTCAATGGCGTTACCGGTCCAGCGCACGTCGTTTTGATCAATGGTCAATCGCTCGCCGGCGGCGATTTTCAGTTGCCAGGAGACCAGATCGAGGCTGGTGACCAGCTCCGTCACCGGATGCTCCACCTGTAAACGGGTATTCATTTCAAGGAAATAGAAGTTGCGGTCGCGATCGACCAGGAATTCGATGGTGCCGGCGTTGGCATAGCCCGCAGCGCGCGCCACCTTCACCGCCGCCGCGCCCATGCGATCCCGCAAACCGGGATCGAGTGCCATCAGCGGCGAAGGGCATTCCTCAATCACTTTCTGATGACGGCGCTGGATGGAACACTCGCGCTCGCCCAGGTGAATCATATGGCCGTGATGATCGCCAAGTACTTGAATTTCAATGTGTCTCGGCTCGAGGACCAGTTTTTCGAGATACACCTCGTCGTTCTTAAACGCATGCAAAGCCTCGCTCGAAGCGTCGCGAATGGCGGATTCAAGATCCTCCTCCCGATCCACCCGGCGCATGCCTTTTCCACCGCCTCCGGCCGCCGCTTTGAGCAGCACCGGATAGCCGAGCGACTCCGCGGTAGAGCGGGCCTGTTCGAGGGAGCGAATCGCGGCTTCCGTTCCAGGGACAACGGGCGCTCCGGCGGCGATCGCGATTTGGCGGGCGGCGGTTTTAGAGCCCATTTTCCGGATGGCGTCGGCGGGAGGGCCGATAAACACCAAGCCAGCGTGTGTGACGGCTTCGGCGAATTCGGCATTTTCACTCAGGAATCCGTAGCCTGGGTGGATAGCCTCGGCTCCATGGCGTTTGGCGGCGTCGATAATTTTATCGATGCGGAGGTAGCTTTCAGAAGACGGGGCGGGGCCGAGATGGGCGGCTTCGTCAGCCATGCGGACAGCGAGCGACGCCCGGTCAGCGTCCGAGTAGACGGCGACGCTGGCGATATTCAATTCACGGAGTCCGCGAATCAGACGGACGGCGATTTCGCCGCGATTGGCGATGAGGACCTTACGGAACACAAAGGTCCGATTGTAGCAGGATTCACCGAATCGGCCGGAGGGTGACCACCGTGGCGCCCCAGCCTCCGGCTTCGGCGGGAGCGTCGCCGAAGGATTCGACGAAAGGAGTGCGCTCCAGAATTTTGCGCACGGTCTCCCGCTGGACGCCGATGCCACGGCCGTGGATGATGCGGACGGCCTGGAATCCCAGGCGGTGAACCTCCGACAGATACTCCTCAACCACAGGTTTTACATCTCGTGCTGAAACGGTATGGAGGTCGAGCACATCCTCAATTGGGATGCGAATGGGCTCCTTTTCCATGCCTTCATATTCCATGATTTACGACCTTAGCTCGATGGTACACCTTAGACCCTATAGGACTTAGGGGGCAAGCACCTAAGATTTCTTTACCTAGTACGGCTCGGATTTGAGGGCTTACTGGTAAGATCAGAACTGTTGAAATAGGCGAATGCTCTGCTTTTTGTGTGGGAAAAAGATCGGGTTTTTCCGTTCGATGCTAGACCAGCAGTACTGCTCGAACGAACATCGAAAAGAGGCGCGCCTAGCCTCCGCTCAGGCCCTACGCGATGAGGACGATCAAGAGCCTTGGTCTGTTTCGAAAAATAAGAAAAAGAATCCAGGCAAGCCATCTTCCTCGCCAGGCCAGACAGCGTCGGTTTTCGCATTCCTGACGGTCGGTGCCCTGATTGTGGCGGCGATGGTGCTACCGGGGCCTTCCGGCTCCGCCTATCCTCCGGTACCTTCGCTCGACCCAGGGGTGAAGAGAGGACCGCTTGAACGGGCCGGAGACGCGTTTTCGAACCTGGTGCGTTCCCAGGCGCCAATTACGCTGCACGACGATTTCAGCAAGGGACTTCAGGATTGGACTACGGTGGCGATGCGGAACGTCGCGAAGGTCGACGATCCTAAGGGGCTCACCCTATCATCGGCGCCTCAAATCGTGCATCCGGGGAGCCTGCGTATCTGGAACCGGTCGACGTCGCTCGAAAATTATCAGATGGAGTTCATGGGCGAACTGGAAAAGAAGAGTCTGAGCTGGGCGTTCCGGGCCAGTGACTCGAAGAATTATTACGCGACGAAAATCATGATCACCAAGCCGGGTCCGCTGCCGAACGCGGGGCTGGTGCGGTATGTGATGATGAACGGCCGCGAATGGGACCGGGTGCAACTGCCGCTTCCTTTGACGCTCGAACGGGGCGGCAATTATAAAGTACGCGTGAGCGTGCAGGATGACCGGTTCATCACCTACCTGAACGGGCAAGTGATCAGCTCCTGGAGCGACAAGCGTCTGCATCGCGGCGGCGTGGGTTTCTTTTCCGATGAGGACGATCCGCAGAAGGTGGATTGGGTCAGCTTATCGGAGCGCGATAGCTTCCTCGGAAGAGTGCTGGCGCATTTCTCGTTAATCGTGATGCCGGGCGCGGGGTTGGAATAGTTCAGACTCCTTCGCATCCATTCTTTTGGCATCCATTCCTTCACATCCATCGTCGACTCGGGTTAATCTGGAGTGGGGGACATCATGACGATTACGCTCACACCTAATCAGGAAAAGGCGATTAAGCAAGCCCTGAATGCTGGTCTGGTCCGGTCCGTGGACGACTTCATCGATTCCGCGATCGAAGCGCTTCCGCACCAGGGTCCGTCCTTCGACAAGAAAAAGGCGCAAGAGGCCGTCGCCCGCATCCGTGATTTGCGGAAGGGCGTGCAGCTCGATTTGCAAGGAATGTCGCTTCGGGAATTCGCACACATCGGGCACCGGTTTTGAGGGACGCGTTCGTCCTTGATGTATCTGCGTGTATGCCCTGGTGCTGCGAGGACAAAGCGACGAGAGCCTCGGAAGAAATGCTCGATTGGGAACAGAGGGGAGCGAGCTGCGTGTTCCTTCCCTGTGGGGATGGGAAATCATGAATGCGATTGGCGTGGCCGTCAGACGCCGCCGAATCACATCGGACCGTGGAAGAGAGTTTCTGGAGCAGCTTGCAGTGCTGAATTTCAAGATCGATCAGGCTCCCCAGGTGCCGGATTTCCCGCACCTGCATGACTTGGCTACCATGCACCAGTTGACGTCTTACGATGTGGCTTATCTTGATCTTGCAATACGCTTGTCCTTACCCTTGGCAACACGCGATGGCGATCTGGAGAGGGCGGCCGTGTCAGCAGGCATCGAGGTTCTCGGTAAATAGGCGGCCCGAGAGGAAAATCTCGATTTTGTCCTCCTGGTCTAAGAACCCTTAACGCAATCTCCGTTTCGCGGCGAAGGCTATGGTCACCAAGCCGGCGGCCAGGAGCGGCAGTGTCCTCGGCTCGGGGACTGTGCTGGAAAGAAACACGCCGGAAGACGACGTGAAGATCAGGCCGTCGAGGTTGGTGAAACTGAATGCGCCTGTATTTGCGAAGTTGACGGACTGTTGGGACGCTCCGCTGAGCTGATCCGCGCCGGCTGTCAATAGGAGTTGAATAATGTAGGTGTGTCCGGCCTGGACGTTCAGGGATCCGGTCACGTCCAGCGAAACAGGGAACGCGGCACCGCTATTATTCTCGACGTTGGTTACCAGAAAGTTCCCGAAGTTAATGGGCAGGTCACTGATGGGGTAGGAGCTGCCATAAACGTCCTCGGTCTGGCCGGCGGAGGCGGAGGGAAGATAGCCGTTGGTTACGTATTCATTGCCGGAGCTCTGGGTGGTAAAGAACGGCGCGTTAAACGTCGTAAAAATAGACGGCTCTGATCGAGGTAAAGCGAGTGCTGACCTATCCTCACGTGCAAGCCCGATGGCCGCTGACTGAAGAGGCAATCGATCGATACCTTGTATCCCTGGTAACGGCTGGCGTCTTGGCCGAGTTACCTGAATCTTTTCCCATTCGTTGTCAGCGACCCCGACGACGATCCGATTTTGCAAACCGCCATCGAGGGCAGGGCCGATATTCTTTGCAGCCGTGACGGAGCCTTTCGCCATGAAGTTGTCGAGTGGGTCTGCGCCGCGCACGGCATTCGAATTCTCGACGACATTACTCTTGTCCAAGAGCTTCGCCGGCCGGGCGCCGAGTAAGGCGGCGGGGAATATAATGGGAGCGATTATGCATCGCTCTGCGTTTGCCGCCCTCCTCTCTATCGGATCTGTAAGCGCGCAAGCTCCAGTTCCCGTTCCACCAGACTTGAAGTTTGAGGTTGCAACCCTCAAGCCCAGCCCACCCCTGCAGCCGGGCAATCGGGGTTTTAGCGGGATCCGTCCTGCTCCTGGCGGCGAGCGATACCTCGCCAATCAGTGCACCGTGAAGAGTATGCTCACCGTGGCTTATCACGTTAAAGTGGATCAGATCGTGGGCGGTCCCGGCTGGCTCGAAACCGAGCTATTCGACATGAACGCCAAGGCCGAAAAACCGTCCAGCATCGACGAGCTGCACGTCATGCTTGTTAATCTTCTGGGCGAGCGGTTCAAATTGAAGCTCCATCATGAGACGAAGGAACTGCCCGTCTATGCGCTCTCTGTCGATCAAGGCGGTCCCAAGCTGCCGCCTCCCAATGCGGGTGGCGA
This sequence comes from Bryobacteraceae bacterium, assembly GCA_049521155.1. Taxonomy (GTDB): domain Bacteria; phylum Acidobacteriota; class Terriglobia; order Bryobacterales; family Bryobacteraceae; genus Palsa-187. The sequence continues at coordinate 8,375 of JBEKPC010000050.1, forward strand.
GGGCGCGGGCCAAACATGGATCGACCAGCAATCGACCACGTTCCCTCAAACGAAGTGGCACGCGACATCGACGACGATGGATTATTTTGTCTTTCGGCTCTCGCAGATCATGGATCGCCCGGTGATCGACCTGACCAAGCTTCCCGGCAACTATGATTTCGACCTCAGCTTCACTCGTGACCTGCCTCCCGGCATGCCTGAGAACGCTCTGGTCAATGGTGCGCCCATTGACACCTCCGGTCCCACTATCTACGAGGCCGTGCGCAAACAACTCGGCCTGAGGCTCGATCGTCAAAAAGGGCAGGTGGACATTATCGTGATCGATCACGTGGAGAAGCTTTCGGGAAATTGAATTTAGTGTTTTGTCCGCATGCTTACGCATGGCGGTTCAAGGGGGATGCTGGTGAGGTTACGGGGACGCTTCAGTTTTTCCGCTCGCCGCCTTCGAGGTCGCTCAGGCGATGCTCGTGAATTTCGGCGATGCGGGCTAGTGCGCGGATATTTTCTGCATCCTTACTCGACGGCCGTCAGCAGATTGTCGATCCTCTTCCCGATGCGGTCGTCGGACGCTTGTGCCATAGCTACGGTAAGCTCCAAATTCATCGCGATCGCCTCAATTCGCGCATCGAGTTTCGCGTATCGCTCTTCATCTGTCATGCCTTGATTATATGGCGCTATGCTGTAGGCATGTACCCCTTGAAGAAAGGTAAGATTGCTTCCCAGGCCCATGTCGGCATTCCGGAAGGCACGTTCGAAGAGGAGCACGGGCGGAAGGGATTTTTTGGGAAGTCGGCGCATTTGTACCATGCGCATCCTCCCACTGGCTGGACTCGGTTTGAAGGGAAGCTACGGCCGCATTGTTTCGACCTCAACAAGCTGGAGCCGCGGGATCTGTCGCATCCTTGCGGGGCTCCGCTGGCATTTCTGGCCAATGACGACATTCGGGTGATGGTGTCGCGGCGGTCGCATCCCATGCCGTACTACATGCGCAATGCGGACGGGGATCAACTGGTGTTCGTCCATCGCGGCGAGGGCGTGTTCGAGACTGACTTCGGACCCATGCCGTTTGAAAAGGGCGATTACGTTGTGCTGCCGCGATCGGTGACGTATCGGGTGGTGCCGAAGACTACCGATAATTTCTTCCTGGTGATTCAATCGAAGGGCGAGTTCGATGAGCCGGATCGAGGACTGTTGGGGCAGCATGCGCTGTACGATCCGGCGGTGATCGTGACGCCGGAGCCGGCGCCGATGCTGGACGGCGAGCCTCCGGGGGGCGGGCACGAATGGGAGCTTCGCATCAAGCACGAAGAGGAATATTCCAAGGTCTTTTATCCCTTTAATCCGCTGGATGTGGTGGGTTGGAAGGGCGACCTGACGGTGTGGAAAATCAACATGCGCGATATACGGCCGGTGATGAGCCATCGGGCGCATCTGCCTCCCAGCGCGCATGCGACGTTCGTGACTCCGGGGGCGGTGGTTTGCAGTTTTCTGCCGCGTCCATTGGAGCAGGATCCGGCGGCGGCGAAGGTGCCGTTTTTCCATCGCAACACCGATTACGACGAATTTATTTTCTATCACGACGGCGACTTTTTCAGCAAGGACAACATCAAACCGGGCATGGCGACATTGCATCCGCGCGGCATCCATCACGGGCCGCACCCGAAGGCTTTAGCGAATCAGGGGAAGAAGACTGCGACGGATGAGTATGCGGTGATGCTGGACGGTTTGAATCCTTTGCACGTGCTGCCCGCGGCCGAGCCCGCGGAGTGGAAAGAGTATTGGGCGAGTTGGATTCCAAAGTGATTATCGATCCTTCGACTACTGCTCCCCTGAACATTTACAAGCTGCTGGTAGGGGCGGTGGTACCGCGCCCGATCGCGTTTGTGTCGACTATTTCGGCGGAGGGCGTGCCGAATCTTGCGCCGTTCAGTTTCTTTACGGTAGCGAGCGCGAACCCACCGGTGTTGTGTTTCACGACGTCCTACCGGGAGCCTCATAAAGATACGTTGGTGAATGTGCGGGCGACGGGGGAGTTCGTGGTGAACATCGTGAGCGAGGAGTTCGCGGCGAAGATGAACGTCACTTCGGGAGAGTATCCACATGGAGTGGACGAGTTCGCGATGTCCGGGCTGACGGCTGTGGCGAGCGACCTGGTTCGACCGCCGCGAGTGAAGGAATCCCACGTCAATATGGAGTGCAAACTGCTCCAGACGATTGAAGTGAGCAATCAGCCGCTGGGCGGGACGCTGATTCTGGGCGAGGTGATCCGGTTCCACGTCGACGATTCGATTTTCGAGGATTTTCGCATCGACCCGGATAAACTGGCTGCCGTGGGTCGCATGGCGGGGAACACTTATGCGCGGACTACAGACCGGTTCGATTTGATCCGGCCGGTGATCAAGAAATAATGCTGAACATCACTGAGGATCAGGTTTGCGAGCTGCTGCCGATGCGGGACTGCATCCGGCTGATGCGCGAGGTGTTCAAGGACTTGCGCGCCGGCACGGCTTTGAACCAGCCGCGGAGGCGGTTGATGTTGCCGGCGGGTTCGATGCTGCACAGCATGGCCGGAGCTTGGGGAAGATATTTCGGAACGAAGGTCTACTCCGCGAATGTGAAATTCGGGGCGTATTTTTTCTTCCTGCTGTTCGATGCGGAGACGGCGCGTCCGCTGGCTCGGTTCGAGGCGAATTACCTGGGGCAGATCCGGACGGGCGCGGCATCGGGGTATGCGACCGATGTTCTGGCCGCCCCGGACGCATCGACGCTGGCGATTATCGGCAGTGGATTTCAGGCGCGTGCGCAGGTCGAGGCGATTCGGGAAGTGCGGGCGATCAAAGAGGTCCGGGTATGGAGTCGCAACGCGGCGAAGCGCGAGGAATTTGCGAAGATCATCGGCGCGATAGCGTGTTCGACGGCTGAGGAGGCGCTGCGCGGGGCGGATATTGTGGCGACGGCGACTTCGGCGAAAGAGCCCGTGCTCGAATCGGCGTGGATCGCCGACGGGGCGCACATTAATGCGATGGGATCGAACCAGGCGCTACGGCGCGAATTGCCGTCGGACCTGATTACGCGCGCCGGGTTGATCGCGGTTGATTCGATCGAGCAGGCGAAGATCGAGGCGGGAGATTTATTGCTCGCGCCGGTGGATTGGGCCGATCCGAGAATTATCGAACTGGCGAATTTGGATCGCCGGCCTGCGGGCTCGCCTGTCACGATTTTTAAATCCCTCGGTCTAGGCGTCGAGGATGTGGCTGCGGCGGCATTTGTTTACGAGCAGTTATCATAGGGAAAGAGGAAGTTTGCGATGAAATTACGAAACTTGGCATTAGCAGTAGCTCTGGCGGCGCCGTTCAGTGTGGCATTCGCGCAGGATGCGCAGAAGACGGAACAGAAGCCAGCGAAGGAAGTGCAGGATCCAGTGTGCGGTATGACAGTGGATCCGGCGACGGCGCCGAAATCGGAATACAAAGGGAAGAGCTACTATTTTTGCAGCCTTGAAGATAAGAAGGAGTTTGATAAAGCTCCCACGACTTATATCAAGCTCGATAAGAAAACGACTACAAAGCAGTAACCTTATTCTTGCGCGGTGATCTGGGTGTCGGAATCGCGCCAAGCACTTAGTTTCAGGCGGCGGCACACCCAGCACAAACCTTCGGCGGAGATAGGAGCGCTCTCCTCGCCGCAGATCACGCATCCGGCCGGCTTTTTTACCCGGTCCGCCTCAATGGCAAGACGCGCTTGCTCGATCAAAGTGTCAGAGGGCACCGATTCCGCAACGGGCGTGCCAGGCAGCGGCGATTCGCGTTTCTTTCTCACCTCTTCACTATATCAAGTGTGCATCAAGCCGCGCGTTCCAAATACATAATGTAGCCGGCGTCAAGCGAGCCGGAGCAGCGGGGACATTTCTGGCCTGGTTTTACAAGCGTCCGCTTCGGCTGATGCTCCACCGTGGCATCGACGGTGTGGGTACACATCGGACAATAAACCTTTGCGGTGGTAGCGGCGGGGGCGTGTTTTGCAGTCATCATCGCTCCGTCCTCCTTCACTGATATCGACGCTACTGTGGGAAAAAAGGTTCGGGTTATTTTCGCTACCCTGATAGTTCATGTCCAAAACAGTATTCCTTTTCCCGGGCCAGGGATCCCAATTCGCCGGCATGGGCAAGTCGCTGGCCGACACTTATCCGGAAGCCGCGCGCGTGTTTGAGGAGGCCGATTCGGCGCTTGGATTTTTGTTATCGAAACTGTGTTTTGAAGGACCTGAGGATGCGTTGAAGCTCACTGAAAATACGCAGCCGGCGCTGCTGACGGTATCGGTGGCGGCGCACGCCGTGCTTCGGGCGAACGGGGTAACGGCGGATTACGTCGCCGGGCATAGCTTAGGAGAATATTCGGCGCTGGTGGCAGCGGGATCGCTCGCGTTTGCCGATGCGGTACGGCTGGTACGCAAGCGCGGACAGTATATGCAAGCGGCGGTGCCGGCGGGCGTCGGCGCGATGGCGGCGCTGCTCAAGATGCCGCTCGAGAACCTTGACGGCGTATTGGCGGAGGCGGCGCAAGGCGAGGTGGTGTCGGCGGCGAATCTTAATTCGCCCGATCAGATCGTGATCGCGGGGCATGCCGGCGCGGTGAATCGCGCGGTCGAGTTGGCGAAAGCCGCGGGCGCGAAGCGGGCGATTCTTCTGCCGGTCAGCGCTCCTTTCCACTGCGCGCTCATGAAGCCGGCGCAGGAGAAATTGAAGGTCGATCTGGATGCCACGGAATTTCGCGATCTGGAAATACCACTGGTGAACAACTGGCAGGCGCGCGAGATTCGGACGGGCGCGGAGGCGCGGGAAGGCTTGTACAATCAGGTGCCGAATCCCGTGTTATGGACGGACTCCATCCGCTTGCTCGCCCTGAACGGCGTGACCAGGTTCGTGGAAGTCGGCGCAGGCGGGGTGTTGACCGGACTGCTCCGAAATATCGACGCGTCGCTGACCGGCGTCAAGTTTGGGGAGGCGGGAGACTATGACAAATTACGAAACAGCGCTCTCTGAGTACGAAAAGTTCGATTTCAACGATTCCCGTTGGACGCGTCCGGTTTATCGACGGGGTTCCGGCCCCGCGGTGATCGTCATCCATGAGGTTCCCGGCCTGCATCCGCTGGTGATCCGGTTCGCCGACCGGGTTGCGGCAGCGGGCATGACGGTCTTCCTCCCCAGCCTGTTCGGCGAGCCTGGACGTCCGGTGACGAATGGCTACCTCTTTGGGACCATGTTCAAAGCGATCTGCATCCAACGCGAGTTCAACGTATGGTCGGCCGGTAAGTCGAGCCCGATCGTCGATTGGCTCCGTGCGCTTGCGCGCAAGGCTCACGCGGAGTGCGGCGGAAGAGGAGTGGGAGCGGTCGGCATGTGCTTCACCGGCGGCTACGCGCTGGCCATGATGACGGAGCCGGCCGTGGTCGCGCCGGTGCTATCGCAACCGTCCATGCCAGCGGCGTTGGGAAAAGAACGGGCCGCTGGGATCGACGCTACCCCCGCGGAAGTCGCCTGCGCCAAACAGCGATTCCGGGACGAGGGGCTCTCTATGATCGGTCTGCGTTTCAAGAGCGATAAAGCCGTCCCGGACGCGCGGTTCGAGACCTACCGGCGTGAGTTCGGCGACAACTTCGAAGCGATCGAGTTGGAGGACAAGGATGCCCAGCCGTCCGAGCGGCCTCCACACTCGGTGCTGACTTTACATCTAAAAGAGGATGGACCCACCAAAGCCGCCGAGCAACGTGTCATCGCGTTTTTCAAGGAGCGGACCGGCGCGTAAGTAAAGCCAAGTCTGAATGCCAACGATGGGGTGGCAACGAACGTCATACATGCATGTTGAAAGCGATCCTGAGTCTGACGGTTGTGTCCGTAGTCTTTGCGCAAACCCCGCGCTTTGAGGTTGCTTCCATCCGGCCCGGCCGGCCCGATCTGCCGAAGGGCGGAGTGACGACGGGCAAGGGTAAGCTGCGCGTTGAAAACGAGACGCTGAAGCGCTGCATCATGAGTGCGTTCTCGGTGGGCCCAAATCAAATCGTCGGCGGGCCGCCGTGGTTGGAGACGGACACATTCGTCATTACGGCGAAGGCGGAAGAGCCGGTTGACGATGATGCCGCGATCATGACGATGCTCCGGGAGTTGATGAAGGAACGGTTCAAGCTCGAATCTCATCGCGAATCGAGGACGATCCAGGCGTACGTCTTGGGAGTGGCCAAGAACGGGCCGAAACTGGAAAAATCCGCAGGCGGGCAATCGGCGACGCTGAACGGCCGGGGACGCATCAGCGCCAAGGCGAGCACGATGGACCACTTTGCCCAGGTCTTGTCGCGGCAGGTGGATTATCCCGTCGTAAATGAAACAGGAATCGAGGGGCTGTTTGACCTGAAGCTGGAGTGGACGAACGCCGACACAGGGCCGTCGATCTTTACCGCGATTCAGGAACAGCTCGGGCTCCGGCTCACGTCGCGAAAAACGCCAGTCGATGTCATTGTGATCGACCACCTGGAAAGGCCATCGGAGAATTGAAACTTCGGTAAACTTAAGGGGAGTGTTCCCGAAAAGCTTCAATATAGGTCCGATCCACCTCGCCCCCGCGACGGTTCTCGCGCCGATGGCCGGTGTCACCGACACTGTGTTTCGCCGCCTGATCCGCGCTCAGGGCGGCTGCGGGCTCATTATGACCGAGTTCACCAGCTCCCATGGCATCGTCGCGATCGCCAAAGGCAGCGCCAGGCCCGGCCGCACGTTCCGCTATCTTTATTTCGATCCCGATGAGCACCCGATCTCGGCGCAACTTTTCGGCTCCGATCCGCAAGTGATGGCGGATGCGGCGCGCCACTGCCAGGACCGCGGATTCGATATCGTCGACATCAATTTCGGCTGCCCGGTGAAAAAAGTCGTGACGTGCAACGGAGGCTCCGGCCTGCTGCGCGATCTGCCTCTGGTAGAGCGTCTGCTGAAGGCCGTCCGCGGCGCGATCACGATTCCGCTGACTATGAAATTTCGCGCCGGCTGGAACGATCGGGAGCTGGTGACCGTTCGCATGGCGAAACTGGCCGAGGACTGCGGTCTTCAGGCCGTTGCGCTGCATCCGCGCACCCGCGAACAAGGCTATAGCGGCCACGCCGATTGGACCCGCATCGCCGAAGTGAAGGCCGCGGTCAAGATTCCGGTGATCGGCAACGGCGATATTCTGACGCCCGAAGACGCCTTCCGAATGGTCCGCGAAACGGGCTGCGACGCGGTCATGATCGGACGCGCGGCATCGTCGAATCCGTGGATTTTCCGCCAGATTCGGGATTACGCCGCCAACGGCCGTTACGACACGCCTTCAGAGCGCGACCGCTACGAAATCATGCGCCGCTATTACACCATGCTGTGCAACCATGACGCGCCGGATGCGGTGGGCAAAATGAAGCAGTTCGCCACCTATTTCACCCACGGCGTGCGCAACGGATCCCATTTGCGGGTGGAGATTTATAAGGCCACCGAAGCGCCGCAGATTCTAGGCATGGTCGACGCGTTCTTCGAGCGCGAACTCTTAATGTCCGTCTAGATGGCGGCCCTGCTGGTGATCCTTTTGCGCACCGGCAATATCCCCGATGGCACGGCGCGATTCCGCTCGCGCGAAGTACGCGTGGCCCAGGTCCGGGATCATTTCGATCACCTGCGTGAAGTCCGCGATCGCGAGCTGATGCTCGCCGGTGAGCTGATACGTCGCGCCCCGCTGATAGTAATTGTCGGCGTTCGGTTCCAGTGCGACCGCCTGGTTGAAATCAGCGAGCGCCTTCTTCGGATCGCCGCTTTTTCGAATGGCCGAGCCTCGCAGGTTATAAGCGGAGGCCAGTTTCGGGTTTACCGCGATTGCTTGGGAAGCGTCGGCAATCGCCGCCATAAAATTATTGAGCTCCAGATACGCCGCGCCCCGCTCCACCCACCCTACCGGGTCCGAAGGCCGCAGTTCGATTGCCTTCGAAAAGTCGCGGAGCGCGCGATCGGGCTCGGCATTTCCCACATACGATCTTCCGCGCAGCAAGTACGCGTCGGCGAAATCGGGCTTCAACGCGACGGCCCGGTCGAACGAAAGAATCGCCTGGTTGTAGCGCGCGATCTTGAACGAGCGCGTTCCCGCGTCGAACGATTCGCGGGCGTGCAGCGGATCGGTATAGCGCTTGTACATATACCCGCCGGCGGCCAGGGCGGCCAGCATCGCCGCGCTCGCGGTCAACACAGTACGCCGTCTGCGGCGGGCAACATCCTCCGCCATGACCGGAATCAGCACCAGCGGCTGAGGCTCGAAATTTGCTTCGGGATCGGGCACTATTCTCTATCATAGAAGATGATGAAACCTGTGCAATTGATTACCGATGGCGCCTGCATCGGCAACCCAGGACCGGGTGGGTGGGCATGCATTCTGCGTTCCGGCGAAAAGACCAGGGAAATGTTCGGCTCTGAACGTCACACCACCAATAACCGCATGGAAATCACCGCCGCCATTGAAGGCCTGCGCGCGCTTCGCGAACCATGCGAAGTGGAAGTGGTGACCGATTCCGAGTATCTGAAAAATGGCATCACCACCTGGATTAAGGGCTGGAAACGCAATGGCTGGAAGACGGCCGCGAAAAAGCCGGTGGTCAATCAGGACCTGTGGATGACGCTGGACGATCTGGTCGGCAAACACCAGATGCATTGGACGTGGACCAAGGGCCACGCCGACCATCCCGATAATAATCGCTGCGACGAGCTCGCCACCCGGGCCGCGCGCGAGCAGAGTAACATGAAATTATGAAGTTGTTTCAAACATTCCTTTGCTCTCTTGTTTTGGCCGGTCTGACCCAGGCACAGCCCGTCATCGGCGGACTGAAGATCGGAATTCCCATCACCGACGCATTCACCACCGTTGAAAATCAAGCTTACCCGCCCTCCAGCGCCAGCAATTACGAGCTCGGCGCCTACGTCGAGGTACGGCTTCCTTTAAACTTTTCGATTGAGGGGGATGTCCTGCACCGCGGCTATACGTTCAACTCGCAAACCGGATCAACATCGGGATCGAGCTGGGAGTTTCCGATCGTCGCCAAATACCATCTGCTGAAAGGACCCGTCAAGCCTTACGTCGAAGGGGGACTCTCCTTCAGCCACCTGAACGGCGTTGAGAATCTGATCGTGAATCACAACACGAATTTCGGAATCGTGCTGGGTGCGGGCGTTGATATCCACGCGCTGGTGCTCCACATCTCGCCCGAAATCCGCTATACCGGCGACGCTTTGAAGAATTTCGACACCGTGATCAACTCGAACCGCAATCAGGTCGCGTTCCTGATCGGCATCGGCTTCTAGCCCTGACGGGATGGGGTTATAACCCTATGCGCAAGCGTGGGATTCGTTAACGCAGCAGCCGCATCGCCTCGGCGACCCCCGCGTCCTTCGCTTCCTTGCCCGGGCCCGAGTCTTCGACCGAATCCCCTTCGCCCGGTGCGAGAAACAGGTTCGCTTCCAATCCATGCTGGCGCATATACAAGTCCCAATAGCGTCCGTGCAGATCGAACAGCGTGTCGTGGGACCCGCGCTCGACGATCCTGCCGCCTTCGACCACCAGAATCTGCTCGGCCCTGCGAATGGTCGACAGCCGGTGGGCGATCACGAATGTCGTGCGGCCTTTCATCAGATATTTGAGCCCTTCTTGAATGAGGGCCTCCGATTCTGAGTCGAGACTGGAGGTCGCTTCATCCAGAATGAGGATTCGCGGATCGGCCAGAATCGCCCGCGCGATCGAAACGCGCTGCCGCTGGCCGCCCGATAATTTCACGCCGCGCTCACCGACAATCGTGTCATATTGCTTCTCAAATTTGTCAGCAAACTCGTCCACCCGCGCGATGCGGCAGGCGTTCATGATCTGCTCTTTCGTCGCTCCGGGCCGCGCGAACGCGATGTTTTCTTCAATGGTGCCGTCGAACAGAAATGTGTCTTGGAGGACCACGCCCAACTGCGTGCGATACGTGTCCAACCGCGCAGTGGAGAGATCGACTTCATCGACTGTGATACGCCCTTCATTGGGAACATGAAACGCCGCGATGAGTGAAATAATGGTCGATTTTCCAGATCCTGACGACCCCACCAGCGCCGTCACCGTGCCCGGTTCCGATCGGAAACTCACATCGAAGAGAACCTGCTTGTCTTTGTCGTAGGAAAATCCCACATGCTCGAATTCCACCTCGCCGTTCACCGTGCCCAGCGCGACCGTCCGCCGCGGATCCATATCCTCGGGCCGTTCGCGCAACACTTCACGAGTCCGTTCCAAACCCGCGAACGCCTCCGTCAATTGCGTGCCGATGCTCACGATCTGCACCACCGGCGCAATCAGGAACGCCAGCAGCGCGGTGTACTCCATGAAATCTCCCAGTTTCATCTGCCCGGCCCCGATTTCGCGCGCGCCGACGTACATCACGATGGCGCCCACGATTCCCATCAGCACGGTGGCGGAGAGTCCCATCAACGAGATCGCCGTCAGCGATTTGATCACGTTATCGAGCAGCCTCTGCACGCCGCCTGAGAATACCGTGGCCTCGCGCTCCTCGGCGTGATAGCCCTTGATCACGCGCACGCCGCCTAGCGATTCGGTCAAGCGTCCGGTCACTTCGGCCGTGATTTTTCCACGATCGCGGAAAATGGGCCGGATCGAGCTGAACGCGCGAGTTAGAACCAGACCGAAGGCGACCAGGAATCCCAGCGTCAGGCCCGTCATCAATAAACTGATCCTCAACAGCAACACCAGGGCAATCACGGCCGTCATCAGGCCGCCTACAAAATCCACCAGGCCGGTGCCAATCAGGTTGCGCACGCCTTCGACGTCGCTCATAATGCGCGAAACCAGCGCTCCGCTCTTATTGGCGTCGTAATACGCCACTGATAGGCGCCCGATGTGCTGCTGGACCTTCCGCCGCAGTTCTGAAATCAGCCGCTGCGCCGCCTTCGACAACAACTGCGTCAATCCGAATGAAGTCACGCCCTGGATCAGTGTTGCGCCCAGCACGCCCAATACGATTGGCGTCAACAATCGCGATTCATGCGCGAGCACGACGTTGTTTACCAGATATTTCGTCGATACCGGCAGCACCAGACCGCTGAAACGGTTGATCACCATCAACCCGAATCCAACCGCCAGAATCCCGCGCCGCGGCTGAACCATCTCGCGGATGTCCGGCCACAACTCGCGAAATCGTTCGGACTGGCTGCGCTTCACTTTTGCAATTTGTTCCGTCACGATCTTTTCAGTGTACAGTGGCAGCTATGAGCCAACTCTACGCAGGTACCTCGGGATTCGCGTATCCGAGCTGGAAACCGGATTTTTACCCGCAGAAACTAGCCGCCAAAGATTTCCTGAAGCACTACGCCACGCGTCTGAATTCGGTTGAGATCAACTATACATTCCGCCAGCTGCCGAAGTCGACGACGCTGGAAAACTGGGTCGCGGCCACGCCCGAAAGATTCCTGTTCGCCTGCAAAGCCCACATGCGAATCACGCACCTGCTGCGGTTACGCGAATCCGAATTCACCGAGGCGTTCTTCCGCGCCATCGATCCCTTGCGAGCCACCAGGCGCCTGGGCCCGGTGCTGTTTCAACTGCCTCCGAACTTCAAAGCCGATCCGCCGCTGCTGGCTACGTTCTTAGAGAAACTCCCGCGCGACATCCGCTACGCCTTCGAATTCCGCAATAAAACATGGCTGACCGACGAAGTAAACGGCATCCTGGAAAAGCACGGAGTCGCACTCTGTTGGGCGGAATCGGAAAAATTCGAAGTCCCGGAAGTCATCACAGCAAATTTCGTCTACGTGCGCTTGAGGAAGGAAGATTATTCGGCCGAAGAGCGATCCGAAATCGTGACCAGGGTCCAGCGCCTGCGCGCCGACGACCGCGACGTGTTCGTATTCTTCAAACACGAAGATACTCCCGCGGGCGCAGCGTATGCGGTGGAGTTATTGAAAGCGCCCCCTGAACCTCAACCTTAAATAAACCATGTTCCCGTTTTGGACCCCGACCGAGCCGTGACCACAGGGAGCGGTGTTTTGTTAGCCTAAGGCCGAGTCATGAAAAAATTTGCCATAGTGATCGAAAAAGGTCCGCGCAATTATTCCGCCTACGTCCCTGACCTGCCAGGCTGCGTCTCGGCCGGAAAAACATTTGAAGAGATAGAAAAGAACAGGCGGGAGGCCATAGCGTTTCACCTCGAAGGGATGATCGAGGATGGCCAACCGATTCCCGAGCCGTCGTCCCAAGCGATTGAGGTTGAAGTCGCCGTCGCATGAGCATTCGATACGCGGTTCTTTATGAAAAAGGCCCCACTTCCTGGGGCGCCTCAGTCCCCGATCTCCCGGGCTGCATCGCAGTCGGCGAAAGCCGACAGGAAGTCGAGGTCCTGATAAGAGAAGCCATCGAGGCTCACCTAGACGCCATGCGTGAATGCGGCATTGCCATCCCCGAGCCGCTTCACCTCTCCGGCAAGCGCGGGGCGTGTTGTGGGATTCGCTAACCCCGCGCCCTCTTCCTCGCAGGACGTGAGATCTCCTCCACCGCAGCAGGCTCCGAACTGGTGGCCGACGCTGCCGGCTTCTTCGCCATTGCCAGGCTCGCCTTCAGCGCCTCCATAATATCGACCACCTTTGCCTGCTGCGGTTCTGGAGTTGCCACGACCTCAGCACCCTGCTTCTTCGCTTCGATCATTTGAAGCAGGTTCTCGCGGTAGTTATCCTTATATTTGTCCGGCTCAAAATCTCCCGCCAGCGCTTCGATCAAACTGCTCGCCAGCGCCAGTTCCTTATCCTTCACCAGACTCAAATCCGTGCGGAATTCATCCACCTTGCGAATCTCATGTGAGTAAAACATGGTGTGCATCAGGACGCCGTTTTTCCCCGGCCGCAGGATCACGATGTGCTCCCGGTTATGCATCGCCACCTTGGCGACACCCACCCGGCCGCTGCGTTTCAGCGCATCGAATAATAGCGCGTACGGCTTCTCGCCCGCCTCGTCCGGAGCCATATAATACGACGTCTCCAGGTAAATCGGGTCCACCTGATCCGTCGGCACGAACTCCAGGATCTCCATCACCTTCGCGGTCTGCGGAGCCACTTTTTTGACCTCTTCGTCCTCGATCACGACGTAGCGGTCTTTCTCGTATTCGTAGCCCTTCACGATCTCGCTGCGCGGAATCGGCTTATCCTCCGCCTGGCAAAACAGCACCTGTTTCACGCGCGACCCGTCCGCTTTGTGGAGCTGATTGAAACTGATGCTCTCACTCCTTGCCGCGCTGTACAATCTGACAGGGAAGGAAACTAATCCGAACGTCAGATGACCTTTCCAGACCGTGGAAGCCATATTCGCACCTCATCCATTACTATCGCTCTATACTATAACCCAAACATTTCCGGCTAATTGTGTCACTCACTAAGTATCGCGAAAAACGAACCTTCGATAAGACTCCGGAACCCGAGCCTTCGTTGCCGAAAACGCACCCCGGCCCGTTGACATTCTGCGTCCAGCGCCACCACGCCTCGCATCTCCACTACGATTTCCGCCTGGAAATCGACGGCGCCCTGAAGTCTTGGGCCGTCCCGAAAGGCCCCACCCTGGACGCTACCGACAAGCGCCTCGCCATGATGGTGGAGGACCATCCCCTCGAATACGGCAGCTTCGAAGGCGTCATCCCCAAAGGAAATTATGGCGCCGGAAGCGTCATGTTATGGGATCGCGGCACGTACGAAATGCTCGGCGAAGCCACGGCTCAGGAACAACTTGCCCGTGGCGATTTCAAGTTTCGATTGACCGGCGAAAAGCTCAACGGCGATTTCGCCATCGTCCGCACTAAGCGCGGGAAGGGGAACGAGTGGCTGCTCCTCAAAAAGAAGGACGCCTTCGCCCACCCCGGCTGGAATGCCGAGGATTATGCCTTCAGCGTTAAATCCGGCCGCACGCAGGAAGAGATCGCCCAAAATCTGGAAGCCGCGCCGCTGTCGAAACCCATCGACCTCCCGTCCATCTCCCCGATGCTCGCGCAGATCGGCAAAGGCGATCCGCCCACCGGCCCTAATTGGCTCTACGAGATTAAATGGGACGGCGTCCGCGCCATCTGCTACATCCAGAATGGCCGCCTGCGCATGCTCACCCGGAACAACAACGCGATGGAGCGCCAGTACCCTGAGCTTTCCATCCTCCCGCATCACATTAAGGCCAAGACCGCCATCCTCGACGGGGAAATCGCCGTCCTAGATCCTCGCGGCCTGCCCAGTTTCGAGCTTCTGCAAAGCCGCATCAATGTCGCCGACGCCAGCGCCATCGCGACCCTTTCCCGCAACCTGCCGGTCGTGATTTTCCTCTTCGATCTCCTCTATCTCGATGGCCGCGACCTCCGCGGCGAGCCCCTCACGGAGCGGAAGCGTCTCTTGAAGGAAATCCTCGAACCCACTGACGTGATTCGTTATTCCGAGCACTTCCCCGGCTCCGGCGCCGACCTTCTCGAAGCTGCCAAAGCCCAGGGACTCGAAGGCATTATCGCCAAGCGCGCTTCGAGCTTCTACGAATCGCGCCGGACGTCGGATTGGATCAAATTCAAGCTCGTGACCTCGGACGAGTTCGTCCTCTGCGGCATGATTAAAGGGGAGCGCGAGCCCTTCGGCGCCCTCGCCCTCGGCATCTACGACCACGGAAAATTGAAATGGGCCGGCAACGTCGGCACCGGTTTCGATCGCAAGAAAATGGACGCAATCCATGCCCGCCTTGCCCCACTCGCGACCGACACGTGTCCCCTCGAACCCGAAAAAGACCTCCCCAAAAAAGGCGTCATCTGGACCCGCCCGGAACTGGTCTGCGAAGTCCGCTTCTCCAACTGGACCGACGACGCCAAACTCCGCGCCCCCGTCTGGATCGGCCTCCGCCCCGACATCGATCCCCAGGAATGCACCCGCGATCAACCGGACGAACGCAAGACACTCCTCGATCCCTCGAAGTCGGAACAGACCCTGACCATCGATCGCCATAGCCTCAAGTTCACCAATCTCAACAAACTCTACTACCCTAAGGACAATATCGCCAAGCGCGATCTTCTCAACTATTACGACGCCGTCGCCCCCCTTCTCCTTCCTCATCTGAAGGATCGCCCGCTTTCTCTCAAGCGCTACCCGAATGGCGTTGACGCCGACTTTTTCTTTCAGAAAGCAATCGCCCCCAGCTTCCCGAAATGGCTCCATACCGCCGACGCCGATGGCATTGAATCCGTCATTGGCAACGACCGCGCCACTCTCCTGTTCCTGGTAAACCTCGGCTGTATCGACCACAATCCCTGGATGAGCCGTATCGATTCCCTCGAAAATCCCGACTACCTGCTCATCGATCTCGATCCCCAAGACTGTGGCTACGAAAAGATCGTCGAAGCCGCCCACGTCGTCAAAGCCAAACTCGATCTGGCCGAGCTCGAAAGCTATCCCAAAACCACCGGCGGCGACGGCATGCATATTTTCGTCCCTCTGGTCCCCCGCTACACCTATGAACAGGTGCGCATGCTCGCCGAACTCCTCGCCACCCGCGTTGCCGCCGAGCGCCCCGACCTCTTCACCACCCCCCGCGCCGTCTCTAAACGGGAAAAAGGAAAGGTCTATTTCGATTGGCAGCAGATCGCCCGCGGTAAAACAATTTCCGCTCCTTATGTTTTACGCGCCTATCCCGGAGCCCCCGTCGCCACTCCCCTCGCCTGGCGCGAAGTCACCCCCCGCCTTCGCCCCAACCAGTTCCATATCCGTAATGCCTTAGCCCGTTTCGACCGCGTCGGCGACCTTTTCGCTCCGGTCCTCCGGACGATGCAGGAGATTGAGCCCGCGTTGCAGAAATTATCGGAACATTTGTAATCCGCCCGGAACGCAGTCCGTCTTAGCGCATGAAGGAGTTAGCTCGTAACATGAAAATTAAATTTCTTTTACTATCGATCGCCGCCACTGGACTCGTCTTCGGTCAGCGCGGCGCATTCGGCGGACCCGGTGGTCCGGATACGGAAACTCGTCTCACCAAAACCCTCAATCTGAACTCAACCCAGCAGAACGCCGTCCACACGGCCTTGCAGGAGCATCGCGTTGCCACCACCGGTCTCGGCGATCAGATGCACACCCTGAACACCCAGCTTCACGCCGCGATTAAGTCCGGCGCCACCGATCAGATCACCAAGCTCAGCGCCAGCATCGCCACCATCCATCAACAGATCCTGGCCAGTCAATCCACGGCGGCTGCAAAGATCTACGCGACTCTGAATGAGGATCAGAAAACGCAGGTCGGCGATCATCTCGAGATGTTAACCAGCGGTGGTGGTCCCGGCCCCCGCGGCCACGGCGGCCCTCCTCCTCCCAAGCAGTAAACTACGCAGTTTCGGGGACCCTCACCAGGTCCCCGGCTTCTTGAACTTGGTCAATTCCTTCACCGCTTCCATCCAGTTGTAGACAATCGGACAGTAAGTCGCCCGATTCACAAATTGCCACATCCGGCTGACCAGGGATCCGCTCCCTCGCAGCAGGTGTGGAAACCTCTCGCAATTCCCCGGCCGCGCCTCGTACACCGAGCATTCATTCCCCACCAGAAACACGCACCCCGCCTCCTTCGTGCGCCGCAGAATCAACTCCTCATCCTCACCCGTCATGGTGTACTGTTCCACGAACTTGGCTTCCTTAATCCGCAGAAACTTCGACAGATGCTCGATGTCCCGCTCGGCCAGTTGCACCTCCGTCACCCGGCAGCACTCCCCGCACGTCCGGCAATCGATGGCGTCCTGCACCTCCTCCGCCGCGTGCCGGAATTGCCTCTCCACCCAGTCGTGATTTTTCAAATATTTCCGGAACTGGAGATTCTCATCGCGCTTTTTTTCTCCCAACCGTCGAATCTGCACCAGGTCCGTAAGCATCCCTTTCATCATATGGCTATCGACAAGGTGAAACTGGGCTCGCAGGGCGCAATCGTCTCCCGCATGGGCCTCGGGTGCATGGGCATGAGCGAATTTTATGGCGACCGTAACGATCAGGAATCCGCCGCCACCATCCTCCGAGCCCTCGACCTGGGCGTGAATTTCCTCGACACTGCGGATATGTACGGCATCGGCGATAACGAGGAATTAATTGGCAAAACCATCCGCGGCCGGCGCGATCAGTTCTTCCTGGCCACGAAATTCGGCAACCAGCGCAAGAAGGATGACCCGGCTTTCTGGGCGATCAACGGCAAGCCGGAATATGTGCGCTCCGCCTGCGATGCGTCCCTCCAGCGCCTTGGCGTCGATCATATCGACCTCTATTACCAGCACCGCGTCGACCCTGAAACGCCGATTGAGGATACCGTCGGCGCCATGGCGGATCTAGTGAAGGCTGGCAAAGTGAAGTACCTGGGGCTGTCGGAGGCGTCTCCCTCCACCATTCGCCGCGCCCACAAAATCCACCCCATCACCGCCCTCCAGACCGAATATTCTCTATGGGAGCGCCACGCCGAAGCGGAGATCCTGCCCACCGTCCGCGAACTTGGCATCGGCTTCGTCCCCTACAGCCCTCTCGGCCGCGGATTCCTCACCGGAACCATCACCAGCAAGGACGATCTCACCAGCACCGACTTCCGCGCCCTCCGCTACCCCCGATTCGCCGCCGGCGCCTTCGATAAGAACCAGCTCCTGGTGGAGCGAGTCCGCGCCATCGCCACCCGCAAAGGCGTCAGCCCCGGCCAGATGGCCCTGGCGTGGGTCTTAGCCAACGGCACCGATGTAGTGCCGATCCCCGGTACCAAGCGTCGGAAATACCTGGAAGAAAATGCCGCTGCCGTTGAGATCAAATTAACTCCCCAGGAGCAGTCCGAACTGGAAGCCGCCGTACCACAGGAAGAAATCGCCGGCGACCGCTACGCCCCCGCCGCCATGAAAGCGATCGACCGATGATTTTTGAGGACTGGCTGGAAGCCATCAACAGCCACGACGTGACAGCCCTCGCGGCACTCATGGCCCCGGATCATGCATTCGTGGACTCGCTGGGAAATCGCATCCAAGGCGCGAAATCCATGGAAGCCGGCTGGCGCGGCTATTTCGCGATGTGCCCCGACTACTGGATCCGCGCCGATCATGTGATGACCTCCGGCGACATCGTACTGGCCACAGGCGAGGCAGGTGGAACAATAGACGGCAAACCATGGCGAACCCCCGCCGCCTGGAAAGCAATCCTCCGCACCAACAGCGTCGTCGAATGGCAAGTATTCGCCGACAACAAACCCGTCTACGAGATTCTAGCGAGCCGAAAGCTTTAACCTCGAAAAACAGCAGAACCCGCGAAAATTGGGGACTGCCTACTCTGTCCCAAGGCGGGCAGGACCAGGCGAAAGCCACTCCCCTTCGACGCCGCGTGGACAGAGCGGGCTGTCCCCAATTTTCGCCCCATCCACTCAGCCCGCGGCGTTTTCATTCCTATCGTTGCCCAATCTCCGGGCAGGAGGACGCTTATGTCGACGCCCGTATTCAACCCCGTGTCACGACGCCCGCAATTCAGCCGGTACCCGCTGCCGCTGCACCTTGATTTTGCTCTCATTCTTCAGCGCCTGCGCCAGATCGTAAGCCCCCTGCATTCTGACCCACGTGTCCGCAGTGCTGCCAAACGCCTTGGTCAATCGGATCGCCATCTCAGCACTTATGCCCGACTTACAATTGACAATATTGTTCAGCGCCTGCCGGCTCACGCCAAGAATCTTCGCCCCCTCGGTAACGGACAATCCCAACGGCTCAAGACAATCGTGTCGGACAATCTGACCGGGGTGTACAGGATTTTTCATCGGCATGGCAATTCGTCTCCTAGTGGTAATCGATCAGCTCAACGTCAAAAGCGCTGGTCCCTTCGAAACGGAAAATGATACGCCAGTTCGAGCGCACCGTCACGGACCACATGCCTTTCATATCGCCTTTGAGCGCGTGCAGGCGATACCGCGGAATATTCAGAGCCTGCGGCGTAGTCGCGTCATCCAGCACCATCAGAATTCGCTCGACCGTTTCCACAAGATCCGACCGTATCCCCCTCCCATCCCCGTCTTCATAAAGCCGTTTCAGTCCGCGATGCTTAAAGCTCCTGATCACTAGAATACATCGTAAACTGCATATCGTCACTTGTCATCGAGGATTACGCCTATATCGCGCTACACTCGTATTAAGGCCTTAACCGTGTCCGACCGCCTCTATCTATCCTGCTGGATTCCCGGCTACAACTCCTCGAACATGCTCCGCCACTTCGGCCGCATGCTCGCCTTGTTCCCTTATTCGAAGCTTGCCAAACGAGGACCACTCATCCGCGTCCAGGCCCTCGAACACTCTGAGCCTCTGCTGTTCGAGCGCGAATTCGCCCCCGGCGCGGACCCTAAAGACATCCTCGAATCCGCCCGCGAATTCATCGAAGCCGATTGCGCCTGCGAAGTCGACGCCGCCTGGGATCTGTGGGATTACAACGGCACGGAGTGGAAACTCGCCCCGGTATCCGTGACCCTGGTCTGCTTCGGGCCCGATTTCGATAACGAGCTTAGAGACCAGCTCCGCGTCGAATTCGGCCTCGACGCCCGCTTCCTGCCCACCCCCGGCGTAGAAGGCGCCCTCCGCATCGGCCAATCCAACATCCGCAGCCTGCTTCACCTGGTCGAGGAGATCGACCGCATCCTGAAGCCCGAGCGCCGCACCTTGTGGTCAGAAAGCGGAGCCAACTTCGCCGAAGTCCTCCGCCAAGTCCTAGGCACAATCACCGTAAACTAGCGTTTGTGGGCGGCGCAATGCGCTGCCAGCGATAGCGATAGCGACGAAAACCCCTATGTCCCCGGTTTGGACCCCATCTACCGGGCCGTGAGCGCAGAGAGCGGAGTGTCCACCGAACCACCAAATTATCGCAGCAAGCGATTTCTTTGTAGGGCGGGCGCCCTCGCCCGCGCCGGACCCCCTGGTCCGGCCTTTCTAAGCCGCCATCCGCCATAACACTACAGACACATACCCCAACCCTGCCCCCAGCAGCGCGCCTGCAACCACATCGCTCAGGAAATGCATTCCCAGCAGGATCCTGGAACAAGCCACGCTCGAAGCGCAGAACAGCAACTCGGCCAGCATCGCCGGATAAAACAATCCCAAAGACACAGCAACAGCAAACGCCGTGATCGTATGCCCCGAGGGGAATGAAAACTGATCCGGAGGCAGCAGCGTCGCCCAACAATGCGGCTCCAGCGCGCAAGGCCGTTTCCGCCCGAAGGAGCGCTTCAATTTCAGGAACAGTGCAATCCCGATCCCCACCGCGCTTACCGTGGAGAGCAGCGCCAGAAATCGCTCCGGTCCTCCGAACAGCGCCACCAGGGCTCCTATGCCGTACCACAGCCATCCGTCGCCGCAGCGAGTCGCCGCGATCATCCATAACCGGAGCCAGCGTGGTGGCCTCCAGCGGTTCACCTGCCTCATCAGCCGGTGATCCCCTAATTCGACCCAGTGAATTACCGAGGTCTGCATGCTACCTTTTTAGTGCCCTGGCATAACAGGGGCGTGACGCTGGTATAAAACAATAGTGACAAATATTGATTTCGTCTATTTCGACGCCGGCGGAGGCCATCGGGCCGCCGCTACCGCGCTCAAAACCGTGATCGAGCAGCAAAAGAGGCCCTGGAACGTACGCCTGATCAATTTGCAGGAAGTCCTGCATTCGCTTGATATCTTTCGTAAGGTGACCGGCATACGCCTCGAGGATATCTATAACCTGATGCTCGCGAAAGGCTTGACGCTGGGGTCCGGGCAAGGTCTGATGTTCATGCACGCTGTGATCCGTTTGTACCACGGATCTACAACGAAGCTCCTTTCGCGCTACTGGTTGGAGTCTAAACCGGACATGGTCGTTTCGCTGGTTCCGAACTTTAACCGCACTATCTACCAAGGATTACGCGCTGCGCTGCCCAAAGTTCCCTACGTAACGATCCTGACCGATTTTGCGGATTATCCGCCCCACTTCTGGATGGAGCGGCAAGAGCAGTTCTTCATCTGCGGCACCACCAGAGCCGTCGAGCAGGCTCGCGCCTTGGGGCACGCCGAGAATCGCATTTTCCGGACTTCCGGTATGATTCTTCGACCCAGCTTTTACCAACCTGTAACCGCCGATCGAGCCGCCGGACGGGCCAGCCTCGGTCTCGACCCCGAAAAACCAACCGGCTTGGTATTATTCGGCGGCCAAGGCTCAAAAGTGATGCTCGAAATCGATCGTTCGCTCAATGATACGCAGTTGATTTTCGTGTGCGGGAAAAATACCGCCCTGGCCGAAAAACTGCGGGCGCGCCCCTCGCGCGCAAAACGCTTTATCGAAGGCTTTAGTACCGAAATCCCTTATTACATGCACCTTTCGGACTTCTTTATTGGCAAGCCGGGACCAGGCAGCATCTCGGAAGCCGTCGCTATGAAGTTGCCCGTCATCGTTGAGCGCAATCTATGGACCTTGGTCCAGGAACGCTACAACACAGATTGGGTACTCGAGCACGGCGCCGGACTTGTCCTTCCTAATTTCGGTGGAATAAAGGAGGCGGTGGGCCGCCTTCTTGGCTCGCTCGACGAATATCGCGCCAATGTGGCCAAAATCGAGAATCGCGCGGTTTTCGAAATTATCGACATTTTATGCTCGATTAAGGTTTCTTAGAGACGCGCTTTTGTGCATTTAAGGTACAATAAGGCTGCATTATGGCTGCCCTCCTGTTGCTGGCAGCCCTCGCGCTCGGGCCATTTCAGGCCGGTACGAATAACAGCGGTCCGTACTACACCGCCGCCAGCATCGCCAATTCCGCCGCCAGTGTTACCGGGCTGTACGCGCCGAACACCTTTTTAACGATTTACGGCCAAAATCTCGCCTATACCACGCAGGCGCTGACCTTAGCGGATATTTCAAACGGTACCTTGCCGACGGTTTTGGGCGGAACTGGAGTGCGGGTGCTGATCAACAATATTCCCGCCGATATCTACTACGTTTCGCCGGGGCAAGTGAATCTATTGGTTCCTACGTCATTGATTCCAGGACCAGTTACGCTGCAACTGGTGGTCGATAGCCTGGCCGGTCCGGCCATCCCGATCATGCTTCAAACCGCCGCTCCCAGCCTGTTTCAAACGGATGCGACCACGGTTCTGGCGCAACATCTTGATTACACGCTAATTACCGCCGAATCGCCGGCCAAACCGGGCGAAATTGTGGTATTTTACGCCACCGGCCTAGGCCCGACGATTCCGGCGGCGATTCCCAACCAAATTCCGGAGCAGGCGGCGACGATTACGCCGCTGAGCAGCTTCACGATGTTGATCAATGGGGTCGCCGTAAACCCGCAACAGATTCTATACGTGGGGGTTACGCCCACGTTCGCAGGGCTTTTCCAAATCAACGTGCAACTACCGCCCGATGCGCCTCCCAACCCTGAAATCCGCATTGGATATACCGGAATCTTGAGTCCTCCAGGAAGATTCTTGCCGCTGCAATAACCTTCCGATGTTATAGTGATATATATGCGTGTAATCCCGGTTATGCTTATGGCGAGCCTGGGGGCTTTTGCGCAGGACTTGGCGCCGGCTCCCACGGTGAAGACCTTTCAGGTGGAGACGGGCACGCACATTCCTCTCAGCTTGATCAATAGCGTCAGCACCAAGCATGCGGCGGCGGGTGATCGGGTGTATCTCGAAACAGTGTTTCCGATTTTATCCGGTGGGCGGATCGTGATTCCTCCCGGCAGTTACGTGATGGGTACGGTTACGAACGTGGTGCGGCCAGGCAAGGTGAAGGGACGCGGAGAATTTTATCTGCGCTTCGATTCGCTGACGCTGCCGAATGGGGTGACGCGGGATTTCCGGGCTCGCGTTTCGCAGCTCGATGGACGGGCTAGCGAAGAGCTTGACCGGACTGAAGGCTCGATCAAGAGCGAAGGAAATAAAGCCGGCGATGCGCGTACGGTGGGAGAAACGGCTGCGGCCGGGGCGAGCATCTCGTCCCTTCGGATCTGGTTGCGGCCCTGCGCAACGGTCATCTTCGAGGCGCGCTGCTTGATGTGTTCGCGCAAGAGCCGTTGCCGCCCGACGACGCGCTCTGGTCGCTCCCTGGCGTCATCGTGACGCCTCACATGGCCTCGACCGCGTCGGACGCGGAAATTGTCCGACAGGTCGCAGCAAATATTCACAACTACCGCGAAGGCAAACCACTGGCGTTTCCAGTTGACCTGAGCTGCGGTTACTAAATTTTCGACGAAAATCCGCCTACGTCACTAAGAAAGATCAATAAATACCAAGAAAGACATTGGGCGATGCATCACAAGCCATTCGAGGAGAAGTGGAACTCAGAAGCGCCTCTTTGGGGTGGCTGGTGTTCGATTGCCTCAGCGGCCACGGCGGAAATCGTCGGACGCGCGGGATATGACTGGGTCGGGATCGACTATCAACACGGCGCGATGAGCCTGGCCGGCGTTGACGCCATGCTTTGCGCCCTTCGTCTCAGTCAGGTGTCGGCTTT
>JBEKPC010000051.1:0-31301 GCA_049521155.1 Bryobacteraceae bacterium
GTCCCTGCGGAATATAAAGCACATTTCTGAAAGGAGACGAAGGCTGCACCAGGTTCATCATCGTTGGCGCCACCAGGCCGCGCACATCAATCGGATAGATCGCGACATTCGAGTGGTTGCACACATCGATGGTCGCCGTCACATCAGACATCTCAGACGGAGTCACCCGGAAACCGGCGCTCAGCAGCACCAGCGTCTTCCGGCCAGGGATGGCTGACAGATTCTTCGCCAGATCGCGAACCGCCATGATCATGTTGCGCGCGCCGAAATTTCCAGCGGCGCGCCCCAGCGCACCCGTCGCGGGACTGTTCGGCGAAGGCCCCACCGGAATCTTCGTTCCGGCGACGATCGCTTTCAGCCGCTCCACATCGTCGGTAAAATTCTGCGTGACATCGAGCGACCCGCCGTAGTTGACAATCGCCATCAGCCGCCGCGGACCCGCGTTGGCCTCGATGAAACTGGTCGCCGCCTTGCGCGCAAACGCCTGGTCGCCAAAATTCATGGTTGAATTGTCGAAAAACAGCACCAGATAACGCGGCTGGTTATTCAACGGCGACGCGGGATCGGCTTCGAAGCTGAAACTTTTGATGGTCTGCTCTTTATTGTCTTCCCAGACCTTGAAATCCTTCTGCTTCAGGTCGCGGACATAGTTGCCCTTTTTGTCGGTCACCACCGCATCGACCAGCACCACATTCGTTTCCACCCGGATCACGCCGTTCGGATCGCCCGGTTCCGGTTTCGCCTGTTGTGCGAAGCCGTACGTCATTAAAAAAAGGAAGCTGCCAAAAACTTTCATGCTCGGTCCCCCTACGGAATGTCGACGACGCCGTTTCGCGCCGCCATGGCCTGTCCTTCACTATCCCGCACCACCAGCCTCACTACGTAATTTCCCGGCGCGACATCGAAGCTGGTCTTCAGCCCCACACCGGCGCCGATCCTCGTCTCGAACGTCGCGTCCAGAAATTTCATCTCGATTTCTTTCTGAATCGCCCCCACCAGAATCCCGTTCCGATCGAACACCGCCGAAACGATGCTCAGCGTGTCCCGGCTCCGTCCATCCCCTTTCCTGAAGTGGAGATGTTTCAGGTCCACGTGCGCCAGAACGGAAAGCTTGGCATTCTGGTCCGTCGATTTGAAAAATTGCGTGTGCAATTCCACCGGAATATCCGACATTTCCTCGCGCGAAAACAGCGCCACCCGGATTTCTTCCTTCGCGTCTTCCGCCGGAGTCGTGGAGCGTCTGGGCGCATAATAGCCGTGCCGCGCCGTCAACGTCACGTCTTTTGTACTCCTCAGCGTCACTTTCAAGGAGTGAAATGAGCCATCCAATTTCAGGTTCTGCGGCGAAAACGCCAGCACATACATAAATTCCGGAGTCGCTCCCGCGCGCCGGAACCCTTCCTGTAAATCGTTATTGTTATGAAAAAATACTCCGCCCGTCCCATCCGCCAGCTCGGCCAGAATATCGCTCTGCGCAAGCGCAGCCTCGCCCTGATAGCGGGCCTTCGTGCTCGCCGACGCGGTGCTCGTGTTGTTGGTGCTGGCGTCGCCCCCCGGCACGATGGTGTAGAGCCCGCGCGCGTCCAGCGTGTTGATCGTCACGTTGGCGCGAATCGCCCGGTCGATCGTCTCCGATTCCTCGCTGCGATGATTGATCGTCACGAGGAAGCCCGGCGAAACCAGCACGATGGTGCGCTGCCCCGGCATCACCGCCAGCCTCTGCACGGAAGCCTTCAACACGGCCAGCGTGATCTGCGCGTCCGCATCGGCGATGTTGGTCACCTGGTTGGCCATCGCCTGCACCATCGATTGCGCCGATTGTAGCTGCTGCGCCGCGGTTCCGCCGCCGCCGGCGCCGCATGCCACCGCTTCCCGCGCCGCGAATCCCAACGCCGTCGGATCATTTTTGTTCACGATCAAATCCGCCATGTAATCGCTGATATCCGGGCAACTGTTCGAACCCGAAACCCTGCGCGACCGCGGTACGATCCGGTTCATCGTCTCCGTCAGCTTGGCGTGATCGTCGGTAAAATCGAGCGCGTTTTGCCCGGACGTTGTATAAACCGCCGCCCGATCCGCCGGCAGCATGGACTCTGCCAGATGCTTCACCGCCGCCGCCCGGGCCTGCGCCAGATCGGCAAAGCTCCCGTGCATATCGTCGAACAAATAAGCCACAAAGCGGCTCGCCGGCGGTGGACCCTCCTTCGTTTTCCCGGCGTCCTTCTCCAAGTCGGGATCCGTCGCCGTTACTTCCAACGGCACCAGCCGCCCATCCGCTTTTTCGATCGTGAATCTCGAAATGACTTGCAGCTTTCCTTTATCGAAAAGCTGAAAATCCTCTTTCTTCAAGGTGCCGATGGCATGGCCCGTTTTGTCGCGCACCACCACCGGAACACTCACCAGATTCACCTTGGTGTTGAACGTAGCCGGCGCATCGTGCGTCGTAATCTCAGGCGATTTATCGGAATCCTGGCCAAAACAGGAAATCATGCACCACAAAAATACCCCCGCCCTTGTGCATGAATAAATCATGGTCTATTCTACTCCCGTCGCAGTTACGGAATCTCGACCACTCCATTTCTCGACGCTGTCTGCCCGTCCCCGTCCCGCACCACCAGCCGGACCAGATAACTTCCCGGCGAAATATCGAAGCTTAACGGAAGCGCGACACCCGCGACGCGAGCCGCCTCCAACCTGGCGTCCGTCAAACTGAGATTGAAGTCTTTCTGCAACGTGCTCACCAGGACTCCGTTGCGATCGAACACGGCCGAGGCGAGGCTCAGCCGGGCCCGGTTCATTCCGTCAGCTTTCTCGAAATGGACCGGCTTCATGTCGATATGCGCCACCACGGTCAGCTTCGCGCTCTTATCGCTCGCTTTGACGAATTGCGTTTCCAGGCTAACCGGAATGTCCGACATTTCGTCGCGTGAAAACAGGACTACGCCGAGCTTTTCCTTCGCCGCCTCCGTCGGATCATCGGCATGCTTCGGCGCAAAATAGCCGCGGCGCGTCTGCAAAGTGACATCGCGCTGCGTCTTCGCCGTCACCTTCAACGCGTGAAAACTTCCGTCCAGCTTCATATCCTGCGGCG
The DNA here is from genome assembly GCA_049521155.1 of Bryobacteraceae bacterium. Lineage (GTDB taxonomy): Bacteria > Acidobacteriota > Terriglobia > Bryobacterales > Bryobacteraceae > Palsa-187. The sequence continues at coordinate 3,092 of JBEKPC010000051.1, forward strand.
CGAATCCCAGCATGTACACGAACTCCGGAAACGCGCTAGTGCGCCGGAATCCTTCAAGCAGATTGTCGTTGTTGTGAAATAATGTCCCGCCCGTCCCATCCGCCAGCTCCCCCAGTAGATCCCCTTGCGCCTGCGCCGCCTCGGTCTGAAACCGGATCCTGGCGGTCGCCGAACTTCCACCTGAGCTCTTGCTCGGATCGCCGCCCGGCGTCACCGTGTAGAGCCCGCGCGCGTCGAGAGTGCTGACCGTTACGTGCGCCCGGATCGCCCGGTCGATCGCCTCCGCTTCCTCCGGCCGGTAAGCGGCCGTCACCAGAAATCCCGGCGATACCAGCACGATGGTCCGCTGTCCCGGCACCGTCGATATTCTCTGCACCGCGTTCCTCAGAGCGCCAATGGAAACTTGCGCGTCCGCATCGGACATGGTCAGCACGCGTCTGGCTGCCGCGCGCACCTCCGCTTCTAATTGCATTCTTGTCGATCCTGATTTTAAACACGCAGCCGCGTCGGCAACCGCCATTTGCATCGCCGTCGCGTCGGGAAGGTTGATGATCGCATCCGCCACGTACTCGCTGACGTCCGGGCAGTCGCCCGCGGTATGCGTCGCCCTCGCTCGCGGCGTCAGATGATTCATCACCGCCAGCAGCTTCTCCCGATCGTCGGTGAAGTCGAGCGTATTTTGTCCCGACGTCGTATAAATCGCTACCCGGTCGCCCGGCTTGAGCGACTCCTCTAAATGCTGCACCGCCGCTGCCCGTGTCCGCACCAGATCGGCAAAGCCAATATGAAGGTCGTCGAACAAATAGGCGACGAACCGGCTCGCTGGTGGCGCGCTGGCAGTGGCCTTCTTCATACCGGGCGCCGTCTCCGCGATGCCCTCCGTCTTTTCGCCTTTTTCGATGACGAATTCCGAAATAACCTGCGGCTTTCCTTTATCGAAAAGCTGAAAATCTTCTTTCTTAAGACTCCCGATCGAACGGCCATCGCGATCCCGCACCACCACCGGAACCATGACCAAATTCACTTTGGAGCTAAACGTCGCCGGTGCATCCGGAGCCTGTGAAAATACGGAAATCGCGCACAAAATCAAAGCGGCCTGACTGAGCACGATGTTCATCGCTGCGCGACCACGTAAAGCAACAGCAGCACAATCAGAATCGCCAGCACCAGCAGCGTGATCTTCATCGCGCTGTACGGACGCTCCCCTTGCACCTCACCCGTGCGCGCATTCACCACCACTTGAAAAACCTTTCCTTGAAAACGATACGCGCCAATCCACACCGGCAGCAGCAGGTGCCGGAACGTTTCATTGGACGTCGCCGTCTGCACCCGGTCGATTTGCTGCTCATCGCCGCCAATGTCCGCTCGCACGTCTTTCGCGATCACGCGCTCCATCACCAGCTTCGCTTTCTCGAACCCCTCCGGCAGATCGACCTGATAGCGCTGCGCCTTGAAGCCCGCCAGATATTCCGGCTCATAAGCACAGAGCGAAGGAAGATCCCACGGCTCCAGAGCGTTCAATCGCGCCTCATTCACCGCCTTCGTCGCCGGAACCAGCACGTCATCGAAATTCCGCGAAACCCGTCCCGACGCGGGCGACCAAGCCGTCCGCATCACCTGCCGCGACTCCTGCACCTGGTTCCCGTTGGTATCGGTCGTCGTAAAGTATTCGGTTTCCCAGTAATGCACGCCGCGTGCGCCCGAATACTCGCTCGCCGTATCGGCTGCGTAGGTCCAGAACGGAAGATAGACGCCGGCGATCCCCTCCTGCTGCGCCATTTTCTGAAGTGCGCTCGGAGCGAACCAGCGGCTCGAAATCCACTCCCGCACCTCCTTCTGCGCCGCCTCCTTGGTCACCTTCAACGGCAGCACCGCATCGGGCGCGATCATCGGATCGGCTGCTTTCGGCTGCGCCACGATCATCGCTCCGCAAAAAGAACAAGCTCCCGCAACCTCCGGCGGCTCGAACACCACTACGCTCCCGCAACCGTCGCAATTGACTTCGAGAGCAGCCCCGCTCAGCGGTGTCACATGCTTCAGCGCGTCTTCCAGAGCATGCGCCACAACGGCCGTACCCGCCTCGGGAACAGCCACTGTGTTCCCACAGCTCAGGCATTTCATCATGCCCGTCTGTGGATCGAAATCCATTTCGCCCCCACAGCCTGGGCAGTGAAAGTGTACGAACTTAGGCGTGTCCGGCATGATCTCTCCCACAAAGCATAGCTTTTCTCGTACCGTATAGAAAGGAGCGGGTAGCCTCTGTGTTACATTAGCCCCCAGATCATGCTCTGTCGCCTAATCCCGATCGCCCTGTTTGCTTCTTCTTTAGGTTTCGCCGCCGCGCCGGATGGCGCCGCGCTCTACAAATCCCGCTGCGGCGTCTGTCACGACGGACAAGCGCAGGTCCACATGCCTTCGCGCGCCGAACTGGCCTCGAAAACGCCGGAGACGGTGTTCAAAGCCATGTTCGAAGGCGCGATGATGCCGCAGGCGAAGGGGCTCAGCGAAGAAGAAGGCCGCGCCATCGCGCGCTTCATCACGGCAAAAGATTTCGCGAAAGCCACTGAGACCTCCACCACCGTGCTTCCAGCCAGCCAATGCCCGGCCGTGCCCAAACCGTTGACTATCGCCGCCACCGATTGGAACGGCTGGGGACAGGACATCGGCAATTCCCGCTATCAACCCAATCCCGGACTGGCCGCCGCCGATGTGCCGAAGCTCAAATTGAAATGGACCTTCGGATTCCCTGGCGACACCTCCGTGCAATCCCAGCCCACCGTCGTCGGTGGACGAGTCTTTATCGGCAGCATGAGCGGAAACGTCTATTCGCTCGATGCCTCCACTGGCTGCATTTATTGGACCTATAAGGCCGGCGTCAGTATTCGCAACGCCGTCAGCATCGGTAAAATCGGCGCCCATTTCATCGCCTATTTCGGAGACATAAAAGCCAACGCCTACGCCGTCGATGCCGAATCCGGCGCGCCTCTCTGGAAGGTCAAGCTCGACGATCATCCGGTGGCGCGCATTGTGGGGAGTCCGACATTCTACGATGGCCGCTTGTATGTGCCCATCTCTTCGATTGAAGAAGCGTCAGCCATGTCGCCCGCCTATGAATGTTGCAAGTTCCGAGGCAGCGTCGCCGCGCTCGATGGCGAAACCGGCAAGGTGCTCTGGAAATCCTTCACCGTGCTCGATGCGCCCAAACCGTACCGGACCAGCAGCACCGGCACCCAGCTTTACGGACCCGCCGGCGCCGCGGTATGGTCTTCGCCCACCATCGATGCCAAGCGGAAACTGGTTTACGCCGCCACCGGCGATTCCTATACCAACGCCGACTTCAACACCAGCGATGCCCTGCTCGCTTTCGATCTCGAAACAGGCAAGCTCGTCTGGTCCAGCCAGGTATTGGAAAAAGACGATTTCACCATGGCCTGCGGTCCCTCTGGAAAAGCGAATTGTCCGGAGAATAAAGGCCCCGATTACGACTTCGGCACCTCGCCCGCGATCCGCTCCATCGGCGGTAAGGATCTGATCGTAGTCGGGCAGAAGTCCGGCATTCTGTGGGCCTTCGATCCCGATAACAAAGGAAAAGTCGTGTGGCAGACCCGCATCGGCAACGGCGGAGCGCTCGGCGGCATCGAATGGGGCCACGCCGCCGACGATAAGAACGCCTACGCCGCGATTTCGGACCGCCCTAAAGGCCCCGGCCTGGTCAGCGCCGTCGATCTGAAAACCGGCGAAAAATTGTGGACCACGCTCACCCCCGATACCGGCTGTAAACCAGGCACTCCCGGCTGCCAAACCATGATGTCGGCGGCGATTTCCGTCATCCCCGGCATCGTTTTCGCCGGTAGTGTGGACCAGCATTTTCGCGCCTACGATTCAAAAACCGGCGCCATCGTCTGGGACTTCGACGCTGCCCGCCCCTTCGAAACCGTCAACGGCGTCACCGCCAAAGGAGGCTCCTTCGACGCCCCCGGCCCAGTAGTCGCCAACGGAATGGTGTTCACCCCTTCCGGCTACGGCCAATGGGGAGGCGCCTCCGGAAACGTGCTCTTAGTATTCTCGGTCGACGGCAAATGACACTCGACGACTTACGCAATAGCATCGGCCAGGAACTCGGCGTCAGCGATTGGCGCCAGGTCACCCAACAGCAAATCGACCAGTTCGCCGCCGTCACCGGCGACCATCAGTGGATTCACCTCGATCAAGGCCGCGCCGCCCGCGAATCTCCCTACGGAACGACCATCGCCCACGGATTTCTAACCGTCTCTCTCCTGTCGCAGCTCATCAACGAAGCCATCCAGATCACCGGCGACTATAAAATGCGAGTCAACTACGGCTTCAACCGTCTGCGGTTCACCGGCGCAGTCCCCGCGGGCGCCCGCATCCGTGGACGATTCACCCTCCAATCCATCAAGGATGTCGAAGGAGGGGTCGAACTCACCTGGCTCTCCACCGTAGAAGTCGAAGGCCGCGACAAGCCCGCCTTGGTCGCCGAATGGCTCGGACGCACCTATTATTAGGGTTGCGCGCCCCGATAAGCACTCTGTGAGCAGGTTCGCAGAGCAAGCGCTAAATATCCTCGACGCCGCCGAATCGGCCGGATCCTGCTCCAATATGACGATCCTTATCGGCCAAACCGGCGCGATTCATATGATCGCCGATTCCGATTGGCCTCTCGATTCCCTGACCGCGCATCACGGCGCCAAACAAGCCTATCGCGTCAGCGAAAACTCCGGCTCCGTTCGCGTGGAAGCCCGCGAAGGCCACCGCACCTGCGTCATGGAATCGCCCAAGCCCGCCCAAATCGCCCGCTTCCTGCTCGGCTAATCCTACCGCAGCGCCAGTTCGATCAACCCGCCAATCCCGCTGATGTTCTTCATAAGCTCCTCGCCGATCGAGAAACGCTCCTCAAGATACCCCGGCGCATTAAAGCTGAGCCAGACCTTCCCCTCGCCGTCCTCCCATGCTAAAGCTTTCAGCGGAAGGTCGATCCCGATCGTCGGCTCCGCGATCATCAGCGGCGTGCCGGCCTTGGGATTCCCGAAAATCAACAACTCCATCGCCCGCATCTGCATGCCGACTTTTTCTGCTTCAGCTCGCTGATCGATTCGCGCGAAAACCCGAACATTTTTCTCGCGCAGCACCCCTTCCAGGCGATCGATCGTTTCCTCCACCGAATGGGCACTCGCTTTGCTCACCAATCCCTTACCTGCCGCCATGTGCTTACTCCGCCCTCCCTATGTTTGCTTTGGCGAAAGACGCGAAATCCGGCCTTTTCGAGGGCGCGGACCGCCTTCAGATGTGGAACGCCAGCCAGCGTACCCACTTCAAATCGTTACCTCCGCCAGTTGCACACCCGGCTCCGATAAGATTTCATCCCGGACCTCCAAGTACTCCTGGATCGCCGACCGAATATTCTCCAGAGCCTCTTCCTCCGTCCCCCCCTGCGATAAGCACCCCGGCAGCCCCGGCACCGATACACTGAACCCTTCCTCGGACTTCAATAACGCAACCCGATACGTCATATCCCCACCCTATCACTCCTCCGTCCGAGTCACCTTCTCCACCCGCTTCTCACCCGTCTCTTTATCGAACCCGAACATCTCCCCAAAATCCGGCAGACTCAGCATAAACGACTTGTGCATCTGGATGTAAATCTTCTCCACCAACGACACCTTCCCGCCGATCATCGCCTCTGCCCGCACCATCGCGCCATCTCTATATACGTGGATCTCTTTCTCCCGATGGCTCACCACCCACAACCGGTACGAATCCACCCCATCCCGATGCAGCGTGAACCCGTACGCCTTGGCCCGCTCCAGAATGTTCAGCTCCTGCCGCCGCCCATTCTCCGCCGCCATGATCCAATACGCCACCACCGGCTGATTCGGATCGATATGCCCATCCGCCATCACCCGAGCCTCATACTGCACCCGGTTCGCGTTCGAACTCTTCTCGATCGTGAACAGCGGCACCGCCCGGTCCTGCCCCGACATCCACTCCGCCGCCAGCAGCAGGCTTATCAAACACCGCATCTATTTTTTCGCCGCCCTCACGCTCTTCGTCGGCAGGCACCACAGGAATCCGTGCGACTCGATCGTCACGTCCTCCGCCCCCGTCTCGCGTAATACCGATGCATACTCACCCACGTGAAAAACATCCAGGATCAGCAACCGCCCGCCCGGCTTCAGGACCCTCCACATCTCGCGCACCGCTTTGTCCCGATCCTCGCGGCCCCCCAGATTATGGATCGCCACCGCCGATACCACCACGTCGTAGCTCTTCTCCGGGTACACCAGCTTGCGCAGATCGCCCGTCTCAAACCGCACTTTGTCCCCGACCCCTTCCAGCTTCGCGTTCGCCTTCGCCGCATCGGACGAATTGCCCGAAAGCACCGTCGGATCCCACTCGTCGATCCCCGTGACCTTGCCCGTCTTCAGCCGCTTCGCCGCGCCAATCGCCATCAGCCCCAGCCCACACCCTGCGTCGAGAACCTTTTCCTCGCCCGTCAGTCGCAGTGAATCAAGCAGCGTGTCGCGCAGCGCCAGTTTCCCCGTGCGGCTCGACCACATCATGTACCCGCCGATCGCCGCGAAAATCAACCCAATCCCGCCAAATACCGCCAGCAGCGTCCCCGCCGGCCCCGGATATTGCGCCCGATTGATCAGAAAGACAGCTACGCCAATCGCGATCGTCCACCCCGCCCGCGTAAACATGCGCTTCACCAGCAGCGGCGCATCCAACCCATAATCCGCCCGCGTTTTTTCACCCGCCATTAGAAACAAATCTCCGACCCACCATCATCACGCCTCCACTCTCCAAACCGCCATGCGTAAGCATGCGGGCGTGTTCACCACGCATTGATCCCTTCCGACAGAGCCGCGACCATCGGGAGCGGTCCGCCTTCCGCACCGTTGCAAGCATGCCTTAAAACGACAGCGCCCTCCGACACACCAATCACGCCCCCACCGAACCGCCATGCGTCAGCATGCGGGCCAGCTTAGCCGACATCCTTTAAACGACAGCCTCCACCGGTGCCGCCACCTCAAGAGGCTTCTTGAACTTACACTCCTCGTTCGGACACTGCGCGAACGCCCCCGCCTTCAGATATTTCTCGATCATGTAACTGCCGCCGCACTGCGGGCATTTCTCCGGAATCGGCTTGCCCCACGCTACGAAATCGCATTCCGGGTACCGGTTGCACCCATAAAACGTTTTCCCGCGCTTCGACCGCCGCTCGACAACCTCGCCCTCGCTGCAATTCGGACACTTCACGCCGATCGTCTTCTGTTTGACGAATTTGCAGGTCGGATAGTTGCTGCAAGCCACGAACTCACCGTAGCGTCCAAACTTCTTCAGCAAATGATTCCCGCAGTTCGGACACTTTTCTTCCAGCGGAACGTCTTTCTGCTGCTGCGCCGCACCTAGCTGCTTCGTCGTCTTGCACTCCGGATACCCGCTGCATGCCAGAAACTGCCCGAAACGCCCCTTTTTCAGCACCATCGGACGCCCGCAGTTATCGCACATCTCCGCTTCGTCCTGCTCTGAAACGTCTCCCGTCTCAGCCGCCGGCAGCTCCCGCGTATTCGTGCAATCCGGATATCCCGTGCAGGCGATGAACTTCCCGTGCCGCCCCCACTTGATCACCATCGGCTTGCCGCACTTCTCGCAGATCTGATCGGTCGGCTCCTCCATCCTTTTGATGTCGGTCATGTGCAGCGCCGCGTGATCCAGGTCCTTCGTGAACCTTTCGTAGAACTCGCTCATCGACGTGCGCCAATCGATCTTGCCTTCTTCGATCGCGTCCAACTCCCCTTCCAGCCGAGCCGTATAATTCACATCGAAAAGATCGCTGAAGCTTTCAAGCAGCAGATCCGTCACCACCTCGCCCAACTCTGTCGGAGCGAACTTTCCGCCCTCTTTGCGAACGTACTCCCGCTCCTGAATGGTCGACAAAATCGACGCGTACGTCGACGGCCGTCCCACTCCATCGGACTCCAGTTCCTTCACCAGCGTCGCTTCCGTAAATCGCGGCGGAGGTTCCGTAAAATGCTGCTCCGGGTCAATCGACCGGAACTTGAGAATCTCGCCCGGCTCGACCGCTGGAAGCTTCTGCTTCAGCTCCGCATCCTCGTCGTCCTTGGCGTCTTTTCCTTCTTCATACACCGTCAGGAAGCCTTTGAACTTCTCCACGCTGCCTGTCGCGCGGAACAAGTAAACCGCACTGTCCTTACCCTTCGCCTCCACGTCGATGGTCGTCTGATCGAACACCGCCGGAGTCATCTGCGATGCCACAAACCGCATCCAGATCAGCTTGTAAAGCTTCAGTAAGTCTTCATCCAGGAAGCCCGCCAAGCTTTCCGGAGTCCTCATCGATGACGTGGGACGCACCGCTTCATGCGCATCCTGCGCGTCTTTCTTGCCTTTATAGAAATTCGGCTTCTCCGGCCGGTAATCCGCGCCATAGCGCTCCGCGATCATGGCCCGCACTTCGTCGACCGCTTCATTGGATACGCGCACCGAATCAGTACGCATATAACTGATCAACCCAACCGAGCCCTCTTCCGTGCCTAGCTCCACGCCTTCATACAGCCTCTGCGCCAGCATCATCGTGCGCTTCACGCTGAACCGCAGCTTCCGCGCCGCTTCCTGTTGCAGCGTCGACGTGATAAAGGGAGGCACAGCATGCCGCCGCTTCTCCTTATTCACCACCGACTTGACAATATAAGGAGAGCCTTCCAGCGTATCGACAATGGCCTTCGCTTGAGCCTCATCCGCGATCTCGACATTTTCCCCGTCGCGCTTCGCCAAATGCGCCGAAAGCTGCGGAGGCTTCTTCGCCGCCAGATTGACGTCGATCGTCCAATACTCGCGTTTTTGGAACGCGCGAATCTCGCGCTCCCGGTCGACAATCAGCCGCAAAGCGACCGTCTGCACCCGCCCCGCCGATAACCCGCGCCGGACTTTGTCCCATAGCAGCGGCGAAATCTTGTAGCCCACTAACCGGTCCAGAATCCGCCGCGCCTGTTGCGCGTCCACTAAATGCAGATTCACCGATAGCGGCTTCTCGAACGCCTTCTGAATCGCGTTCTTGGTGATTTCGTTGAACATCACCCGGAAGAACTTAGGCCCGTCCTTCTTTTGCAATTCCTCCTGCAAATGAAAACAAATAGCCTCCCCTTCGCGGTCAGGATCGGCCGCCAGGTAGACATTATCGACGCCTTTGGCAGCCGTTCGCAGCTCCCCCATTAACTTCTTCTTGCCTTCAATCACTTCATAAATAGGCTTAAAGTCGTTATCGACGTCCACTGAGAGATTCTTCTTCGGCAAATCCTTCACATGTCCGAGCGAGGCTTTCACCACGAACTGCTTGCCGAGATACTTACCGATCGTTTTCGCCTTCGCCGGCGATTCGACGATGACGAGACTTTTTTCCATAAATTGTACTTTCTGGGATATGAGAACGAAACAACCGAAATCTTACCACGATCCGCGAAAACCGGGACTGACCACTCTGTCCCAAGGCGCCGCTTTTGCGCCGCGTGGACACCGAGGCGTGTCCGGCCTGTCCCGGCTTTCGCACGCTCAGCTTCACTCGGCCCAAACCTTAATGTAGCTCTTGCCCGGCAACTGCCTGACCAGCCCACTCAATTCCAACTCAAACAGGGCCGCAATCACATCCGGTGTATCCAACCCTTCCACCGCATCGATCAGAGCATCCAACCCCACCGGGCCATCATGCTTCAGCGCCCTCAAAATCAAACTGGAGTGGCTGCTTAAATCCGATGCCGGGCCTTCCCTTTTCGATTCACCACCATCCATCTCCCTTGGAATCAGCCGGTTACGACACTGCTCCACCAGCTTCCTCCGATCCTCCGCCTTCAACTCCATTACGACGTCATTCCATTCCTGGACGAGTTTTGCCCCCTGTTTGATCAACAAATTTGGACCCCAGCTCATCTTGCTGGTCACGTTTCCCGGCACCGCGAACATCTCCCGATTCTGCTCCGAAGCCAGCTTCGCCGTAATGGTCGACCCGGAATACTCACCCCCTTCCACCACCAGCACTCCCGCGCTCATCCCGCTGATAATCCGGTTCCGCACTGGAAAATTTTGCGGAAACGGAGGCGCCCCCATCGGAAACTCCGAAATCACCAACCCCTTCTCGCTCAACCTCTCCGCCAGCTTCCGGTTTTCAGAAGGATACACTTCATCCACGCCGCACCCAAACACGGCAATCGTGTCCCCCTCGCATTCCAAAACCGCCCGATGCGCCGCAGTGTCAATCCCTCGCGCCATCCCGCTCGCGATCGTTAACCCTGCCTCGCTCAGATCTTTAGAGAGCCTCTCCGCCACTTGCATCCCGTAAGCAGTGGGCCGCCTGGTCCCGACTACCCCCAGCATCAGGTGGCCCAATAATTCCACCCTTCCCCGCGCATAGAGCAACGGAGGCGGATCGAAAATCTCCCGCAGCCGGGCCGGATACCGCGAATCGGTAATCGGCACCAGCACCACCCCCAATTTCGCGACTTTCTCCTGCTGCTCCACCGCTTCCTCAAACGCGCATCCACTGGCGACGCTCTGCGCCACCGCCGGAGACAACCCCGCCGCTTCCAATTCAGACGCCGAAGCCCGGAAAATCGCCTGCGGCGTCCTGAAGATCTCGACCAGCCGTCCAGCCCGCCGCGTCCCCACCCCCGCCGCCATCCGCAAAGCCAGCCAATGTAACGATTCATCCGAAGTAAGCGCAGGTTGCATAAGTTGGTGGTGTCGTAACGTCCCAAGAATTCTCACCTCTACTGGCTACTGGCTACTTCTTGTTAAGCTGACCATATGACTAAAGCGACCTACGACGACGCCAATCTGATCCTGCGCCTCTACGACATGCGCCGAGAAGAAAAGCTCCGCGCCGCCCGAGCCTGGTTCGTCACCAACTTCAAGCCCAAAAACATCGACGAAATGAATAAACTCTGCGGCCCCGGAACTGAGGCCAACGCATCCTTCCGTCAATCGATTTCCTATTGGGACATGGTCTCCAGCTTCGTCACCGCCGGCGTCTTGAATGAGGAGTTGCTCTTCCAGAACACCCGTGAATTGCTGCTTTTCTGGCTGCGCGTGAAACCCATCATCAACGACGCCCGCGCCGCCTTCAAAGATCCCAACGCCTGGAAAAATCTGGAAACCGTGGGCGAATCTTACGCCAGGTACCTGGCGCCCGAAGTTCTCGAAGCCTTCACCGCGCGCGTCAGCGGATAAAATGCGCCAGCCGCCCGAATTTTTCCCCGACGATGTCGAACTCGTTCTGGTCTATATCGCCAAGAAACTGAAAGAGGCGCTCGCCATTGAAGCCCTCTTCACCGAATCCGGGCTCGACTATGTGGTCGAGCCCGACACCTATTCAGGTGGCATCATTTTCAGGACGGAGCGCACCGGCGCCTTCTTTTATGTAGCCCCCCAAGCTCAAACCGCCGCCCGGGATCTGTTGCAGCGCGAAGGCTATAAATTCCTCAATTGAGCCGCCGCGTCCTCCGGAACAACGTCTTCAAGAAACGTCCAAGCCGCCGATTCCACCGCCGCCAGATATTTTAATTTTGTCGCGGTGCGCTGTAATGGCAGAAACTCTACGTAAAAATGCACATTCTGATGCAGCACCATCATCAACGGCATCGGGAACCCGAACAGGGCATCGTACTTCTTTCGCATCTGGCTCAAAACCAGAGCGAAATCGGCAATTTCCGCGGGCGTAAATTCGACCAGACTCTGGATGTGCCGCCGCGAGTAAATACAAGTCTCATAAGGGAACCGCGCGAAGTATGGCGAGAAGGCGTCAAAATATGCCCCTCTAAGAATCATTCGAGCGTCATTTTCACGCTCTTTTGCGAGAATAAGGCAGTATAAGCATTCCTCCGATTTCGCCACTGACGCCAATTCCTTCTCAATGCGAGGCGGCACAAACGGAAACGCGTAAATCTGCCCATGCGGATGCGGCATGGTCACCCCCACCGCTTCCCCGGCATTTTCAAAGATCATGATGTGCTTAACGTGTGGATTCGCTTGCAGTTCCGCCGTTCGCGTGGTCCACAGCGCAATCACCTTTTCCCACTGTTCCACTGGCAATTCCGACGGCAGTTTGTGGTGATCCGGACTATATAAAACAACGTCGCATCCACCCTCAAATGCCGGGAAATCATTGGGATAGAGATGAACATCATAAGGCGGCAACGCGCAAAACGGACACCAGTCCGCCGGCATCTGTGGACGCCCCTGCCGATGCGCCGTCACCACCACCCACTGTTCAAGCAGCGGATGCCACCGTAACTCGCTCATCCTTTTATGGTTCGCGCCCCTGCGTCCCACCTTACGGGGCCTTTGCGGAAATACGATTCGTTGGCCATGTGGCAAGCAATCGCAGCATGATTCCCAAAAACCGCGTCTTCTGTCAAGGGTTTACGCGACTTTACGGAATGAAAGAAATTCAGCATATGAGGCGGCAGATCGTCGTAATCCGTACTCCGAAAAACGGTCTCCTCCATAATGGCTTCGTGCGGCATGGAGGCGTCGTGCTCGGCGTGCCACTGCTTCACATATTCGGCATGCATTTTGCGTGGGAATCCACCGGAGTAATAACTGGGACTGGTATCGACGCCGCGCTGCGGCTGAAAGCGGATTTCCGATCCGCTGACGTCGAAAAACCCTTTTGGACCCATGAATCGGGCCAATTCCGGAGTTTCCGTGCCCAGGCCGAGACGGACGTAAACGGGAACGCCGTGGTAATCGAAGAGCACCGCGTGCAGATCCGGCATATTGCGGCCGTCTTTCCAGCGGACGATGCCGCCGAGAGCGGAAGCCGAGCGCGGAGGCTCATTCCAGCCGAGCGTGAACAGCATTCCGCTGATCAGGTGCACCATTAAATCTCCGCCGACCCCGGTGCCGTACTCTTTCCAGCAGCGCCAACGGGCGAAGCGCTCGGGATTGAATGGAATTTTCGGCGCGCCGGTGATCCAGGTGTCCCAATCGAGATTCTGCGTCGAAAGATCAAGCGGAGGAGGATACTCCCAAGCGCCGGTGGGGCTGTTGCGGCCGAGTGTAAGCTCCACCATCGACACATCGCCGATGGCTCCGCTGTGATACATTTCGTGAGCTTTGGCGTAGACGATGGAGCTGACGCGCTGGGAGCCGATCTGCACGATACGCTTATTCTTTTCGGCGGCGGCGACCATGTCGAAACCTTCTTCGGCGGTGTGCGACATGGGCTTTTCACAATAGATATCCTTGCCGGCGTTGCAGGCGTCGACGACGACCCGCTTGTGCCAGAAATCGGGGACGGCGGCGATGATGCAATCGATATCCTTGCGATCGAGCAGCTCCTGATAATGGCGGGTCACGGGTAGGCTGGCGTTGCCGGTGATCTCCCGGGCCAATGTGTGGCGGCCGTCATAGAGATCGGCTGCGGCCACGCATTCGACGCCGGGCAAAGAGGTCGCGGTGCTCAGCAGCCCGGACCCTTGCATGCCGATGCCGATGATGCCGAAGCGGACGCGGTCGCTGGGAGCGGTCTGTGGGGGGGCGGGCGCGGCTTCCAAAGCGATGGTGTTGGCGCCAAGGAGGGCAGCGCTGGTTTGAAGGAAGGTGCGGCGGGTGTTCATAGGTAGCTCTATTCTTCACGAAGTGCCGTCATCGGGTCAAGATGCGAGGCTCGCCGGGCCGGCAAATAACCGGCGATCACAGCGACGGTTGCCAGGATCGCGGCAGCCAATATAAGGATGCGCGGATCGTTGGGCGTGAGGCCGTAGAGGAAGCTGGCGACGAATCGGGTGGTGGCCAGAGCGACGGCCAAGCCGATTGCCAAGCCTAGGAACACCAGGGTCGCGACTTCGCGCAGGATCATGCGCAAGACGCCCGATTCCGCAGCGCCCAGCGCCATGCGGATGCCAATTTCATTGCGTCTGCGGGCCACGTTGTAGGACATTACGCCGTAGAGGCCGATGGTGGCCAGGAGCAGCGCCAGGGCTCCGAAGAAGCCGGAAAGAGTGGCGAGCAGGCGTTCCCGGATCAAGGATTCGTCGACTTGAGTGGCGAGCGTGGTGAATTCGAGAGAGACGCTGGGATTGACTTCGGCGATGGCGGATTTTACACCCGGGATGAGGGCAGTGGGCGGGCCGGCGGCGACGCGCAGTTCAAGAGTCATGGGGAGTTGCAGGAAGGGGCCCTGGATCGCTGGGAGGTAGGCAGTGGGGGGGATCTCATCGCGCAGTTCCCGGTACTTCGCATCCTTGACGACGCCGACGATTTCGATGGTGGCGCTCAGCTTGTTGCCATTCTGAATGCGATAACGCCTGCCGATGGGATTTTGGCCGGCGAAGAATTTCTTTGCCATGGTCTGATTGACGATCGCGACCTGGGGCGACTGGAGCGTATCGTGGGAGTTAAAATCGCGACCCGCGAGCAAGCCAGTTCCAAGCGTTTCAAAAAAACGATCGCTGACACGGTTCAGATAGACGTTGGTATCATCACGCGATTTGGCGGTGTAGCCGTCGATTTGCAAATCCTGGCTCCAGCGCCAACCGCTGATCGGCGTGATTGCGGAAGCAGATGCGGCGCGGACTCCGGGAAGCGCGCGCAAACGACCGAGCATTTCCTGAAGTACCGCGCCTTCCCGCTCCGGGGGATAATGGCCGCTGCGCAGGTCGACGCTGGCGAGGAGGATGTGGTCGCGCTCAAAGCCGGCGTCGATGGTTTCGAGCTTAAAGAATGTCGTCAGCATCAAGCCTGCTCCGACCACCAGCAGGAGGCAGAGCGCCACCTGCGCGACGACCAGAGCTTTGCCTAATCCGAATTTCGAACCTTCGATTATGCCGCGCCCATTCGCTTTCATGGCGGATTGCGGATCGACGCGGGCGCCTCGCCATGCGGGCGCAAGGCCGAAGAGCAGGCCGGTAAGAATCGCGACTCCGGCAGTGAAGGCGAGCACGCGAAGGTCGATGGTGAGATCGAGAAAGACCTGGTTGTTGGTGGTCGAAAGGAAGCGGATGAGGAGGCGCGCGCCCCAATTCGCGAAGAGGATCCCGAGCGCCGCGCCGGTGAGCGAGAGCAGCAGACTTTCGGTGAGCAACTGGCGCAGGAGGCGTCCGCGACCGAGGCCGAGGGCCATGCGGATAGCGATTTCGCGCTGGCGGCCGGCGCTTCTGGCGAGCAGAAGATTGGCGACGTTGGCGCAGGCGATCAGCAGCACGAGGCCGGTGATGACCATCAGAATCGATAGCGCGCGCTGATAGCTCTGACGGAAACCGGAAATGCCGTTGGCGACGGGAAGCGTCTCAAAGGTGTTGCTTAGATATTCGGTCTGTTCATCGGGCTTCCTGTCCGGGGGCAGCGTGGCTTTGAAGATTTCGGGCGCCAGGGTTTTGAGACGCGCGGTCGCCTGAGCGGGGGAAACGCCTGGCTTGGGGCGGCCGATAATACCTAGCCAATACCAGGTGCGGCCGTCGAGGCTGCTGTTTTCGCCGTTCACGATTTTTTCGCTGCAAACCGGCACGAAGAGTTCCATGGCGCTGCCGACTTCGACGCCGGTGAAGCCGGGCTCAAGGACGCCCACGATTTCGAAGGGGTGGTTGTCGAGGGAGAGCGTCTTGCCGATGACGCCGGCGCGGGCTCCGTATTCTTTTTGCCAGAAAGCGTGGCTGAGGATGACGGTTGCGGGGCAGCCTCGTTTATCGTCGGCGGGGATTAACGTTCGGCCTAGAAGCGGGCGCAGGCCGAGGGTTTCGAAGAATTGGCCGGAGACGTAATAGCCCTCGGCATAGCGGGCTTCGCCGCCGGAGGACAGGTTGAAGCGGACGCCTCCGTAGGCGAAGAGGGCCGAGAAGACGTCCTGGTGGCCGCGGATCTGCTCCCAGATGGGGTTGGTGTAGTAATCCTCTTTGCCCAAGGTCACTTGGAGGAGCTGTTCAGGATGGCTGACGGGGAGGTTCTTCAGCATCAGGGAATCGATGAGGCTGAAGATGGCGGTGTTGGCTCCGATGCCGAGGGCCAGGGAGAGAATCGCTACGGCGGCGAAGGCGGGTGTGGAGCGGAGCGCTCGGAAGGCGTAGCGGAGGTCTTGCGAGAAGGTGTCAAGCATACGTGACCTCAGTGTATTGTTTCACACACGTTGATCAGCTGCCTTGAAACACGGCTGCCGCCAGGATTGGCGGCCTCAAAAAACAAGAGCGCCGATTGGCAATCGGCGCGCAGGATACCATCCTGCCCCACAATTCCGATAAAGGCCTTTCCCACTCGCGAGGGCAGATAAAATAAATGCTTGCTATTCGATTCGCATGGCATCCAGGGGATCGATTGAGGCTGCTCTTTGGGCGGGAATGAAGGCGGCGAGCAGGGATACGGCGGCCAGGACGGCGACTGCGGCGGTTAGCGTCAAGGCGTCGAGAGGGCTTACGCCAAACAGGACGGATTTGATGAGACGCTCCGCGCCGAAGGTTAGCGCCAGGCCTGCAACGATTCCGGCAGCTAGCAATTGCGCCGCGCCTGCCAGGACCAGGCGCATGATTTGGGCGCGGCCTGCGCCGAGGGCGATCCGCACGCCAATTTCGCGGGTTCGGGCCGTCACCACCAGCGAGAGGAGACTGTACAATCCGACGGAGGCGAGCAGCATCGCCACCACCGCGAACAGGGCGATGAAACGCGTGTTTAGGCGCGGCTGCTCCAGCGCTTCCTCGACGATAGTATCGAGCAGCTTTACTCCGAACACGGCACGGTTGGGCTCGATCCCATGGACGATCTGGCGCACCTGCTGCATCATGGCGCGCGGGTCGCCCTTGGTTCGAACGACATACTCCGGGTCCGGCCAGGAGCCGGCGGCCAGGCAGGTGTAGAGATAAGGCGTGGGCGAGGCCGCGAGGCCATCTTCGCGCGCGTCCCCCACGACACCGACGATTTCATCCGGCGTCTGGGTGCCTGGATTCTGTGCAAACCGGAAATGCCGGCCGATCACGTTTTGTCCTTTGCCGTAGAGCTCGACGAATCTGCGGTTCACCATGGCTTTGGCAGGAGCGGGTTTGCTTTCATCGAGCGGCTCCGCGACGGGGCACCAAGTGCCGGCGAGAAGCGGGATCTTGAGGGCTTTGAGATAACCAGCGTCGATGGTGCGCTCCCCCACGGTGTAAGTGCCGTGCTCTTCGGTTTGGGCGAGGCCTTCGAGTACGATCTGATAGTTGAGAGTGGCCCCGGTGGCGGGCAGAAAGTTCGTCATGCCGGCGGCTTCGACGCCGGGAAATCGTTCGAAGGCGGAGAGAATCTGAAGCTGCATCCGGCCGATGCGGGAGCGGTTCTCATCCCATCCCGCGCCGACGTGGAAGGTGATGGCGTTGGCGGTGTCGAATCCGGAATCGACGTGGCTCAAATTGTAATAGCTGCGCAGGAGCAGGCCAGAGCTGGCGAGCAGCATCACGGTGAAGGCGAACTGCGCGACCACCAATCCACGCTGCAACTGGCGGCGGCCGCCGGAAACGCTACGCGAGGATTCGGCCAGCAGCGGCGCAAGATCGGTGCGCGTGGATTGAATCGCTGGAACGGCTCCAAAGACGATGCTCGCAGCCACGCTGACGGCAGCCACGAAGGCGAGCGCGCGCCAGTCGAACTGAAGTTCGGCCATGCGCGGCAGATCGACAAATGTTTTCGCCATCAGGTTGATAAGCAGAGTGGCCATGATCCCACCGAGCGCAGCTCCCGCCGCGGCGATGAGCAACATTTCGCGCATCACGGTGGCGATCACCTGGCCGCGCGACGCGCCCACGGAGCTGCGAATCGCCATTTCGCGCTCCCGCTGATGAAGCTGGGCGAGCGTGAGTCCGGAGATATTGGCCACCGCGATCAGCAGCAGCAAAGCGACCGCGGCAAATACGACTAATAGGGTGCGGCGATAATCGCCGACACGCTGCTCCTTCAAATCCCCGGCGATCGCCGACCAGCCTTGGTCGGTTTGCGGATACTGCTGCCCCAACTGCTGCTGGACGCGGGCAAGGTCCGCCTGCGCCTGCTGGATGGTTACGCCGGGCTTCATCCGTCCAATGCCGCTTAAAAATCGGGCTTCGCGGACGCGCATTAGAAATGCACCAAACTGGGCGGGAATCCACAGATCGATGGAGGGCGCGGCGAAACTCTTCGGCATCACGCCGACGATTGAATATCCCTTTCCGGCGAGCACCAGACGCTGGCCGAGGACGCCGGGATTCTGTCCATAGCGCCGCGTCCACAGCGTGTAGCTGATTACGGCCGAGGTGGGCCCGCCGTCAATCTCCTCTTCTTTATCGAAGGTCCGCCCGAGCAGAGGCGTGGCGCTATAAACGGCGAAGAAGCGTGGGGAAACGCGCCTGCCGGCCAGACGCTCCGGCTCCGTGCCGCTGGTGTCGGTGACATTTTCGGCGTAGCTGCCGGCGATCGATTCGAAGGTCTGGCTCATCCGGGTCCAATCCTCGAGTCTGCCGGGGGCGATCAGGCTTTCCTTCTTATCCTTGGAAGGGCTGGCTTCGAGCACGGTCACTAAGCGGTCCGGGTTGGGATAGGGAAGAGGTTTGAGAAGAACGGTATCGACGACAGAGAAGAGAGTAGTGGTCGAGGCGATCCCGAGAACCAGCATCAGGATCGCGGTCACGCTGTAGCCGGGCCGGCGGAGTAGCGCTCGGAATGCGATTTGCCATTGCTTCATGATCACCTCAATAGAAGGATAACGATCAGACGAGGAAAAGGTTCCACGGTTAGGAATTCTTTTTGAAAACTCGCGGGCGTGGTAGTAGAATCGTAGCCATTATGTCTACGATCTCTCGTTTCGCGGCCGGGCTGCTCCTGGCTTCGCTGGCGTGGGGCCAGGAATTCGTGCAGCGATCGGGTGGGACGCTGACGCTGAACGGGTCGCTGTTCCGCTTTGGAGGAACCAATTCCTATCCTTTGATGTATTCGCCGCAATCGACAGTGGATCAGGTTCTGAGCGCCGTAGCCAGCAGCAATTTGAAGGTAGTCCGGATGTGGGCATTTTACGACGCCGTCAGTCCGGCTGGCACTTATTTTCAATACTTCAACACAACTACCGGCCAGCCGGTTTACAACGACACTGGCAGTGGCTTAGCTAACGTGGATTATGCAGTCTATCGGGCCGGCCAACTGGGGATCAAACTCATCATCCCCTTTACTAATAACTGGCCTGACTTTGGTGGCATGGACATCTATGTCGACTGGCTGGGAGGTAAGTATCACGATCAGTTTTATACTGATCCTACAATCCGGACCTGGTACAAGGCCTGGATCAGCCATCTGTTGAATCACGTAAATACAATTTCCGGCATAGCTTATAAGGATGACCCGACGATCATGGCATGGGAGCTGGCGAATGAGCCGGAGTGTGGCGGAAGTGGACTGCCGACTTCGGGCACTTGCACCAATCAGACTATTATTAGCTGGATCAGCGACACGTCCCTATATGTGAAGAGTGTCGACCCGAATCACCTGGTAGCGGTGGGTGACGAAGGCTATTTCTGCGATCCTTCTTCGACAGAGTATATCGATGACTGTGGCAGTGGCGTCGATAGCATGGGTTTCTCGCAGGTCGCCAGTATTGACTTAGTTGGCTTTCATCTCTATCCGGATACGTGGGGCCAGAGTATAGCTTGGTCGGAGACCTATATCAACGATCATGTAGCAGAAGCGAACACGCTCGGCAAGCCTCTTTACATGGGAGAGTTCGGCCTGCTCTCCGGCAATGCGAAAGAGGAAGTCTACAACGATTGGACCAACCTGATTTTCACTGGAGGAGGAAGCGGCGCTATGTTCTGGGATATTCTGCCTGGCACGCCCCCGGCTTCGGCGGCGGAATCGGCTAGCTCCTTCGACCTTGAACAGGGCAGCCCGGTGCTCCAGTTTATGGGCGATTTCGCACAAATCATGGCCGCGAATGCCGAGCAGACGTTCGCACCCGTCGCTGGCTACCGGTGGGCAACGACTCCGTTCGGGCAATCCGCGACCCTTGATGTACTGTTCAACGATGTTGCTTTCGGGAGCGCGAAGATTGATCCGACAACCATCGATCTTGATCCCAATACCCCCGGTCAGCAAACATCCTTTGCGGTTAATGGAGGTGAGTTTAATGTAGTCGGGCAGACAGTTCAATTCACACCGAACTCGGGCTTCACAGGAAGTGTGACTGGATCTTACACGGTTGCCGATACCAACCAACAGTTGTCCAATGTCGGATATTTGTTTGTTACCGTGAATCCTGTCCAAACGGGTTGGGCGATCCTCGATTCGTTTGAATCGGGAACCGACGGGTGGGGCGCCTTGCCATCGAGTGCGGCTTCGGGCACGGTTTCGCAAAGTTCGGCGTTTCACACCGACGGAAGTTACTCACTACAGATCAATGTGATTGCCGGCGGATGGTTCGGACTTGCCTTCCCCGCCCCGATCGATCTTTCCCATCAGTCATCACTGGCGGTGGATATCGAGACTACTTCGGCTGGAGGCAGCTCCGCTTTCGCGTTTCAATCGGGATCGAATTTCGATTGGTGCCAGAGTGCGGCATTTCAAACCATGGGATTGTTCAGCACAACAACTGTGACAGTATCACTCCAGCAATCGCAGCTTACATGTTATAGCGGTGCGCCGGATTTGACCAGCGTTCACACCTTGTATGTGTATCTGGCTAGTCCCGGAACGTATTACATTGATAACCTGCGCGCGGCGGCAGTGACTGGGAGCGCCACGCCGTTGTTACCTTCCATTACCAACATATCGAATAGTGCTGGCGGGCAGGCGGGTGTCTCGGCAAACGCCTATGTTTCGATTTACGGATCGAATTTCGCACCCGCGGGCACGCTTGTCACTTGGGGCAACTCCGTCATCAACAATCAGCTACCTACCAGTCTCTCGGGCCTGAGTGTCAGTATGGGGGGAACACCGGCCTATATCGAGGCGGTGACTCCGGGGCAGATTAATATTCTGGTGCCGAGCCTTTCGGCGGGTCCCACCGAGGTTACGGTCACGACTCAGACGGGGTCGAGCTTGCCCTACGTCGTGACGGACGTGGCCGTTCAGCCGGCATTTTTCGAATGGCCGGGTAGTCAGGTTGTAGCTACCGATCTTAGCTATAACTGGGTGGTGCAAAACGGGACGTTTTCGGTGCCCACTACGCCCGCCAAGCCGGGAGAGACGATCATTTTATGGGGAACCGGATTTGGCCCCACCACTCCAGCAGCTCCTCCGGGCCAGGTCGTTCCACCGCAAACATTCAGCGTCAATGGAGTGGTCGTAACGGTGGGAGGCGTGAAGGCGACGGTTTTGGCAACCGCCCTGTCTCCAGGCGCCGCCGGATTGTATCAGAGTGTGATACAAGTACCATCGAATTTGGCCAATGGCGACTATCCGATTGTAGCTACGGTGGGCGGAGTGCAATCGCCGGCGGGAGTGAAGCTTACTGTGCAGCAGTGATGCTCAGCTAAAATAATCTCTACTGATGACTAAATTATCGCTGCCCGCTCTCGCGGCTGTCCTGGCGCTCGGACTGCTTGCGCAGCCGAAGCCTGATGCCAACACTAAATCCGAAGCCGACAAGGCTATTCCACCCGAGAAATCCTCGATCACAGAACACACCATCCAGATCAGCGGTCAAAGCATCGCCTACACGGCCACGGCGGGAACCATTCTGTTGAAGAACGAAAAAGACGAAACGACAGCCAGCATTTTTTACACGGCTTATACCCGGTCAGGTCCCGCCGCCCCCGCGCGGCCGCTGGCCTTCATCTATAACGGCGGTCCTGGCGGATCGTCCGCGCCCCAGCACATGGGCGCCTTCGGACCGAAGCGCGTCATTACGCTGGACGCTGGTCCGACGCCGCCCCCTCCTTATAAGGTGGTCGATAACAGCAGCGGCTGCCTGCTGAACGTGGCCGATGAAGTGTTCATCGATCCGGTGGGCACCGGGTTCAGCCGCGCCGTCGGCAAGGGCGAAGACAAGCAGTTTTGGGGAGTGGACGGGGACGTCAAATCGCTGGCGCAATTCATCACCAGCTACGTCAGCCGCAACAATCGCTGGAATTCGCCTAAATTTCTGATCGGAGAGAGCTATGGCACTTTCCGCAACGCGGCGCTGGTGAACCACCTGCAATCGGAAGGCATGGATTTCAACGGCGTGGTCATGATTTCGACCGTGCTCGACATGCGTACGCTCGCGTTCGGAACGGGCGATGACTTGCCCTATATCATCTACCTGCCCAGTTACGCGGCGGTAGCCTGGTATCACAAGTTGATCAAGGACCGGCCGGCCGATCTAGGCGCTTTTCTGAAAGAAGCGCGCCAGTTCGCTTCTGGTGAGTACGCCGCGGCGCTGATAAAAGGCTCCAAGCTGGATGCGGCGGAGAAGACACGCGTGCTCCAAAAGCTAGTGCGCTTCACCGGCTTGAGTGAGGATTATCTATCGAAAGCCGACCTGCGCGTGAATGCGTTTCAGTTCATGGCGGAGCTACAGAGATCGAGCGGCCTGGTCACCGGCCGTCTCGACGCGCGCTTCACGGGATACGCTTTCGACCGTCTGAGTGAACAGACAGACTACGATCCTCTCGCAACCTCCGTTTTCGGAGCCTTCGTATCGTCTTTCAACCGCTATATTCGCGACGATCTGAAGTACGGTCAGGATCAGGATTATAAGCTCTTGAACTCCGCGGCCGGCGGCGCGTGGAAATGGAAGCGCGAAGGCGACGACGCGGGTTTCCCCGTTTCTCCCAACGTGGAGGAGGATCTCACCCACGCCATGATCAGCAATCCGCATCTGAAGGTCCAGGTGGAAAATGGCTTTTATGATTTCGCTACGCCTTTCTTCGGCGCGGAGTACACCATGGACCATCTTGCGCTGCCCGATAAGCTGCGCGCCAATATTCAAATGGAATACTACAATGCCGGTCACATGATGTATTTGCGCGAAGCGGATTTACAGGAGCTTCACGGCAACATTTCGAACTTCATTCGCAGCGCTTCGGGGATGTGATGTCTAAATCGCGCCGGAAATTCCTCAACACTTCGTTCGGTCTGATCGGTGTAACCGCCGCGTGCACCAGGAAACCGCCAGCCTCGGGCGAGCTTCCGCCTGGCGCGCCTCCGGCGTTTGGCACTGCGCCCTCCGTCGGCCCAGAGGTTTCGTCGAACACGTTCAGCGAAGCCGAAAAATTGGTCCAGTTCGAATTAACCGCGGCGGAGCGGACCCAGGCGGCGGGAAACTGGCGCAGCGCCATCGCGCCTCTCTATGAAATGCGCACTGGACCGCGCAAGGTGCCGATTGAATCGACCGTCGCGCCGTGGTCCCGAGTCGATCCTGTTCTGCCAGGCACGAAAGCGGGTCCGGATCAGGACCGGTTCCTTCGCAGCAAAACCGAATCGAAGCCGTTGCCTGGGAACGACCAGGACATCGCGTTCGCCCCGTTGACGCAGCTTTCGCGATGGATCGAGGAGCGCAAGCTCACCTCAGACCGGCTGACGCGCATTTATCTGGACCGGCTCGACCGCTTCAATCCAAAATTGCGCTGCGTCATCACTCTGCCCCGCGACCACGCGCTGGCGCAAGCAAAAAAAGCCGATGAAGAAATCGCCGCGGGCAAGTATCGCGGACCTCTGCACGGGATTCCCTGGGGCGCTAAGGATCTGCTCGACACCGCCGGAATCGCGACTACCTATGGCGCGGAGCCGTATAAGGATCGCGTGCCCAAAGAGGACGCCGCCGTAGTGAAGCGGCTTAATGAAGCGGGCGCGGTGCTGGTCGCCAAGCTGAGTTTAGGCGCGCTGGCGCTGAATGATATCTGGTTCGGCGGCCAGACCATGAATCCGTGGCTGCTCGAGGAAGGCGCCTCTGGGTCGAGCGCCGGCCCAGGCTCATCCACCGCCGCCGGACTGGTCGGATTCGCGATCGGTAGTGAGACCGGCGGCAGTATCGTGGCCCCATCGATGCGTTGCGGCGTCACCGGATTGCGGCCCACCTATGGCCGCGTGCCGCGCACAGGCGCAATGACGCTGTGCTGGTCGCTCGACAAGCTCGGCCCGATGACGCGCGGAGTCGAGGACGCGATGCTAGTGTTGCAGGCCATTTCCGGCCCCGACGTGGGCGACGTTTCGAGCGTGCCCAGCCGGCTCGATTTCGATGCCGGCGCGGGCGTCGAGGGTTTGCGCGTCGGCTATTTTCCCGCCTGGATGAAGGAGGCTCCGGCTACCGACGTGGATCGCGCCGCGCTTGAAACCGTTCGCAAGCTGGGAATGATTCCGGTCGAAGTATCGCTTCCCGACTGGCCCTACGATTCGCTGCAATTGGTTCTGTTTGCCGAAGGCGCGGCTGCGTTCGAGGAGCTGACGCTCAGCGGCGGCTTGCGGCAGCTTAAAGCGCAAGTGCCCGACGCATGGCCGAATCTTTTTCGCCAGGCGCGATTTCTTTCCGCCGTCGACCTGGTGCAGGCGGACCGGTTCCGGCGCAAAGTGGCGCTGGAGATGGCGCGCGTATTTTCGAACGTGGACCTGCTCCTGGTCCCTTCCCTGCGCGATGAAATCCTCACCATCACCAACTTCACCGGACATCCCTCGCTCACTTTCCGCGCCGGTTTCGTCGAAGTGAGCCAGGCCCGCAGCGATTGGGCGCCCGATCCCGCCCATCCTCTGCCAACCTTCAATCCGCCGCGCCGCGTGCCGCACGGAGTCACGCTCATCGGGCGTCTGTTCGACGAAGGAACGGTGGGCCGTGCCGGCATCGCGATGGAGCGCACCTTCAACGTAGCCGCCGAGCGTCCGCCCGGATTTTAATACGACGTCAGGCGCCCTTGAGCCTGCGCAGCATCTCCATGGGTGTGTGTTTCAGCAAAGGATGTACTGGCAGCCACGCCGCGCCCGCCACCACGATCGCCGACATCACCACCGACGTGAGGATCACTTCCGGTTGGAACACCATCACCGGACGGCGGAAAATAACCAACAGCAGCGCGCTTACGAATCCGCCGGCAAGCAATCCGCCCACCAGGCCGACCAGCAGGCCGATGGCGCCAAACTCGCTCAGGTACGCCTTCAGGATCCAGCGCCGGGACGCACCGAGAGCGCACAACGTCGCGATCTCATCCAGCCGCGCGGCGCGCGCCGCCACGATAATTGCGATCAGTACGGAAATGCCCGCAGCCAGCGTATACCACGCCAGCAACCGCACCAATCCTTCGATCTGGCGCGCCAATTCGGAGACGGTGTAAGCCAGGTCCTCCGCCGAGATCACCGCCAGCGTCGGATAACGCGTGCGTAGATCGTGCGCCGCGGCACGCAAGCCATCGGGCCGGATGCGGATCGCCGCGTCATGGAACACACTTTGCGGATTCATCGCGCCGCAATCGAGGGTGATGGAATGCCAGATCTCCCGCAGCGGATCGACGCTGCGAATCGCCGTAACGGTCACCTCGAAAAGGCCGGATTCACCCTGGATTTCGATCGATGAGCCCACCTTGGCGCCAGTCAGTTTCGCGGCCGTGGACGAGATCGTCGCGCCCGGCGTCGGACCCGTTTCACAATCGGCAAGCCATTTCCGTGGAATGGCGCGGCCGCCCGTTTCCACCTTGCCGATCTCCACACCGTCGATTTTGGCGAGTTGAATGCGCACCAGGTTGAGCATCTCCGGTTCGCCTTCCGCTCCCGGCAGGGATCTCAGAACCACGGCTAAGTCGCGGCTCCCGGAATCGTCAACATCTGCCACCAGGAGATTGGAGCGATCGAACGGCATCGCTTCGACAATCGACCGCGCCACGGCGTTATGGGTTTCGAACGATCCGATGATGGTCGAGAGGCCCACCCCAACAGCGACAATCAGCGCCCGCGAACGGTTAGCCGGGCGATAGAGATTTCCCAGCCCATAGCGCACCGGTCCCGGCAGCAGCTTGCTGAATGCGATGCCGCGTAGCAACGTCAGGCAGAGCCTG
The DNA here is from genome assembly GCA_049521155.1 of Bryobacteraceae bacterium. Taxonomy (GTDB): domain Bacteria; phylum Acidobacteriota; class Terriglobia; order Bryobacterales; family Bryobacteraceae; genus Palsa-187. The sequence continues at coordinate 29,065 of JBEKPC010000051.1, forward strand.
GCGTAAAGCCACGCGATCGCGGTGTTCCCTGCAAGGGCGGCCAGCAGGAACGCGGCCGAATCCCAGGACCGCAACATGGTCGCGCCGATCAAAAGGAAACACGCCAGCGCCACGCCAGCCGCGATTTTGACGCCTCCCGGCACCAGCGTGCCTTCGGGAGTCCGCTCCTCCGTGTTTCTGCGCAGCACCGCTGCCGGGCTCAGTTTGCGGATCAGAATCACTGGCCGCACCAGGGCCGGAATGATGGCGATCGCGGCCGCGCCCAGGCCTTGCAACAGTTCCCGCGCGCGGAAACCTTCCACCGGAAACTGCATGAAGCGGTTGGCGAAGGTGAGCACGGAGGTCTTGGCAATCCAACCCAAAGGAATCCCAATTCCAACGCCGAGCGCCACCATCGCGAAAATCTGGATGCCGAAAATCGCCATGATCTGCGCGCTGCGGCCGCCCAGCATCTTAAATACCGCGGCCGTATTCAGGCGCCGCTCAACGTGGGCGCGAATAGCAATAGCAATCCCGCACGCTCCCACCGCCAGCGTGAGAAAAGGAGGCAGGCTCAGCAGCAGCAACGCCGTTCCGGCGGACCACACGACCTGCGGATTGGCATCCCGGTAATCGATGATATTGGCCCCAGGGAACCACGCATCGAGTTTCCGCAGCACGCCATCGAGGTCGACCCCCGCAGGCAGGCGCAGTAAGACGCGATTGAATTCGAAACTGCCGCCGCGGGCAATCCCGGATCGGGTATAGCCCTCGCGCGACAAGATACAACGCATCCCCGCACCCGGAATTCCTATGAACCGGTCAGGCTCAGATCGGATCACGCCGGAGATTCGAAAAGACTGCGCACCGATCCGGATCTGGTCTCCGACGCGCGCCGCAAGCCGCGAAAGAACCTCTTCTGAGACGACCGTTGTTTGAGGCGTAAGCGCCGCTCGCAACGACTGTGGGGGATCGAGGACAAGCTGCCCATAATAAGGAGGCACAGCCGGGTCCACCGCCTTGACAATGATGAAGGCGGAATCAGGAGCGGTGTCGGATGACGCCGAGCTCATTGCCGAAGTGACGATGGTCCAATCGATTCCGCTGGTCCGGAGTTGGTCGAGACGCGCGAACTGATCCGGACCCGGCCAGTTGTCGAGGTGCACGCACACATCGGCCGCCAGCCATTGACGCGACCCATGCGACATCCCGTCCGCCATCGCCACCGCCGCGCTGCGGATCCCGCTCAGGCTGGCGAAACTGAGCGCGATCGTGAGGACGGTAAAGCTCCATTGTCCGGGCGACGACCTCAGGTCCCTCCACGCAATTCGCCCCGCAATACGGGTAAACGCCAGCACCTCCCTATCGTAGACTGGACTCTTAAACATGCGCCGCGTCCCGTTTTTCGCGATTCTGGTGTTAGCTCGATTGGCAGCGCAGCCGCCCGTCATCGGCCAGAACGGCGTGGTCAATCAGGCGAGCCAAATTGCGCCGGCACTGCCAGGAGGGGCTCTGGCGCGAGGTGCGCGAATCGAAATTCACGGCATACGATTGGTCTCCGCGGAGGGACGGGCAACGGCCCTGCTCACGAAAGGCGACGCGCGCATTCCGCTGCCGATTCTCTCCGCCGGCGCAAAGCTGATCGAAGCCCGCATCCCGACGGACGCTCCCCTCGGCGCCGCGACCTTGACGGTGATCGCCGCGGGCGCCGGCAGCGCGCCGTTTCCAGTCGAAATCGCCGCCTCCAACCCCGGCCTTTACAGTCGAAACGGCCAGGGCTGGGGACCAGGCCGCATCGACAATCTCGACGCGAAGGGAAAGCGGCGCGAAAACTCGCGCGCCAATGGCGCGCGGCCCGGACAGCGCGTGGTCCTCGCCGCCACTGGACTCGCCATTGCCACCGCGCGCGTATTCGTCGGCGGCCGTCCCAGTCTGGCCACCTCGCGTGCCACGGACCGTCCCGGCGAGCAGGAACTCCTCTTCACGATTCCCGCCGACGCGCCGGCCGGCTGCGATGTGCCGGTCTACGTAATGGCGGCACCCAAGCGGGCCAGCAATTTCGTGACGATCGCGATCGACGCCAAGGGCGCGTGCCAGGATCAATTTATTTCCGCCATCCCTCCAGCCCACCTGTTGCTGGCCGTGTTCTCTCGAACGGTCATGAAGTCAGGCCAGCCGCCGGTCGAGTCCATTTACGACGAAGCGGTCGCATCTTTTGCCAGTGTCACAACCGATGCCCGCCCGTCGCCGCTGATGAT
>JBEKPC010000052.1:0-30726 GCA_049521155.1 Bryobacteraceae bacterium
TCCACTTGGCAACCGCTTCCCGGCTCGATTCCCGCCGGAGGATTGCTTGGCTCTGTATTGGCCGAATATCTGATCTCCTCGATGAACCTGATCGGAGCTGTGCTGTTCACCGCCGGCTGCTGGATCGTCGCCATCTATCTGGTATCGACCTTCGAAGTCTCGCGTCTGTCAGCTTGGTTTCGGGCGCCAATGGATTGGTTGGCTGCGGTTGCAGCACGCTTCCGTCAATGGCGCGAATCGCGGGCTATGGAGGCGAAAGCCCGCGCCGAAAAGCGCGCCCTCAGGCAGGCTCTCGATCGAGAAACGGCGGAACCCGTTGCCGAAGCTCCGCATTCGCCGCCGATCGTCGATCCACTCGATCGCGCGCCGTGGGAAGAACCTGCCTCGTCTCCATTTCCCGTCGACGATATTCCCATTCACATGCTGGAGCCGACACCCGTCTCCCAGCAGATGGTCGAAATTCCGCCCGCCGCGCCCACTCGCGTATCGGCGAAGCCGGAACCGCCCACGCGGAGACAGCGTGCCGAATTCCGGCTGCCGCCCACCTCTCTGTTGCAGGAACCGGTCGCCCGCAGCGCCTTCGACAGCCAGGAACTGAAGGAGATTGCCGTCCGCATTAAATCGAAGTTCGAGGAGTTCAACGTACACGGCAACGTCACGCAGATCAATCCTGGACCGGTTGTCACCACCTTCGAATTCAAGCCGGAAGCGGGCGTGAAATATTCCCGCATCACCACCTTGACTGAGGATTTATGTCTCGGCCTGCAGGCTGAATCGATTCTGATCGAACGGATTCCCGGCAAGCCCACCGTGGGTATCGAAGTGCCGAACTCCAAGCGCGAAGTCATTAGTCTGCGCCAGATTCTGGAGTCGGAGGAATTTCACAGTTCCTCCTCGCCGTTGACCGTCGCGCTCGGCAAGGACATCAACGGGAGAATCAAGGTCGCTGCGCTCGACACGATGCCGCACCTTTTGATCGCCGGTTCAACCGGCGCGGGCAAGAGTGTGATGCTCAACTCGCTGATCATGTCGATCCTCTATAAAGCGACGCCGCACCAGGTTCGCCTGATTATGGTGGATCCAAAACGCCTGGAATTCGGCCTGTATGAGGGCATTCCTCACTTATTGACGCCCGTCATCACCGACGCCAAAAAGGCGACCAACGCGCTCCGAAATGCCGTGCTCGAAATGGAGCGGCGATTGAAACTGCTCGCCTCGCAAGGCGTGCGTAACATCGATCAGTACAACAAAAAAGTGCGCCAGATCCAGGCTAAGCCGCGCAGCCTCTTCGAGGACGAAACAGAAATAGAGGAGCTGGAAGAAATTCCCTACGTTCTGATTCTGATCGACGAATTGGCCGACCTCATGATGCTCGAACGGGCCAATGTCGAAGAGAGCGTCACTCGCCTCGCGCAGATGGCGCGCGCCGTAGGTATGCACCTGGTGCTGGCCACGCAACGGCCCAGCGTCGATGTCATCACCGGTCTGATCAAAGCCAATTTTCCGTCGCGGATCAGCTTCCGCGTGGCCACCCGCGTCGATTCCAGAACCGTGCTGGACGTTATGGGCGCGGAACATCTGCTCGGCCGCGGCGACATGCTTTTCCTGCCTCCTGGATCCTCGCGGCTGGTGCGCGTGCATGGATCTTTCGTCAGCGAAGCGGAAACCAACGAGGTTGTCGAATTCTGGAAGCGGCAAGCCGAGCCGGACTACGATAAGACCTTCCTGATGGCGCCGCCGGCCGACGATGAAGAGGATTCCACTGACGGCGAGGATTTCGATGGCAGCGAAGATCCCGTGTATCAGGACGCAGTCCGCGTCGTGCTCGAAATGGGCAAAGCCTCGACGTCAACATTGCAGCGGCGGCTACGCCTGGGCTATGGGCGTGCCGCGCGCATTCTGGATATGATGCAGCGCGAAGGCATCATCGGACCGCCCGACGGCAGCCGTCCGCGCGAGGTTTTAAAGCGGCCGGACTGGCTGCAAGAGGTCGAAAGTCAATTAAGATAGAAGAAGACCCGTTCAAAATTTATGGTTATCTTCCGACGTCTTCTGGTTTTCCTGTGCCTGTTTTCCATCTGTTTCGCGCAGCAGCCGGCCCCGCCACCGCCGGCGCTCCACAAATGCGCCGATACCCCCGTCAAGACCACCGACGGCAAAACGATCCGCGTTTCGCAGTATCACGGCAAAGTGGTGATGATCGTTATGTTTCTGACCACCTGCAACGACTGCCTGGCGACGTTGCAGCTCCTGGGTCGTTTGCAAAATGAAATGGGGCCGCGCGGCCTTCAGGTGATCGCCGTGTCGCTCGACGAGAATGCCGCCGTCGTGACTCCCTTCGCGGAGCGCTATCGGTTTCCCTTCCCGGTGGGACACCTCGATAAGGAAGGTGCAATCGAACTCGGCAACATGAAGAAGGAATCGCATCCCTTCGTGCCGTATCTCATGTTCGTCGATTGGATGGGCAACATCCGGTTTCAATACCAAGGCAACGATCAGATGTGGGGCAAGGGAGAACAGAACATCCGCGGCATCGCCACGGGCCTGCTGCGTCAAGCCGCCGAAAAGACCGGCCCTGTATATAAAACCAAGCCGGCCGACAAATAGAATCAAACATCGAATTTGATGCCCTGCGCCAGCGGCAGCGCACCGGACCAGTTCACCGTTACCGTCTGCCGCCGCATGTAAGCTTTCCAGGAATCGCTGCCCGATTCGCGTCCGCCGCCGGTTTCTTTCTCTCCTCCGAACGCCCCGCCGATCTCCGCGCCGCTGGTGCCGATGTTCACATTGGCGATGCCGCAATCGCTGCCCAGCGGGCACAGGAAAGTCTCCGCCGCCGTCAGATTATTCGTAAAAATCGCCGACGACAAGCCTTGCGGCACATTGTTGTGCCACTGGATCGCCTCGCCGATTCTCTCAAACTCAATCAGGTGCAGAATCGGCGCGAAAATCTCTTCCTTCACGATCGGCATGCGATCGTGTGAGCGCACCAGAGTAGGCTCCACGTAACAAGGGCCCGTATTCAGCCGCTCCCCACCAATCAGCACTTCCCCGCCCTGATCGCGAACATCGTCGAGCGCCCGCATCATGATCGCTACCGCATCGATATCGATCAGCGGACCCATCAGCGTCTGTGGATCGCTCGGGTCCCCGACGCGCACTTGTTTGTACGCGGCGATCAGCTTCTCCGTAATCTTCGGCGCGATATTTTTCTGCAAAAATAATCTACGAGTCGACGTACAGCGCTGCCCCGCCGTCCCCACCGCGCCGAACAGCACCGCCCGCACCACCAGGTCCGGATCGGCATCGTCCATCACAATGATTCCGTTGTTTCCACCTAATTCGAGCAGGGTCCGGCCCAGCCGTTTCGCGACAACCTGCGCGACATACCGGCCCATCCGCGTCGATCCAGTCGCGCTGATCAGAGGCACGCGAGGATCCTGGATCAACCGCTCCCCCACCACATCATCCTTGCCGATGACCAGATTCAGCACGCCCTTCCATCCGTGGCGATCCAGCACGCGGTCGGCGATCTTCTGCACTGCAATCGCGGTCAGCGGAGTTTTCAGCGAAGGCTTCCACACCACCGTATCGCCGCACACCATCGCCAGCAGAGCGTTCCAACTCCACACTGCGACGGGAAAATTGAACGCGCTAATAACCCCGACAACGCCCAGCGGCTGCCATTGCTCATACATGCGATGCGCAGGACGTTCGCTGTGCATCGATAGTCCGTAAAGCTGCCGCGAAAGACCCGCCGCGAACGTCGCGATGTCGATCATCTCCTGCACTTCGCCGCGCCCTTCGGCAAGAATCTTTCCCGTTTCGAGCGTTACCAGCGACCCTAATTCGTCCTTCGCCGCCCGCAATTCTTCGCCGATCTCGCGCACAATTTCACCGCGCTTCGGCGCAGGCTCCAGGCGCCATCGCTCGAACACCTTCACCGCGTCCCACAGCACGTCGTCGTAGTCTTCTTCTTCCGCCAGGCGGACACGGCCCAGCTCTTTCCCATCGGCCGGATTATATGAGGCAATCTCCTCGCCGGCCCAGTTTTCAAAATGCGTCTTGTGAAGAATTTCTGAATATAAGCTCATAGCGCCAATCTGGCGAATCCGCGTGGACCCGTTGTAAACGTGAACCCTGCCTCGCCTGCGATGCAGTCAATTTGTTCTACCACTCTTGCCTGATGCGCCGCGTTCAGCCACTCATGATGATGATGCGCGGCGCTGATCTTGAACGCAGCCTCACGAGTGGTCGCGCCATGCCGCTTGGTAGCCCTGATGTGCAGCGGATCTCCGATCAGGTCGCGCTTCGAAGCCTCGAGGGCCGCCCTGGCAAGCACTTCCGGATCGCACGGCAGCAGCGGCGCAAGCGTTGCATAGGTTTCGATCCCCGCGTCCCGCAGCGTCCGGACCACCTCCAGCCGCTCTTCGAATGTTGCACAATGAGGCTCGTAAAGACGCCGGATTTCCTCCCGGTTCGTCGTGATGGAAAAGCTGACGCGCACACTCGTGGTTTTCGAAAGCGCGAGCAGACGTTCGAGGTCGCGCAGAATCAGCGGCCCACGGGTTTGAATGGTAAAAACCCGCGGCGGCCTTTCGAGCAGCGCATCAAGAATCCGCGGCATCATTTGTTCCACCGCTTCCGCCGGTTGATAAGGATCCACCAGCGGCGAACAATAAATCGTCACGCCGTCAGACCTCAGCTCGCGCCGCAACAACTCCGGGGCATTAGATTTGTAAGTCGTAAACTGCCCCCACCGCTTCCAATCCTCCGGCTTAAGTCCGCCGTAAACGCCCATCGTCGGCACGTAACAATAAGTGCAGCCAAACGTACAATTGCGCGCCGGCGTCAGCGAATGAGTAAACCCCGCCTCAGCAATAAAACCGGAAGTGTTACTCAAGATACTCTTCGCGTCCGCACCGAGAACCTGCATTCTGGCTACTGGCTACTTCTTCATTCAGTGACGTTTTTCGTCGCCACTAGCTGAGTAACCTCTTCCACGAACTGTTCCAGTGGTTTCGCCCCCAAGTCGCCATGCTTCCGATGCCGCACCGATACCGCGCCCGATTCCGCCTCCCGGTCGCCGACTACCAGCATGTACGGAACCTTCTGCATCTGCGCGTCGCGAATCTTCAACTGAACTTTTTCTTTTCGATCGTCTAAATGCGAGCGCAGCCCCGCCGCTTCCAACCGCGCGTGTACCTTCTGCGCGTATTCCAACTGCCGGTCGGTAATCGGCATCACCACCATCTGCACCGGCGCCAGCCACAACGGGAACGCGCCCGCGTAATGCTCGATCAAAATCCCGAAGAACCGCTCCACTGATCCATAAAGCGCCCGATGCACCATCAGCGGCTGGTGCTTCTTGCCGTCCTCGCCAACATACTCCAAGCCGAACCTCTGCGGCAGGTTGAAATCGAACTGCACAGTCGATAGCTGCCACTTGCGGCCCAGCGCATCGAGCAATTTCATGTCGATTTTCGGTCCATAAAACGCCCCATCGTCGGGCGTAATCGTTACTTTAAGGTTCACCCGCTGGAACGCCCGCTTCAACGCTTCCTCGGCCATCGTCCAAAGCTCCGGTGTACCGTCGTACTTGCCGCTCTTGCCGCCATCCCATGTCGAAAGCTCGGCTTCATATTGCTCGAACCCGAAAGCCTTGAGCACATCGATCGCGAATTCCAAACAGCTTACAATTTCATCCTCAATCTGGTCCGGAGTGCAGAAAATATGCGCATCGTCTTGCGTAAAACCGCGCACCCGCATCAGGCCGTGCATCACGCCGCTGCGCTCATAGCGATAAACCGTGCCCAATTCGCCCAACCGCACCGGCAACTCGCGATAGCTCCGCTGGCGATCGGCGTAAATCAGGATGTGCCCCGGGCAGTTCATGGGTTTCAACCGATACTCGGCGTCATCCAACTCCATGCCCGCGAACATATTTTCTTTGTAATGGCTCAAATGGCCGGATGTCTTCCACAGATCGGCCCGCATCACATGCGGCGTGTAAACCAGCGCATACCCGCGCTTCAAATACTGCTCCCGCATCCAGTCCTCGATGATCACGCGGATGCGCCCGCCCTTGGGATGAAAGAAAATCAGCCCCGGCCCGGCAAGCTCCTGAATGCTGAACAGGTCCAGCTCCTGTCCCAGCTTGCGATGGTCGCGCTTCTTCGCTTCTTCCAGCTTGGCCAGATACTCATCGAGCTCTTTCTTGTTGAAAAAGGCCGTTCCGTAAATACGTTGCAGCTGCGCGTTCTTCTCATCGCCTTTCCAGTAAGCCCCGGCGATCGAAAGCAGCTTGAAAGCCTTCAGCTTCTTCGTCGAAGGCACGTGCGGACCACGGCAGAAGTCAATAAAATCGGGCCCCAGCGTGTATTCCGAGAAAACTTCGCCGGCACGCTCCGTAATCAACTGGCATTTCATCGGCTGATCGGCGTACAATTTCAGCCCTTCGTTTTTCTCGGTGTACTTGCGCTCATAAGGAAGACCCCGCGCCTGGATCTCCCACATCTTCTTCTCGATTTTTTCCAGATCCTCCGGCGTAAAGGCCTCAGGCCGCGCGAAGTCGTAATAAAACCCCGTCTCAATCGGCGGACCGATCCCCAGCTTCGTCTCGGGAAACAATTCCAACACCGCCGCCGCCAGTAAATGCGCCGTCGAATGGCGAACCACTTCCAGCGCGTCGGGATTTTTCGCCGTCAGGATTTCGAGCGACGAATCGCCGTCAAAAGGCCGGTTCAGATCCCACAATCCGCCGTTGACCCGCGCGACAATCGCATCTTCAGCCAGGCGCTGACTGATCCCCGCGGCAACATCAATGGGCCGCGCGCCTTCGGAAACACTTTGGACACTGCCATCCGGCAGCGTAATCTGGAGGTTGCTCATCGGTAATTTTCAGCGTACCAGACGGGCCAGTCAGCCAGATTGATCTCCCGCCGGATCGCCCGTACCCGCGGCTCCTCCCGGATGGAATCGAACACCGGGTCCAGCACCAGTGAGACCAGGTCCGGTTCATGGTCGCGATAGGATTGTTCCAGCCAGTCGATCGCCACGCCGCGATCGGCGATCTCGACCGCGGCGAAGGTTGCCAGGATAAAAGCCGATGCCCCGGCGGATCGCCGCAGCGCCAGTAAATCCGCCCACGCACCATCAGGATCTCCGTCGATCGCACGTGTATAGGCGCGATCCTCAACATCTGGATGGGCGCTCAGAAAAGGACGCGCGAGCCGGGGCTCTCCCCGGGCAATGTGAACGTGCGCCGAGAGATTATCGTAGAAGCGCGCGTTGAAGGGCTGCGCTACCCGCATCCGCCGCGCCAAGGCGAGCGCCTCATCCCAGCGGCGCGTGTAATAATACAATTCGCCGAGCAGACCATCGGGAGTATCCCAGGAGGGATCGAGCTTGCGTGCTTTCTCAACCGCATTCTCCGCGTCGGCAAAGTGGCCCACGACGGCCAGATCCACCGCTTTTCTGAAATAACCGCTTGCATAGCGAGGGTCGAGTTCAATGGCGCGCGAGAATTCGGCGCCGGCTTCCCGCCATTTCCATTGACACTCCAAGCCCAGACCGAGCGCGGAGTGGGCCTCGGCGAGCGTAGGATCGAGCGCCGCCGCCTTGCGCGCGAGTTCCAAGCCGCGTGGTCCGGCCTCACTCCACCTCATGTGTCCGTTGGAGGTCGCCACCAGAAGGTTCGTAGCAGCGGCGGCGTAGCCTAGCGCGAAATCCGGCTGAAGCGCGATTACACGCTCGTAAAGCGCCGCCGCCGCGCGCATCTGCGGCCCCTCGCGAGCGCGTGCCAGCGCGCCCGCTCGAAGATAGAGGTCCAACACCTCCATGTTCTGCGGCAGCGACGGTGCCGGTACATTGGCGGACGTCCCCAGCGCGCCGGCGATGCTAACCACCGCGCTGTGCTCGATCACACCCAGTTCCGCGGCGCTTCCCCGATAAATCTGGGACCACAGATATTTGCCGCTCCGGCCGTCCACCAGGCCGACCACCACTTGGAGCCCTGCGCTATCCGGACTTACGCTCCCCGTCACCACACTTTCCGCTTGCGCCGCTTTCGCGGCATCCATAGGATTCGCCGCGCGGCTGGCCACCTGCGGCCAGGATGCGCGAGCCATCACGTCGATCCCTTTGGTGCCCACCAGCGCGCTGGTCACCCCCTCCCGCAGACCCTCCCCGATGTAGCCGAGATGAGTATCCGGACTCAGATCGCGAAACGGCAGCACCACGATGGTCCGCGTCCGGGTCAGCGGACGGAACCGGCTCCACGCCAACGTCGCCGCCGATGCCGTCACCGCAATCGCCGCAACGATCGCAACCATCGTCACGGATGAGGTTCGATTGGGGGCCACAACCGCTGGAACAGCGTCGGTTTGAAGTTCCGATGCCGCGCTCTCTTCGATCAGCGCAACATAAGATCCCTTGGGAAGCCGGATGCGAAGCCTGCTTTCGCGCCCTTCAGACTCGTAGTACTCGGCGAGCTTCAGCCGAAGCTGCCGCACCGTGCTGCGAACGATGGAATCGGCCTTCGGATCAAAGGACGGTGCGCGATCGAAAACATCCAGGCCGAGGGAATACTCTTTGAGTGATTCCCGGTCCCCGGCAGCCGACTTTTCCACAATATACCGGAGCAGCCGCACCAGCCGCGGGCTGCTGGCGAACACCTCCGAAGCGGCGGCCCGATCCACTTCCTCGCGTATTGGCTCGCCGGTCAAGCCAGTAAATGTTAACACTAATTCGCCTGAATTTAAAGGGGTGCACACCCCATTTCACCCCACGCTACCTTTCGTTCTTCGGTCGAAAACTCGAAACTGAGACTCCAAGGCGCCGGTGCGCCGCCGCAAGATGCGATCCGCAGCCGGGCGTTTGGAAGTCGCGATTAAATCTCAAATCGGAAGAAATAAGGAAAAAATTAAATATGACACGGACGAAGTTTCTAGGCGGCGTGGCTGCCTTCATCCTGACAGTGCCGCTGACGGCGGCAAGCGTTTACACCTACACCGGGAACGACTTTACAACTGCCACCGGCCCGCTTCTCACCACTGGCGACTCTGTGACTGGCTCTTTTACCCTGGCATCGCCGCTCGGTGACAATCTGGACGGCGTGAACATCGCCCCGACCGCCCTCTCTTTCAGTTTCACTGACGGTCCTGACACGATCACCAATACCACCCCCGGTGTCAACACATGCAGCTGCTCGCCGACCATCGACATTTTCACCAACGGGAGCGGACAGATTATCAATTGGGACATCAGTCTTACGGTGGGCGAACTGGGCGCGGAAAATATCACCACGCAAGATTTCGATGCGGGGCTCTTTGCCTCCGGGATACAAGATTCCGGCAGTGTCAACACCAACCCCGAGGGTACGGATACGGCTTCTAATTCCAACGATCCGGGCACATGGTCGGCCGGCGCGTCGAACACGTCCGTGCCGGAGCCTGGAAGCATGATACTCGCGGCCGCCGGGCTGCTGACGATTGGGTTTGTCAGGCGGAAGTTTTACCGGCAAGCATAAAAAAGCAGAATGGCGCGAGCCGTTTCGAGCGTCGCGCCGTTCGCCCAAGCCTCAAGCCGACACGCCGCCAATGGCCGACGTCAGCTCTTCTACTTCCTGGTCGCGAGCTGCTCTTTTTGCGTCAGCGCATCAAGCTCAGCCTGAGCCCTGCTGTTCCCTTGCGTAGCCGCGAGCTTCAGCCATTTCGCCGCCTCGACGTTATCTTTATGGACGCCCGACCCTTTTTCATACGCCTGTCCTAAACTGAACGCGGCATCCGCATTGCCCTTCGCCGCCGCCAGTTGATAGTAATAAGCGGCCTGCTTAGCGTCCTTTTGAACTCCATAACCTTCGTCGTAGAGCCAGCCCAGCCGATTCTCCCCGTCCGGATCTCCCGCCGCAGCCGATTTCTGCGTCCATACTAACGCCGAACTGAAGCTTTGCGGAACACCCCACCCCTTGGCGTACATCTGCGCCAACTGGTATTGCGCCTGGGCGTTCCCCTGATCCGCCGCCATCTGGAATAAGTGGAACGCCTCCGCATCATCGCGTCTCACTCCCAGTCCCTTGTGATATAGAATTCCTAGGTTACACTGCGCGTTCGGCTCGCCTTTGTCCGCTAATGGCTTCCATTCCCGATACGCCGTCGCGTAATCCCCGGTTCGAAATGCCTTCAATCCCACCGGATCGTCGGACGCCATCGCCGGAATTATCAGGAGGAACGCGGCAGCTCCGCCCAGCAACAATTGAGTTTTATAATTGATTCTAAAGGACATATTTCCTCCCCAACTACTTCTGTCTTCACTATACTCCGTTACGCGCGCCAGCTCAAGATTTATTTACAAATGTCCTGTAACTTATATAAATTCTATTACGCCAGGAAAAATTGCGCTTGACAGTGTATTAGTTAACTAATACACTGGCTTTGTGATCGCCCGGCCGACTTTTCGATTCCGCCTCGATTCCGCCAGCGGCGTCCCGGTTTACCGCCAGCTAATCGACCAAGTGCAAGCCGGGCTCGCCACCGGCTCCCTCGCCGCCGGCCACCAGCTCCCCACCGTCCGGCAGGTCGCAGTCGACCTCGCCATTAACCCCAACACCGTCATGCGAGCCTATCGCGAGCTGGAAATTCGCGGCGTCCTCGATACCCAGCAAGGCACCGGCACCTTCATCGCGCCCGAACGCCCTCCCGTCCATGACGGCGACCGCGCACGCCGCCTCGATCAACTCATCGACGAATTCGCAGCCCGAGCTGGAGCGGGCGGCTTCACCCTCGAAGAAATTCTGAATGCATTAAAGGAGCGGGGAAAATGAACAACATTGGAAAGGTAGTCTTCGCAATTTGCCTGATCTCCGGCACCGGCGCCTCTCTCATAACGTCGAGCTGGATACCGGCCCCCATCGGAGCCCTCCTCGGCCTCTACTTCCTTTTCGCGATCCGCGTCGTCAAGCAGTGGGAGAAGGTCGCCGTCCTGCGCTTCGGCCGCTTCATCGGGATGCGCGAGCCCGGCCTCTTCCTGATCATCCCAGTGGTCGACACCTTGAGCCCGGTCGTCGACCAGCGCGTGCGCGTAGCCAGCGTCAGCGCCGAATCCACGCTCACTCGGGACACTGTGCCGGTCAACGTCGACGCCATCGTGTTCTGGCTGGTCTGGAGCGCGGAAAAGTCCATTTTCGAAGTGCAGAATTTCGTCGACGCCATCACCCTCAGCGCCCAGACCGCTCTGCGCGAATCGATCGGCCGGCATGAGCTCTCTCAAATGATCGCGGAGCGCGACTCCATGGGCCGCGAGCTCCAGCGTCTGCTCGATGAGAAGACCAATCCCTGGGGCATTACAGTGCAGTCGGTCGAGATCCGCGACGTCACCATCCCCCAGGAACTGCAAAACGCCATGTCGCGCCAAGCCCAAGCCGAACGCGAGCGCCAAGCCCGCCTGATCCTGGGCGACGCTGAAACCCAGATCTCGGAAAAATTCGCCAAAGCCGCCGAAGTCTACGCCGAAAACCCGGTCGCCCTGCACCTCCGCGCCATGAATATGCTCTACGAAGCAATCAAGGAAAAAGGCGCCATGGTAATCGTCCCTTCGAGCGCAGTAGAAACCATGGGCCTGGGCGGCATGCTGGCAACAACATCATTAGGAGAACAGAACCGCACTGTATAATCCCTGAGGAGACCTATGAACCCTCAAAACTCCGCAGCCCACCGCCTCCTGGCTACTGGCTCCTGGCTACTAGCTACTTCTTTAAGATCCCTCCTCCGCGCCCCCGGCTTCACCCTCGCCGCCGTCCTGACTCTAGCCCTCGGCATTGGAGCCAACACCGCCATCTTCAGCGTTGCCGACGCCATCCTCTTCCGCCCTCTGCCCTACCCGAACTCAGAGCGTCTCGTCATGGTCTGGAACCGTCTCACCAAGCTCGGCCTCAACCGCCTTTCCCCGGTAGCCAGCACCGCCGAAGCCTATCGACGCCTCGACAACATTTTCGATTCGACCGGCGGCATCTTCTGGTTCGACCGCGTCCTGACCGGAGACACCGGCCCGGAGCGTGTTCCCGGCATGCTGATTACCCATCAGGTTTTCGATATGCTGGCGCCGAAAGCAGCGCTGGGACGCATCTTCAGGCCGGAAGAATATCTCGCCGGCGCGGATCCCGTCGCCATCCTCAGCCCATCTCTTTTCTCCCGCCGCTACGGCAGCGACCCTTCGACCCTGGGCAAATCAATCATTCTCGACAATCGTAGTTATCGCATCGTCGGCGTCATGTCTCCCGCCTTCGAATTCAGCCTGCGCGGAGGCAGCATCGACGTTTGGACTCCCAAGCCCGATAACCCTGAAAATTGGGGCAACGCCACGCGCATGGTCGCGCGCCTCCGCCCTGGAGTCTCCCTCCAAGCCGCCCAGTCGGCCCTCGAAGCCGTCGCCAAACACGTTGATGAAACCCTGCATCCTTATAACGGCCCTCATGGCGAAGATGCCGGCTACCGCGTGCAGGTCGTTTCCTTCCGGGACCAGTTCCTCGGCGATTTTCGCACCGTCACGTTGATCCTGCTCTGCGCCGTCGTCGCCGTGCTTTTGATTGCCTGCGTCAACGTCGCCAATCTCCTATTAGTGAGAGCCGTATCGAGAGAAAAAGAAACCACCGTCCGCCGCGCCTTGGGAGCAACCAGCGCCAGGCTCGCCGCGCAATGGATGGCCGAGTCGGCCGTGCTTGCGTTGCTCGGAGGTGCGCTAGGCTCGATCGCCGCCGCGTGGGGCGTCAAGGTTTTAGTCAGGCTGAGTCCCTCCGCGCTTCCCGGCGTAGCGAAGATTAGCGTCGATACCCGCGCCTTGGCCTTTACTTTCGTCATTTCCTTCATCGTCTGCATTTTGTTCGGCCTCGCGCCTGTGCTAGCCTCCGCGAAAATGAACTGGGGCACTCGCGGATCAACCCGCCACAGCCGTCGCGCCGCATCATTCTTAATCACCGCGGAAGTAGCGCTCGCTGTTATCTTAATGATCTCTTCTGGCCTGCTCTTCAAAAGCTTCGCCCGTCTGCGCAACGTCGACCCCGGCTTCAACGCGTCTCATCTATTAACGATGCAGACGCAGTTCCCCGCCACGCAGCCCGTCACAAAAATCCGCAGCCGTGCTTTCTATGCCGAGCTTCAGGAGAAACTCACCGCCTTGCCCGGCGTCGTCGACGCAACCATCGGTAATCTGCCCATTAGAGGTGCTCTCCTCAATCCCGGTGGAGGAGATCCTTTCATGATTAAAGGCCGCGCCTACGATTCCGGTGGATCCATCGGCCAGTTCGCCAACATGACCATCGTCGGCCCCAATTATTTCCGCACGCTCCAGATTCCTCTGCGCTCCGGGCGCACGTTCGCCGCCGGCGATACCGCCGACGCTCCTCTGGTGGTGATGGTGAATGAAGCCTTGGAGCGCGCGTTCTTCCCGCAAGGCGCAGTGGGACAGCAGATCGGAGTGCCGCAGCCCTGCTACGATCTCACTCATTGCGAGTACCCTTGGGAGACGATCATCGGAGTAGCAGCCGACGTGAAGACCGTTGGTCTCGATCGTGCCGCCCTGCCGCAGATTTACATTCCTCACGCCCAGCAGCCATTCCCGAATGCCGGCGTAATTCTTCGCACCACGGGCGACCCGCTCGCACTTACTCGGCAAGTATCCGCAGTCGTTCGCTCCATGATTCCGGACATGCCGGTCTTCGACGTAAGAACGATGGAAGATCGCATCTCTGAAACCATCGGCCAGCCCAGATTCGAAACCGCGATCGTAGGCTTCTTCGCCGGAGCCGCGCTCTTTCTAGCCGCCATCGGCATCTTCGGTGTGGTCGCACATTCGACCGCCCAGCGCACCCAGGAAATCGGCATCCGCATGGCGTTAGGCGCGGACGGTCCGCGAGTCGTAAAAACCGTAGTCTTCGATGGCCTGCGCCCCGTCCTGTTAGGAGTGCTAATAGGCCTGGGAGGAGCGCTAGCCACTAGCCGCATTTTCTCAACCCTGCTTTTCAGCATAAAAGCCACGGACCCGGCAATCTTCCTCACATCCGCCGCCGTCCTGACCGTAGTAGCGATCGCCGCCTGCCTGGTCCCCGCCCGCCGCGCCATCCAAGTGGACCCCATGATCGCCCTCCGCTCCGAATAAGTCCACTCTGAACTCAACCGCGCCACCGAGCCGTGACCGCAGGGAGCGGTTTCTTTCCCACACAGAGTAGAATAAAGAAGTTGACGCCCACACCAACAGTCACCTTTGACGAATCCGAATTGGTCGCCAAGGCCAAAGCCGGAGATGCGCAGGCATTCACCGACCTGGTCAATCATTACGAACGCAAGATCTACCGTCTCGCTAAACACATCACTCAAAACGATGAGGATGCCGAGGACGTGCTCCAAGAGGCCTTTTTAAA
This sequence comes from Bryobacteraceae bacterium, assembly GCA_049521155.1. Classification (GTDB taxonomy): domain Bacteria; phylum Acidobacteriota; class Terriglobia; order Bryobacterales; family Bryobacteraceae; genus Palsa-187. The sequence continues at coordinate 14,414 of JBEKPC010000052.1, forward strand.
GGCCTACGAGCATCTCGACGGCTTCAAGGGTGATTCCAAATTCTACACCTGGATCGTCCGTATCGCCGTCAATGAAGCTCTCATGAAGCTGCGGAAACGGAAAGGCGACCGCACCGTTTCGCTCGACGAACCCGTCGAAACAGGCGAAGAAACGGTGCAACGGGAGATCGCCGTTTGGGAAGACAATCCCGAGCAGCGTTATTCCCGCGAAGAAATGCAGGAGATTCTCGATCAGGCCGTGCAAACTCTTAAGCCTGATTTCAGAACCGTTTTCATGCTAAGAGACATCGAAGAACTGAGCACCGAGGAGACCGCTGAAAGCCTCGGGATCTCAATTCCGGCGGTGAAGAGCAGGCTCTTGCGAGCCCGTTTGGCGCTGCGCGAAAAATTGACCCGCCAGTTCCGGCGGAAGGGGGAAGACGTTTTTGCTAACCTGTAAACAGTTCCTTCAGGAACTGAATGATTATCTGGACCCCGGTTGCGATCCGACGGCCAAAAGCCATCTGGAAAAGCACGTCAGCGAATGTCCAAATTGCTTCGTCGTGGTAGACACTACTAAGAAGACGCTTCAGATCTATAAAGGTGTCGAACCGCAGACCATTCCGGAAAGCGTGAAAGCGCGTCTCTGGAAAGCGCTCGAAAAGAAAATCGCCGCGCGCAAAGCGCAAGCTTAAGCGCATCTAAGCCCTATTGCACGATGCTTTTTGCGCACTTATGGGCGTTTAAGGAGCCGGTAGTCCGCAAACGTCTCCGCGGCAATAGCTGATTCCACTAACTTCTGCCAGCCACGTGCGTTGCGCCCTTTCGTATAAGTTAGATAGAGCCGCTCCGCGGCCCTGGTCATGGCGACATAAAGCAGCCTGTTTTCCTCCTGTTTTCGATCTTTCTTAACCTGCTCCGATTCTCCCGTGGCCGGATTGCGCCACTTGATTCCAGGGGTGCTGTTATCGGCGCCGCGCTGCAAGGCGCTGACGAACACCACTTTGAATTCCAGCCCTTTCGCCGCGTGTATCGACATTAATTGCACCACGTTACCAGCTTCAGGCGGAGGCGCTTCGGCTTCCGCAAGGTATTCTAAATCGTCAAGAATTTCAGCCAGCGGCCGATGATCGCCCCGCAAATAGGAGAATAATTTATCGACGTTGGCGCGGGCGCGTGGAGTTAGATTTTCATCGATCGGGAGAAGTTGATCGGGGGAGACGAAACCGGCGAGTTTACGGAGATGGCCGAATCTAACCCGGAAAATTTGCTGCCAACCTTCTTTGCCGATGCGAAAAATTTCTTCGTCGCTCAGGCCGACCAGAGGGCTGCGCAGAAGCCCCACTAACGCGATTTCGTCGAGCGGATTTATCAATGTCCGGAGCAATAAAAGCAAGTCGCGAATCTCGCGCGATTCTAAAAACGTCCGGCCTCCAGTAGTCAGGAATGGGATGTTGAAAGCATCGAGAGCGCGTGTGAAAGGGTCGAGCGAAGCGAGAGTGCGAACCAGGATGGCGATGTCCTGATATTCGCATTCGCCGGAGTCAACTAATTGGCGGATACGGTCGGCGACGAGTGATGCTTCGATATCCGACGATTCGCCGACTAAGCGCTCGACGACCGGACCCGCGGCCAACGGAAATTCTCTGGCGGCAATGAGAGGACGCGGCTCGATGCCGGGCTGGCCGTCGAGCACCTGGGAAACAGCGTCGAGAATGGCCTGCCGGCTGCGATGATTTTCGCGGAGGTCGTCGATGATCGCGCCGGAGGCTCGCAGGCTGTCGCGATACTCTTCGAAGACGGCTGGATCGGCGTGGCGGAATCCATAAATGGATTGATTAATATCGCCGACGGCGAAAAAAGCATCGGGTGTACGAATCAAATTGAGCAGGCGCCATTGCAGCCGGTTGGTGTCCTGCAACTCGTCCATCAGGATTTGATCGAACCGGGTGCGCGTCGCTTCGCGGATGAAGTAGTTGGATTCGAGCAAAAGAATCGCCTGCTCTTCAAGATCGGCGAAGTCGAGCGCGAATCGGGCGCGTTTCTTCTTGCGATAGATGCGATCGAGGCGGGTGACGGCTTCTCGCAGCAACTGAAGCAGATCGGCATTCCAAATGTCGATCCATTGGGAGCGAAGCGCGGGAAGAATTTCTTCTTTCAGCGCTCTGGCGTCATCAATTCGCGTCTTTCCAATACGGCCGAGGTGCGCTTTCAAGCCACCGGCAATCGCGAAGTGCTCCCTGGTCAGAGGGGCTGGCGGAAGTGCTAAAAGATCAGCAGCCCAATCCACAAGCTGCGCGGTTTCCGAGGATGGCTTGCCGCGATCGTTAAGGATATTGCTCGCGAGACGGCGCGCTTCCAGCCAGAGATCATCTGACGGTTCTGCGATCGGAAACTCGTCGACGCCCGCGATGCGCATTGATTCGTAGATGTCCAGAAGGCTGAGGGCGAGGTCTGGTTTACGGCCTAAATCGTCGGTGGACAGGTCGAGCGCCTCCAAAAGACGGCGCATGTCCGCTGGATTTTCCTCGAAGAGTTGATCGAGGGACTCTTCTACAGACTCCCTTGCCAGGCGGCCGGCGATGGTGGGATCGAGCACTACGAAATCGGGCGCAATGCCGGCGGCGAGGGCGTGTTCCTGGAGCAGGCGGGCGCAGAAGCCATCGATGGTAGAGACCCAGGCGCGTTCAATGGCTTCTCCGTGATCGGCGTTATTCGCGAAGCGCTTGACGAGGCGCTCCTTGATCTCGGCGGCTGCTTTTTCGGTGAAGGTAATGGCCAGAATACGCCCTGGGTTGACATTATGAAATTCGACCAGCCAAGCGAAGCGTTCTATCAGCACGCGTGTTTTCCCGGAGCCGGGCCCGGCGACGACGCAGACATCCTGATTGGTGCGCTCGACCGCTGCTTGCTGATGGGGAGTCATGGGAAGAAGGAGTCAGGAGTCAGGAGTCAGGAGTCAGAATCGCTACGCGAGAGGCGGATTCTATGCGGCAGATGGTTTTGTAATCGCAGTGGCGGCATTTTGCGGGGTCGGCGGGGCGGACTTCTTTGTTGCCAGAGATGATGGATTCGAACGTCCGAATGGCTTGTTGTTCGGCTTCCGTGATTAATTCGCGGAGGGCTGCGGGGGTTCGCGATTCTCCTAATTTGAGGCCTGGAACATTGGCGTGCCAGCCTTCCCAGGCGATGGGTTCACGCAGGGCGCAGTAGAACATGCCGGCGGGTTCGAGGTTGAAAAAACGCTCGGCTGCCAATAGATAGAGGCCGCCTTGGATCGGCGCTCGGTCGCGGACCCTCGCGGCTGGGCTGTATTTGTAATCGATGACGATGGCTTGGCGATGTGGTCCGATGTCGAGCCGGTCGATGCGGCCGGCGATGGATAGTTCGGGAGTGAGGGAGATTTGAAACTGCTGTTCCGTTTGACTCGGCCACGCGAGAGGCCATTGGCGGTCAGCTTGAAATGCCTCAAAGTAACGCAGCAGTTCCAGGCGTACAGCTTCGGTGCGATAGCCGCGAGGGACATTATTTTTGCGGCAGGCTAGTTCGAAGACCGGATCGAAGGAGCCTTCGGCAAGCGCCTGGTGCAGGATGCTTCCTTGCAGCAGGATGTTCAGACGGTCGCGCGGCTTTTCGGGGCGGTCGCGGAGCTTGAGTGTTTTGCCTGCAAAGAACTGAAATGGGCACTGGAGGAACGATTCGATGGAGGTGGGAGAAATCTTGGCATGTTTGACTCGCAGGTCTTCGGGATGAGGCGCAAGACTCGGAAGTGGAATCGGATTCGGCTTGGGGAGAATGCGCGTGGGGCTCGATGGTTCCCCTTCCTGTTCCAGGAAAAATGAGCGGCGGGTGGGGCTTCCTTTATCGTTGAAGCGAGGATAGCTGAGAATGGTCTGTTCCGTTGCGCGGGACGCGGCCAGATGGAAGAGAAACGGTTCATCTTTTTGCCGCGCAATGAGGCCGGGAACAAAGACGATAGGAAATTCCCATGCGCCAGCTTCGGAACCTTCGAGGACGTGGACGACGTTGCGGCGAGGGTCCGGAACGTAGAGCTGTTCTATCCGTAAAGCGGCTTCGGCATGGGGCCAAAAGGCAGCCAGCGGAATTTTAGTGTTGGCGTCGAGCGAGAGCGCCGTGATGTCGAGCGCGGCTTCGAAGGTATCGAGCGCGGCGGCGATGGAGCGCAAGATTTGGAGCTCTGTGATTTCGGAGGGTGGGATGACGAAACGCAGAGTTTTTAAGCGAGTGGTCCAATCGGCGGGGGTGAGCCGATCGCGCTTCCAAGGGTCCAGTGCGGCGATCCCGGGGAGTGGGAAGGGAAGGCCAGCGGAAGGAAGGGTATCTCGGATCGCGAAGTCCAGGCGGTCGCCTTCGGGAGTTGCGCCCAGTCCGTTGATGGGCATGCGCAAGAGCGTGAGGAGATCGGCATGGTCCCATCCAGTGAGCAGGGCGCGGACGATGCCGGCAATGTATTGAATGGCGGGATGCTCAGACAGGGCTGAGGTGAAATGAAATTTTGCGGGGATACCGAAACGGGCGAGCGTACTTTCTAAGAGCGCGGCGTAGGGATCGCGCACCGGGAGCAAAATACCGATCTCGTGAAACTGGCGGCCGTTGACATGGGATTCGAGAATGCGGGCCGCGATCTGTTCTGCCTCCTGCGCGAGAGAGGGCGCGGCGAAGACGGTGCGGCTCGGATTGCGAAGAGGTCGATCGAAGCGTTGTTCGGTGAAGCCGATTTCGAGGAGGCGAGTTCGGGAGGCCGAGGAGCCGGGCCAATCGGGGAGGGTCACGGTAACGGAGGTTTGCTCGGCCAGATTCTCAATGAAATCCAGTTCAGCCGGGGAGAATGTGAAAAAGCCGTCGAGAATGATGGGGCCGGTCGATGCGGGAACGGCGGTGCGAAGGCGCTTTTCGCGAAGGGCGAAACCCCGGCGAGTAAGCTGGTCGTCAATATCGGCGGCGACTTGGACCAAATGACCGGGGATCACAGGGGCCTGAATGGATGCGGCGACCAAGCGGTGGAACCCTGGAAATTCTGACAACCCGAGTTGTGCGATCAGGAGATGGAGCAGCGCTTCGGGAGCTTCCTGAAATATGGTGAAAGGCTCCAGAAATTGCCCAAGGGATAGAATGCGGCTGGGAGGGACCGCGAGTTCGTGGCGGAGATGCTCGGCCATGGTTGAGGTGGGGGTGAGGAGAGTGGAATCGGGTGCTGCCAGAAATATGTCGAGCACGGTGCGGGATTTGCCGGAGGCGGGAGGGCCGGAGATCAGGAAAGAAGCCACGGAAGAAGGAGCCAGTAGCCAGCAGCCAGCAGCCAGTAGCCAGAATAGCGCACACAGTGTGGGGAGGCTTCGGGGCTGCAAATAACTTGGGAAACGCCGGTAACCAACCGGCGTGCAGGATACCATCCTGCCCCACACCTGAGGCACGAAGCCAGTAGCCAGTACCCGGACCTGATTCTGGCTACTGGCTACTGGCTACTTTTTTTTATGGCTTCGGCGCTAGCTGCGGGGGGATTTCTCCCATCATCTTTTGAAATTTCTCCCGCTGGGCGGGATCGAGCTCGTGGAGAATTCTCATTTTGCCGGTGGCGCGGAGGTCGTCGAGCTGCTCCTGCACGCTTTCATAATATTGCCGGTAGTCGTCCAGGATCAGGGAGATTTTATTGGTTTGCTCAGACGTCAGATCCAAATCCGTACGGAATTTCTGAAGGACCGCTTCCTTAGAGGCGGGGGCGCTGGAGCGATGCAGAAACTGATGCAGGCCGAACTTCATCGACACGGCTCCGGTGGTGGCGCCGGCCAGAAATACCAGCAAAAGAGTCGAGAAAATGCGCGGATGGTACCAGGTTGCGCGTTCCGCGGTGACGGCCATTGAACTTACTGCCATGTTACTACTGCGCCCGATAGGTGACGAGATTGACCAGAACTGCGTCCTTATCCGGCAGGCCTTGGGCGGAGATCATCTGGTCGTCGTCGCCGGCCATGGGCGACACCGTCACGCCGATGTTGACCGGCTGTTCGGCGTAACGCTCTGAGGAGACCAGATAGATGCTGAACAGAAAAGCGAGAGCCATGGAGCCGATCGCGATGCGGCGGCCAAAGGCTGAATCGAAAAAGAGCTCCCAGATCGAGAGCGGCCGCTGCGCTTCAATACGCTCCATCACGCGGGCGTAGAAGCCGGGGCGCATTTCCGGCGTGGATTCGGGCGCGCGCAAGGCGCGGAGCAGGGACGCCTGCTGGCGCATGGCGGATACTTCTTCCCGGCACTCCCTGCATTTAGCGAGATGGACGGAAGCCGCGCTATTCGGATTCGATTCCGCCAGCACCTCTTCGAGATGGTCCTGAATTATGCGATGCATGTTCTTCCCTCTAAAATTTACTGCCACTACCGCGGGTCTTTGCCCGCTGTTTTATGAACGAATTCTGTTCAAACGATGAGCCGCTTTCAGCAGCTTCTGCCGGGTCCGGAATAGTTTAACCTTTATCGTATTCTCGTTCAATCCGGTCATTGCCGCCAACTCTTCGACGGAATGACCCTCCACTTCCTTGAGCAGAATCAGGCTGCGATCCTCGGCCGACACTTTGGAGAGGAGTTTTGTAACCAGATCGCGCTGGGCCAGACGCTTATCCATGGGCGCGGTGGGATCGACGGCTGGATCGGATGCCTCCATCCGCTGGGCGTCTTCTTCCGAAAAATCGCTTTCATAAACCAGCTTCCGGACGCGCTTTTTGCGGAGGTAATCGTAACACTCGTTGACGGTGATCTTGTAGATCCAGGTGAGCAGCGAACTGCGGAAGTCGAAATTGCGAATCGAGAAATAAACCTTGGAAAAAACCTGCTGGGAGATGTCTTCGGCATCATTATGATTGCGGAGGACACCGTATATAATCGAAAAAACCTTGGACTGATAGCGGTCGACGATCTCGCGGAAAGCGAGCTGGTCCTGAGATTGGATGCGCCGGACAAGATCTGCTTCTTCGCTGTTCTTGTGGTCCACTCGGGTCCTGGTGCGGGTCCGTTCGCCTGCGGAGGGGAACGGAATGGCTTCTAAAAGGCCGCTCATATCTAGTTCTTCCGACGCAGCCCAAATAGAAGGGGTTTCAACAAGTTCCCCAGGTCCGGCGGTTCCGGGTCCCGAAACCCATTGTCCAATAGACGGAAGCCATAGTACAATGGGAATGAGGGAAAACCCAAATGGTTCAGTTAACAGAGACCGCGATCAGCAAAGTGCGAGAGATTTTGGACACGCAGGAGCCGAAACCGGCCGGGCTGCGGATCGCCGTTGTGGGCGGAGGCTGTTCAGGCTTCAGCTATTCAATGGCGTTCGAGAATAGCCCCGGGATGCTGGATAAGACGTACGCGTTCGACGACCTGAAGGTATTCGTGGATCAGGCGAGCCTGTTGTATCTGGACGGCGCCCAGGTGGATTTCGTCGAGACGCTGGAAGGCTCGGGATTCAAGTTTAACAATCCCAATGTGAAGTCGACCTGCGGCTGCGGCAGTTCCTTCAGCGCATAAAAGATTTCGTCCGCAAGCACGAAGAGCGCTTTCTCCTGATGGGAGAAGCGCTCTTTTTATTGCCCGGAACAAAATAAAACGGGCCAAGGGGTTAACCCTGGCCCGTGAGTGTCGAAACGAGAAGAAAAGCTTACTTGCTGCTGCGACGCCGGCCGAAGATGCCGAGACCGAGGAGACCCGCACCCATCAGGGAGAAAGTCATCGGCTCAGGAAGGATCAGCTGAGAGATCTCGCTGGCACCAGAGATATCTTTGAATACCCAATCTGTTCCTGTGGGAGAAGTCAACACGGGGAACGTATCCTGCGAGATCAGACCGCCAACCGCTCCCGTTCCAAGCGTCACGCCTCCGCAGGAGCCGACCAACCCAGAGCCAATCGGCTCCGCAGTCGAGCAGACAATCTCATTCACGCTAGCCCCGCCACCAGCAGCCAATGTAATCCCAGTCACGCCAGGAGTGATTGAAAACTCCAGTTCGATATCCTGGCCAGCCGCGATGCTCAGGTTCGTGCTGATTTCCAGAGTGTTTCCGACCGCATTAATGCCCACGTTCAGAAGCGTGCTGCCATTATATCCGGTGTTCGCGGCAATGGTGAAATTGCTGAAGTCGTATGCTCCGATGGTGCATCCGTTCAAACCGGCGCCAAACGTATTGGTACCGTCGATCACGTACACGGATGAGTCAGTAGACGGCTGGTTGTTGACAAGTGTGAACCCGTTAGAACAAAGGGGATCTGCACTCGCGATGAAGCTCGCGGCAATAAGCCCCGATGCTAACAATAGAATTTTTTTCATTTTCTGAATTCCTCCGACACTTTTTAAACTCCGATGGCCTAAACAGGGATGCCTGCACGTGTAGCCCTGTTCTGGCACCTTTGTAGTATACGTTCGGGAACCAAAGTATGTCAACAGCTAGCTTAAGGTATTTTTGCCTCTGAACGACTCTTCGCGTGGCCTACGAAGGAAGCACGTAACTTATAGAAAAATTTATATTTACTTAAAATTAACAGAGAAGACAGAGGGCCGAAAGTACCAGTACTTCCTAAGGTCCTCACCTTAGGCGCCAGGGCACCGCCACTAGTAGAATGGACCGAGGCCTATCCCTGGTACTATGCTAAAAACGCTCCTAACCGAACAGTCACATCCCGCCTCAACGGGGATCGGCCAATTTCCGACGGTTGAAATTCTGGCTGTCATGAATGCGGCCGATGCTGAGATCGCGGCGGCGGTGGCGCTGGAGATTCCTCGGATCGCGGCGGCGGTAGACGCGATCGCGGCCAAGCTCGATCGAGGTGGCCATTTGACATATATAGGCGCGGGGACCAGCGGACGGCTCGGGGTGCTTGATGCGGCGGAGTGTCCACCGACGTTCAACGTGCCTCCGGAGCTGGTGCGGGGGGTCATCGCGGGAGGGGAGAAAGCGCTGACCAGATCCAGCGAGGCGAGCGAGGACGATCCGGAAGCGGGGGCTCGGGACTTGCTCGCGTCGGGCTTCGGGCCGGGCGACGCATTGGTCGGGATTGCGGCAAGCGGTCGGACTCCTTATGTACTGGGAGCGGTGGCGGCGGCGCGCAAACTGGGAGCGCTGACGGCGGGAATCAGTTGCACGCCGGATTCGGAGCTGTCGCGAGCGGTGGAATTCCCGATCGAGCCCAAGCCGGGTCCGGAGATCCTGACCGGTTCGACCAGATTACGGGCCGGGACGGCTACCAAGATGGTTCTTAATATGATCAGCACCGGGGTGATGATCCGGCTGGGGCACGTGTATGGGAATCTGATGGTGAACGTGCAGCCGACGAACAAGAAGCTGGAGGATCGGGCGCGGCGTATCATCGAACAAGCGGCGGAGGTGACGGCGGAACGCGCGGCGGAATTGCTGGAGCAATCTGGACGGAGCGTGCGAACGGCGATCGTGATGGAGAAGAAGAAAGTCTCGCGGGAGCAGGCCGAATCGCTGCTCCGAAACACACGGGGAAAGATTGGAGAAGCTCTACTTTAATGGATAAGTTCATAATTCAAGGCGGGACGCCGCTCGAAGGTGAGATTGCCGTCAGCGGGTCGAAAAATTCGGGGCTGCCGGCGTTGGCCGCTTCGCTGCTGACCAGCGAAAAGGTGGTATTGGCGCGGATTCCGAAGGTTCGCGATATTCGCACCATGGAAAAGCTGCTGGCGCATACCGGCGCCGAGGTCCGGCATGAGCGCGGAATGGTGATCGTCGAAGCGGCGAATCTGGCGCGGCCCGAGGCTCCTTATGAAGTGGTCAAAACCATGCGCGCTTCGAGCCTGGTGCTAGGCCCGTTAGTGGCGCGATGCGGGCGGGCGCGGGTTTCACTGCCGGGCGGGTGCGCCATCGGGTCGCGGCCGATTAACCTGCATGTTTCGGGTCTCGAACGATTGGGCGCAACCGTGCGGCAGGAGCACGGCTACATCGAAGCCGAAGCTCCCAACGGCCTCGAAGGCGCGGAAGTTTCCTTCGACCGCATTACGGTGACGGGTACGGAGGATCTGCTGATGGCGGCCGTGCTGGCCTCGGGCGAGACGGTGATCAACAACGCGGCTCGCGAGCCGGAGGTGGTGGATCTTGCCGATCTGCTCACGAAAATGGGCGCGATGATTGAGGGCGCAGGAACGTCCACCATTCGTGTGCGAGGCGTCGCCAAGCTGCACGGCACGACCCATACCATCATTGCCGACCGCATCGAGGCAGGAACATTTGTCATCGCGGGCGCGATTACCAAGGGCGATCTGACCGTGACAGGCTGCATCCCGGACCACTTGCGGGCATTGATTTCGAAGCTCGGCGAGTGCGGCGCGGATGTGACCGAACCGGCGCCTGATTCGCTGCGCGTTCGAGCCAGGAGAAAGCTGAAGATCGCCGATATGACCACCGAAGAGCATCCCGGATTCGCCACCGATCTGCAAGCCCAGTTCATGGCGCTGATGACCCAGGCCGAGGGGATCGCGATCATCACGGAAACCATTTTCGAGAACCGGTTCATGCACGCCCAGGAACTGGCCCGCATGGGCGCCAATATCCGGCTCGACGGCCGCCGGGCGATTGTGGCCGGACCAACCCGTCTTTCGGGCGCGGAAGTGATCGCGAGCGATCTGCGCGCCAGTGCGTCCCTGGTGCTCGCCGGTCTCGCCGCGCAAGGCGAGACGAGCATCGACCGCGTGTACCACATCGACCGGGGGTATGAGAAAATCGAAGCGAAACTGGAGGGCGCGGGCGCCCGGATCAGGAGGATCTAGTGAAGCATAGCGAAGGATTTCTGGCGCTGGTAAACGATGCCAAATCGCGAGTGAAAGAGATCACCATCGAAGAGGTGAAGAGCATGCGGCGGGAGCGCTATCTATTGATCGACGTGCGCGAAGACAGCGAATGGGCCGTCGGCCATGCGGCGGGCGCGATCCATCTGGGCAAGGGAATTATCGAGCGCGACATTGAAGCGAAGGTGCCGGACAAGGGCGAGACGCTGGTACTATATTGCGGCGGAGGCTACCGCTCCGCTCTGGCAGCGGATGCGCTCCAGAAAATGGGCTATCAAAATCCGATTTCGCTCGATGGCGGGTGGAGAGCCTGGAACGAGGCCGGCCTGCCTGTGGAGAAATAGGCCGGCTAGCTTGCCGAAGCGTTGAAAAGGTTCTAAGTTTGGGGTATGACCGTCGAAGCCATCAACGAAGCGATCGCGGAGCTTGGGCCTCAGGAAAAAGCTTCTCTTTCAGCTTGGCTTATTGAGCAGGATGCGACGGAATGGAGCCACCAAGTGGAAGAAGATTTCTCTCCAGGCGGCGCTGGGATGGCTTTGCTTGAAGAAGCCGAGGCTGATGTCCGCGCCGGCAGGGTGCAGCCCATGATGACTTCCTAGCCGAGGCAAAAGAGAGAAGCAAAGCACGAAATCCCCGGTTGTGAATCCATTCCGATCGACGACGGTTCCAACGGAAGTGCAAAGTTTGGCTTTCGAGAAATACGAGTTATTCAAACAGAACCCATATCATCCGTCGCTCGGATTTCAGTCTAAAGGGAAAGCGTGAACGGTCGAAATTGGTCGCTCTCACCGGGCGATCTTGAAGCGAGTGAAGTAGTCCGCCCTGCGTGAACGCGCTCATTCCATTAATTCACGAATCCGCCACGCACATACTGCGTCCAATAAAGTGTATGTGGCGTAACTTGAAAACAATTTCGACCTTCGCACTCCAGGCTGCCCCTATGTTCTGGCGCAAAATGCAGGAGGAGCGAAAGCGGCCCGTGAATCTTTCGCCGAAGATTCCCGACCTCCACTCCTGGTCCGACAGAGGAGTTCACGCGGCGTGGATTGGCCACAGCACGGTCCTCCTTCGCATCGACGGTTTTACGATCCTCACGGATCCTGTTCTCAGCACCAGGATCGGCATCGGCATTGGCCCGCTGGTCATCGGCCTGAAGCGTCTGGTTCATCCGGCCATGAGCATCAAGGATCTTCCGCAGCCCGACTTGGTCCTGCTTTCCCACGCCCATATGGATCACTTCGATCTCCCTTCTCTGCGGAAGCTCGAAAATCCGCGAACGACTGTGGTGACCGCCGTCGGCACCAGCGATCTGCTGCGCACCGGCAACTATCGTTCGGTGCAGGAGCTTCGTTGGGACGAAGCATGCCAGGTAGGTCCGGCGCGAATCCGGGCTTTTGAAGTGAAGCACTGGGGCGCGCGCATGCAGACGGATACGCATCGCGGCTACAACGGGTATCTCATCGAATCCGGCCGTTACCGGATCATCTTCGGCGGCGATACGGCGCTCACGGATACGTTCCGCGCGATCCGCTCGTCCAAGAACGTCGACCTCGCCATCATGCCGATTGGAGCCTACGATCCCTGGATCCGCGCCCACTGCAATCCGGAACAGGCATTGGCGATGGCCAACCACGCCGGCGCGGATCTTGTCTTCCCTGTCCATCATCAAACGTTCAAATTGAGTAATGAGCCATTGCAGGAACCGATTGAGCGCCTGCTCGCCGCTACCGGTTCGGCCCAATACCGCATCCCTATCCGCAACATCGGCGACGAGATGACTCTGGCCTTCGCCTAAGCCGCTCTTTTCGGTGGTGACCGGGAACCAAAGACTGGCCGCCGTTGTCTAAGCTACATGCGATTCCGTGTTGGCTTGGCGTGCGCGCTCGCGCTGGCGGCGCAGGCGCAAGAGGTATCGACCCGCAAGGTCGGCCCAGATGACGTAAAGCTGACTGTGCGGACGAGGGGCGATCAGGCGATTTTTCACATAGGCGAAGTGATTCCACTTGAGCTTTCCTTTACCTCGGCCTTGGCGGGCGCCTACTTTATCGATACGGCGAGTTACGACAGAAGCGGCCGCCTGGGGGTGGAGTCCTTTGCTGTGGAGCCGAAGGAAGGATGGGACGATCCTCTCGCATTGTACTTTCAGTCGTACGGCGGATTTATGGGTGGCGGCATTCGCGGTTTCCAAACGCTCTCCGCGCAACCGAGCTTGATCCACCATGCGCTCAATGAATGGGTGCGCTTCCATCAACCAGGCCGCTATCATGTGGCGATCACTTCGAGCCGGGTGGGCCGGGTCGGCTCCAATTTCGGAAGCGCGCCCGTGGAAATTCCACCGGCAGAACTGTGGATTACCATTGTGCCGGCCACGGCGGAATGGCAGGAAGCAACGTTGAAAAGGGCACGGGCGGCTCTTTCCGATGGAATGGCCGCGGCGGACGCGATCGCGACGTTGCGATACCTGGGAACGGCAGGTGCGGCTCAGGAGATGGCCCGCGGTTTGACCGATCAGAACGCGGCATTCCAATACAAGCTTGGGCTGGCGAGCACGCCGGCGCAAGAAGCGGCGCTAAAGATTCTCGACGAGCTGCTTCACGATCCCGACTTCCCCATCAACGGAATATTTCTGGACACGATGTCCCTGGTCGCGCTTCCCGCCGGGAAGATCGAAAACCGGGCGGAGCGGAGAACACAACTGGAAGCGGAGTTCCGCCGCCAATTGATCGATACGCTGGGGCGGAAGCACGGCAGCGCGCTGGCGGTGAGCGCGTATACCATCATCGACGAAGCAGCCATGCGTGGCCACAATCTTCCCGACGATCAAAAGCAGAAATTGACGGCCGAGCTGATAGCCGGGTTCGACTCGCTCCCGCCGCAAGCCCAAACCGAGCTATTTCAATCCCGTTGGCGGGTTCTGGATCAGAAAGCGATGTTGGCGTTGCTTCCGAAGCTGGCGCAGCGCTCTCCCGATTCTCCAGAAATGAACGCTTATCAATCAAATGAGCTGGGTGCCGCCATTTTGATGCGGTGGTGGGAGTTAGACCCAACGGCGGCGCGTCCCGCCATTATTAAGGAGATCGAACGTCCCCATCCCAGACTCGGCGCCTCCGCGCTGGGAATGCTGCCGGACAAGGAACTGCCGGAAGTGGATCAGCAACTTGCCGATCACCTCACCCAGGACATGACTCAGGAAAGCCCCAGGCCGGAACAGATCGCGTCTCTCATTTCGCGCTATGCGACGGCTGCGATTGAGCCGGTGGTGACCGGCTATCTCGATGAACGGCTCGGAAAATGGGCGTGCGCAATACAGGCTCCGTTGCTTGCCTATCTTCTGCGAGTGGACCCGCCCGGAGCAGTTTCGCGGCTGAAAGAAGCGGTCGCCGTGCGAGGTCCTGGATCCTCAGCGTGCAATCACAGCCTGTTTACCGATGTATCCGACTTACACAACGACCCCGCGCTGGAAGATATCGCGTTCGAAAGCCTGGATGATCATGATCCGCAGGTGGTGGCGAACGCGGCTACCTATCTGGGACGCTACGGTTCGCCAGCGGCGGAAGAAAAGCTGTGGATTCGTATGGCGGCGTGGTCTCAGAAATGGAAAGGACATGAGGCCGAGCTGCGATTCGTGCCTGGAGGTGAGCAGAACCCGCTGATATACGAGGACGGGGCGGGTACGGCGATCATCTCGGCGCTCGCGTCGGGCCAAGGCTGGCTCACGGATGAAAGCAAGCTGAACAGACTCCTCGATTGGAGCGTCGGGCAAAATCAGCACGGGCAGGTCGAGCAATGTTTAAAACTGTGGCAAATGCGGCCGCGCCAGATTCAACTGATTTTCTTCGGAGCCAATCAGCAGTTCCAAATCGCGCAATATAATGTCCGGTCCCGGCAGAGGGCGATCGAAAAACTACGCCAGTTCCCACAAGGATCCGACTTCGTCTGGATAGGCATGGGGATGGAAGGGGAGAACCAAGCCTACGATGAAATCTCGAAAGCCATCGCCGGCCGCGGGATTACGATCGCCAAAGATTCGCGATCTACGGAGCGCTAGGCCCTCAGCTTGACACCCCGCCCTGCGGAACCCTAGACTGGCACGCATGCTTCCCCGCGCACTCATCTTTCTCGTCCTCGCCTCGCCCTCGTTCGCCGCGGTGAAATTGGCCTTTACCGTCTCCATGCAAAATCCGGAGGCGCACACCTTTCACGTCCGCATGCGTGCGGAAGGACTGCTCGCTCCCCTTGAAGATTTTCAGATGCCGCAGTGGTCCACCGGCTATTACGGCATCTTGAATTTGTCCCGCTACGTTTCCAATTTCCAGGCGGCGGATGGCTCCGGCCACGCGCTGGTGTGGGACAAGACGGCCCGCAACACGTGGCGCGTGGTGACCGCGAACAGCCCTGTTATTCTTCTCGAATACGACGTCTTTGGAGCCACCCGCTTTTCGGCGAACAACTATCTGGACAACGACCGCGCGTTTCTTTCGCCTGCCGGCCTGTTCGTGCATCCGGCGGGAATGCTGGATGTTCCGGTCACGCTGGACCTTGAGGTGCCGTACGGGTGGACGCACATCTCCACAGGCCTCGAGACGGTAATCGGCAAGCTCTCGGGATTTTCAGCGCCGAATTTCGACGTTCTCTACGATTGCCCCATTCTGGTCGGAACCCAGGAGATTTTGCAGTTCGACGTGCGCGGCGTGCCGCACTACATTGCGATCGAGAACATCCCCGAGTCCGTCTCCCGCCCACAGATCACAGCCGACCTCAAAGCCATTGTCACCGCCGCCACGAACCTGTTCGGCGAAGTGCCTTATCGCCATTACACGTTTCTGATGATGGGCCGCGGCGGAGGCGGCATTGAGCATTCAAATTCTTCCGCCAACCAGTTCGACGGCACGACCCTCACTACTCCGGCAGGCTACTTGCGCTGGCTCAGCTTCATTTCGCACGAGTATTTCCATAACTTCAACGTGAAGCGCATCCGCCCTCTGGCGCTGGGGCCTTTCGATTACGATCAGGAGAACCTGACCGATCTCCTATGGGTTTCCGAAGGGCTTTCCGTCTATTACGAGGATCTGATGCTGGTCCGCGCCGGTTTGATGAGCCGCGAGCAGTATCTGGATAAGCTGGCCGCCGCGATCGGGACCTTCGAAAATGCACCCGGCCGAAACTATCAGTCCGCAACGGAGGCCAGTCTTAACACCTGGAACTCCGGTTCCGGTGTCGCAGGCGATCGCAACACCGCCATCTCCTACTACAACAACGGCGCGATGCTCGGCGCGATGCTCGAACTGAATATCCGCGCCGCGAGCGGCAATCGGCATTCGCTGGACGATGCCATGCGTGGGCTCTATCGCAAATATTACCTGGAGCAGAAGCGAGGCTTCACCGCCGCCGAATTTCGCGCCGAATGCGAAGCCGCTGCCGGCGAACCTTTAGGCGAGGTATTCGACTACGCGTCCACCAGCCGGGAAGTGGATTACCAGCGCCATTTCGCGCTCGCCGGACTGCGGCTTGAGGTGGCTACAACCCCAAGCGCCGGAAG
>JBEKPC010000053.1:0-30713 GCA_049521155.1 Bryobacteraceae bacterium
CGCCCGCACAGATGGCCGCGCGCTACCAGCCGCAGAGGTATGTGATTGGGCCGACGCTCTACCCCACCTTTATCTATGTGCTACGCATAACGTGGTTCTGGGCTACGGCGGTGTCCCTGGTTACGGGCGCAGTGCAAATTGCCGATCATCCCAGCGCCCAAGCGGCAGCGGAGCGGCTGGTGCGGGAATCGGAACGTTTGAATCCTTATGCGATGTCGCTGCCGCTGGTGCGGGCGGAGCTGTACTACTGCTGGCGCCGGTATCCGGAAGCGGTAGATCTGATCCGGCAGGTGCAGAAGGCGGAGCCGGAGAATGTGAACGCGTATCAACTGCTGGCTCGGGTGAGGTTGGAGCAACATCAGCCGAAGGAGGCGCTGGAGGCGGGGCGGGCGGCGGCGGCGAAATATCCGGCGGCGCTGCTGTACCAGTCCGAGCTGGCGCCCTATCTGCTAGCGGCGGGGCAGGCGGAAGAAGCAAGGCGCCTGGTGGCGCAAGTGCTGCGGGCCAATGGCGGCGGCGAGCTGAATCCTTATGGGCTGGCGATGATGTACGCGCGGATGGGGGATAAGGAAAAGACGCTCGATCTGCTGGAGCAGGCTTTAGAGCAGCATGTGCCGGATCTGCCGTCGCTGCGATGGGAGCCGGCGCTCGACCTGGTACGGAATGACGCGCGCTACCATGCGATTGTCGCCACCATCTACGGATCGGCGGAATAAAGCAGCGATTCACCGACGGGGCACGGACATTCGCCAAGAAGCCTGGGCATAGCTTTCCACTTCAATCGGCGGAACTCGCGCGTGTAACTGTCCACCACGGGTCAACGCGCGAATCTTAAGATGGCGGAGAGGGGGGGATTCGAACCCCCGGTAGATCTTTCGACCTACGACGGTTTAGCAAACCGCTGCTTTCGACCACTCAGCCACCTCTCCGCGAGGCGTGTGAGGACTTCAGGAGCATGGTAACACACAAGCCCGGTCCGGGCGAAGCAGGCTTTCCTGGCGCGTCTAAAGCGCCCTGAAACGTAAAATGCTCACCCGCGAAGGTGAGCATTTACGAACCCTGTTATTCACAGGGCGATGTACATGGGAGAATCAGATTCGACGGCATCGCAACCGCCAAAACCTGTGTGATTGGATATTAGGACGTGCGGGAAATGATGTCAAGGGAAAAACTTCCCCGCTTTTTATCGCCCCTAAAGCCAACATAAAGAAATGCTTAGTGATCGTGTCGAAATTTGCAGCCCTGTGGAAAACATGTGAGAATGCCCTGAAACGGCCCCCTGTTTCCAGTCTAACGGTTAGAACCGCCAGAGCTTATTTGCTGTCGAGTCCCAGCGTGATCATGGCGTCCGGTTCCACCCGCCGACCCATCTTTCGGGCCAGAATTCTGAATCCTCCGAAGGCGATTCCGGCCACCAGACACATTCCGAGGAGCGTCCCGGCCAGCAGGAACATGGTCAGGATACTGCGTGCGAAACCCTTGACTTCATTGACCGGAACCTTTTGGCTCCAGGTAAGATTCGTCTCATATTTCACCTGCGCCAGCAGCCGCTCCGCCAAATCCAGATCCGGCGGATCGATCGTCACCGCGACCAGCGGCCCCGCCCGTTTTACCATCGCTCCGGGGATTTTTTGGAACTCCAGCAGCCGCTCGCGAGCCACTCCCGGCGTCGGATAGTAGAAAATCGCCAGGTTGAGCGGACCCTTGGGACTCTTATATTTCCCAAGCTGACCCTCGGCGCCGAGGTGAAATCCGGCCGCCGAGGGTGAAATCCTGGGCTCGAACCGGTCGAGTGAAACGGGCCCCAGGACATAGCGTTCCGAATTGGGAATCAGGCCGGCCGGGGGCAGGAAACTCATCAGGCTGGGCAGCGGCGATTGCTCCAGCTTCGGCAGTTGCGCATACATCGGCTGCAAATCCTCCGCCGGAGGCACCGCGCCGGTAAGCTGGAACACATAGTTTCCATAGGCAAAAATCCTGCCGTCGGAGGTCGAAACCGCCAGTTGGGCAAGCGGCGCGGGATTGGCTCCGGAGGGCCGGTGTGCCTGAAAAAACGCCAGCGCGCCAGTGGAATCATGGAAACGCCACGCGGTAGCCGTAAAATGCTTTTTCTCGAACTTATATTCAGCCTGCTCCGTAGTTTCCAGGCCGAATTCATCCACCAACGATTTATCCGGCATCGCGAGCGTCGTGGGCGCGCCCTTTTCGAAGGTCCCGATTTTATCCGGGAAAATCGCCGCCCCCGCCAGTGCCGGAAGCAGCAGACACATCAGGGTTTGTTGCAGCATTTTTTGTATTTCTTCCCGCTCCCGCACGGGCATGGATCGTTGGGACCCACCTTCTTCGCCGCAATCACCGGCTGCTTCGGCTTCGACGCTTCGCCGCCGATAAATTGCAGCGCAGCCAGCTCTTTTTCCTTCTTCCGCTCGATACTCCGCGTGAAATCCAGCACCGAATTTTGCGCGGCTTTTTGCGCCGCCTGCTGCGCCACCTGCCGGTCTTCCATGGCCGATACGCCCACCGCCGCCGGCTCTCCGCCCTCATCGTCTTCGGCGTTCTCATCGGCCCAGACTTCCGGATAAGGAACGTTTTCCTCAGCGTTCTCCACCCGTTGCAGGAAGAACAGATAGCGGATCGTCTCGTCTTCAATCCGGTCCATCATGTCCTGGAACAGGACGTAGGATTCCTTCTTATACTCGATCAGCGGATCCTTCTGGCCGTAACTGCGGAGGTTGATGCCTTCCTTCAAATGATCCATCGATAACAGATGGTCTTTCCACTGGTTATCGATCACATTCAGCATGATCATGCGCTCGGTTTCGCGCAGCAGATTGGCGCCAATCATCCCCTCTTTTTCGGCGTATTTTTTAACTAATTGATCTTTAATCGTGTCTTCCAGCTCCCGCCGGTCCAGAGTATTCAGCTCCTCAATTCGAATCTTGACTCCAAATTGAGTCAGAATATCCGTCTCAAGCCCGGTCCAATCCCAGTTGCTGGTGTACTCTTTTTCGGGACACCGGCGGTCGATGAACGCGCCCAGAATGCCGGTAATAATATCGTCGATGCGCTCCTTCTGATCGGCGCCTTCGAGCAGCGCGCGGCGCATGCCGTAAACAGCCTGCCGCTGTTTATTCATCACGTCGTCGTATTCCAGAATATGCTTGCGGGCGGCGAAATTCTGCGCCTCGACAGCCTCCTGCGCGGCCTGAATGCGCTTCGAGATCATCTTGCTCTCGATCGGCACGTCCTCTTCCATCCCCAGCCGCAGCATCAGGTTCTGCATACGCTGACCGCCGAAAATACGCATCAGATCGTCTTGCAGCGATAAATAAAATCGCGCGCTTCCAGGATCGCCCTGGCGTCCGGCGCGCCCGCGCAGCTGATTATCGATCCGCCGCGATTCATGCCGCTCCGTGCCCACAATTTGCAGACCGCCCAGCGCGACCACTTCATCGTGCTCCTTATCGATCTGCGCTTTCACAAGACTATAGACACCGTCCCACTCCGCTTTAGGCACCTGATCGGGATCTTTATTTTCCTTGCGCAAACGCGCCCGCGTCAGGAAGTCCGGATTGCCTCCCAGCAGAATATCGGTGCCGCGGCCGGCCATGTTGGTCGAGACCACCACCGCGCCTTTGCGCCCCGCCTGGGCCACGATCTCAGCTTCCCGTTCATGATTCTTGGCGTTCAAAATCTCATGCCGAACGCCCATTTTCTTTAAAATCAGGCCCAATTTCTCCGATTTCTCTACCGACACCGTACCGACTAGAACCGGCTGGCCCTTCTCGTGCAGCTCCTTGATCTCTTTCGCCGCGTTGCGGAACTTTTCGTCCTCGGTGCGATAAACCACATCGTGAAATTCGTGGCGGAGCAGCGGCTTGTTAGTCGGAATCTGCGTCACTTCGAGTTTGTAAATCTTGTCGAACTCCGCCGCTTCGGTATCGGCCGTACCGGTCATCCCGGCCAGCTTTTTATACATGCGGAAGTAGTTTTGGAAGGTGATCGTCGCCAGCGTCTGATTCTCGCGCTGGATCTTGACGCCCTCTTTCGCTTCGACCGATTGATGCAATCCGTCCGACCAGCGGCGCCCCGGCATCAGGCGCCCGGTATGCTCGTCGACAATGATCACTTCATCGTCCTTCACCACGTAATCGCGATCGCGCTGGAACAGCACGTGCGCCTTCAGCGCCGTCTGCACATGGTGATTCGTCTCGAAGTTAACCGCATCGAACATGTTGCTGAGGCCCAGCAGCTTTTCCACCTTCAGCACGCCTTCTTCTGTAAGCCCAACCGCTTTGTGCTTCTCGTCGACCGTATAATCGCCGGTCGTCCACTTCTGCCCCGGCTCTTTCCCCTCGATCACTTCGCCGCGCGTCAGAAACGGAATGATGCGGTTGATCTTGTAATATTTGTCGGTCGATTCCTCGCTCGGACCTGAAATAATCAGCGGCGTCCGCGCTTCGTCGATGAGGATGGAATCCACTTCGTCGACGATGGCGAAAAAGTGTTCCCTCTGCACGCAATCGGCGATGCGGAACTTCATGTTGTCGCGCAGATAATCGAAGCCGTACTCGTTGTTGGTGCCGTAGGTTATGTCGCAGCCGTAGGCGGCCTTGCGCTCCTGGTCGTCCAGATCGTGAACGATCACGCCCACCGTCAGGCCCATGAATTTGTAGATCCGGCCCATCCATTCCGAGTCGCGCTGAGCCAGATAATCGTTCACCGTAACCACGTGGACGCCTTTGCCGGCCAGCGCGTTCAGATACACCGGCAGCGTGGCGACCAGCGTTTTCCCCTCGCCCGTCTTCATCTCGGCGATCTTGCCGCGATGCAGCACCGTGCCGCCGATCAACTGCACGTCGAAGTGCCGCATGTTAAGGACGCGCCGCCCCGCCTCGCGCACCGCCGCAAACGCCGGGACCAGCAGGTCGTCGAGCGTCGCCCCTTGCGCCAGTTGCTGCCGGAACACGGCCGTTTGTCCGGCCAGTTCTTCGTCCGATAGCTCCTGCATGCGTGGTTCAAGCTCATTGATGGACGCGATAAGAGGCCGCATTGCCTTCACTTCGCGCGCGTGCTTGGTGCCAAAAATCTTGGCGAGAATATTGTCGAGCATAATCGATCCTCCAGGTTAAATTAGGGCTAACTTCGAAACGCGGGATGCGGTTCCAGTTAGCAGCGGAGGAATTCGCGTTGATGGCGCCGTTCGAAAGAATCGACGGCGGCCACGCTCGCCACTAAGCACAGCGAGCTGCGAAACGGAGTGGCCGTCAATGCGGCCAGCGCGAACGCCGCTTCCGGCGCGTGTGTAAACGGCCGGTCAGGCGACGCATGCTCGGAAACGGAAAGGACAAACGGCGCGACCAACCGTAAATAGCGCGCCGTCGAATCATGGGAGGAATGAAGGACAGGCGTACCGGAGCCAGCAAGTAAGCTGGCAGCCAGCGCGGATAAACTGAATAAAATGCGCGCAGTCAACGAAATATGCCCTAATCGCATTTTAGCATTTTTGTAGGGCGGACGCCCTCGTCTGCGCCGGACCCCCGGTCCGGCACAACCTTCAGATTCCTTGGGTCCGTGTGGCGCACGCGCCCACGCGTGCCGTGTCGCCACTCGTGTTTTGGATGCGCCCAATTGCCGCACCAATAGCAATGAAAACCTCGGTCCGTTGTGGGGCAGGTTGCCAACCTGCGGACCGATTGTCAATCGGTCCATCCGGGCGCAGCCCGGACACCTTGTGGGGCGGCGCCATGCGCTGCCAGCGATAGATCTCTACCGAGCCGTGACCCCAGGGAGCGGAGTCTTCGTGGAGGTTTTCGAGAGTGGCGACACCCGCTACCTGGCAAGCTTATGAGGCGGCGGCTCCTTTTTTTCCGTCTTCGGAACCGCTTTGACCTCGGCTTCTTTGATGACAGGAGGCTTCGGTGCCGCAACGGGCTGACTCGCCACAGCGGCGGCCGGAATATGCTCAAAAGAATCCCGGTCATTTCTCGCCCGCGCCTCGTCAAATGCGCGAACCGCGTCAAGACTGCGGTCGAGTACGAAGCCTCGAATCTCCTTGCCGTTCACACTGGCGGTCACGAAGTAGCAAAAAACGTGTGCATTCTCAGGTGTTCCACCGATTGGGATAGCGGGGGCAAAAGCCGTAGTCTTATATGTGTACCCTTACGTCGCGTTTTTCATCCTATGGCAAGCCCCTGCGCAGCAGGCCGGCGTTCCGTTAATAGACGATTGCTCCGATTCGGCGACGGTTCTCGCGACTCTTGCCGTCAGCGCACCGGTCGAAGTGCGTTCCGCGATCGCCGGTAACGTCAAGACCTGCTACGCGGTGACGGCAATGGTCGATGGCAAGCCGGTCAAGGGATACGTGCAAGGCAATGACCTCACCGCGGTAGCCGAGTTCGAACGCCAGCGCGTAGCCGCCTCGATTGTGAAGGCCGCGCCTTCCGAACCTGCCGCAACCGCTCCACCTGTCGCGCCACCCGTTGTTGCGGTCGAAAAACCTCACTATCCGCCATTCGCGAATTTCTCAGCAAAAGACATGAAGGGAAAGTTCGTGAGTGCCCGTGGCTTGAAAGGTAAAGTGAACCTGGTCTGCTTCTGGTCCCCGGCCAGTAAGACTTCTTTCCAGGAATTGATAGCCGTGGTGCGCTTGTACAGTCAATTCCATAAAGACGGCGTGGATGCTTTGGCGGTGAATCTATCGGGCGATTCGGAGGAGCTTCGCGATACGGTCGGCGATCTTAGGCTGGCGTTCCCGAACGTGCCAAATGGCTACGAGGTCGCGGCGAGGTACAACATCGAGTTTGCCACTCTGCCCAGGACCTACGTGCTGAACGAGAATTACGAAATAATCACCTCCGCATTGCATGGCAAAGCTCTCGAAGACTTTGTCAAAAAACTGATCGGCGAAAAGTAGCGAGGCTGTGTGGGCCGCCTGGCAGGCGAAACCGCCTGCCCCACACTACTTTGCAAGTTGCTTACCTGCTGTGGTGGCGCAGGCGGTTCCGCCTGCGTTTTTCAGTATCTACCAGGGCGGTCCACCGGAGTGCGTACGAATCCCCCGACTCACGCCAGGGGTTATAACCCCGTCCCGTCAGGGCGGGGATTCCGACCAATCGGATGGCCGGAACGATATCACTGGACCGGGCTCAGATGGCACGCATTACGCGGAATAACTCTGCAATCGCTCTGACTCGATTACTTAGCGATTCGCAGAATTTCGGCCGCAATGGTCGCGAACGCGGCATTGATATCGGCTGAGGTCGGAGCGAGAATGAAGGCTCCTGTCGCCTCAGACGAGTTGTAGATCCCGCTCGCGGTAGTGTTGCTTACCCGATTGAGCAAATCCTGGTTAAGGGTGCCGGTCGTCGCGTTTCCGAGGCCGATGCTGTAGATAATCACGCCGGAAAGGCTTTTGCCAATGTTGTTCAAGTAAGCCGAAGCGGAAGCCGGCTCCGTCGCGCCTCCCCGGATCGAAATTGCCGCCTGGTCCGTGCCATTTTGGGCCATGCTAGATGCATTTTGATTCGATCCGCTACCTATAGAAAGGCACTGTTGGGTGCCACAGGTGACATACGGGCCCGTTGGCTGATACCCGCTGGCGAGATTATCGCCGAAGACATCCACCTCCGGAACGCCTATGAAATCGGAGTAATTTGTTTCGCTGCTCAAAAATGCACACTTTTTTCCACCTTGCCCGTCGGTCGTGAAGGTGGTGTTCGTGTCGTCAGGAGGAACGGTTCCATTGCCTGTAGGCTTCAGGAGACCGAAGAATGTATCGCCTCCGGTATAGGTGTTATACAACCCGTTCAGGTATTTGTAGGGGATAGACGCGGTGGCGGGATTCGGAAATTCGCAGCTGCTGCTGGTGGCAATCGGCATGTTCACATTGACGCCCGTCGGAGTTCCGTCTGTGAAGAACAGAATTACGTTTAAAGCGGCGGGCTCCGCCAATCCGACGAGCTGGTCGTATGCGGTCCAGAGCGCCATAGGAGAGCTCGTCGAGCCTGCGCAGGTGATTTGGTTGATAATGGTTGGAACATTCACGGTCGCTGTCTGGAAATCATTGGCAATCGGGAAATCCGCATTTGTGCTCGATGCGAACGTGACCAAGCCGACGTTATCGCTGCCGTTGGCGAATTTATTCACGAAATTAATCGCCGCTTGCTGCACCGCTGCGCACGAACCACTCGCCTGGAGCGAGCCGGACCGGTCCATTACCAACACCACGTTAACGTCGCGTCGGGTAACAGTCGCGGAGGCAATAACATTCGTGGAAGTGAAATTAAGCCAGCGCATGAACAGCGTCGGAACATTGGCGTGAGCGGTGACGGAAACGGTTCTCTGATTCGCCACCGTTTCATCGATCGTGATGTCCGTGGCCTGATTGACCGTGACGCTGTTGGTGAAAAAGAAGCTGGTGGGATAGTTGAGGAAAACGTACTGAGCCGCAGCCTGTGCGGCGGCGGTCTTCTGTGCGGCGTCGTTGGTCCCCCTGGAGAGGCCTTCGGCGCCGGCGAGGGCGGCTCCGTCGACCGCGCCTTGCAAGCGTGCCTTATCCACGTAAAGCAACGTTACATCGATGGCCAGACCGATCACCGGGATGAGAATGACCAGCATGATGCTGGTCACAATTACGGCTATGCCCCGCTCGGCTTGTCTTGTTCTCTTTTTCATACTTCCGTCCTTTGCATCAGCAATCATCGCTATCAACCGTGCTAGTTGAAGATAAAGCAGCTATAAGCTCCGCCGGCGGTACTGAAACCAAGGAATCCAATATCCGGATACTGGAAATAGGTCTCCACTACGTAGGCAATATTTCCCTGCGGCTGAACCGGCGGCGTGGAGGTGAGCCCGGCTGAGGCGGCCGCCGCGTCGATTTGCGTCTCAAATCCGCTGGTGCGGACCGAGGAGTTTGAGTTACTCAGGTACACGCTGGCCGAAATGTTGCCCTCGGCGTCCAGCAGAGATGAGGCCGGAGTCCCGAACTGGCTGGCACGCAGCGACGAATTCCCCACCACGATTCGCTGCGTAAACACCGGCAGACCGGCATTGGTGCAGGGCGAAACAGCCGCCGCCGTACAATCCGCCGCGTAAACCGTTTGTATCTGCGAAAGGATGATGACGCCGTTGCCGCCCGTTGCCGTCATGCCAACCCCCAATGCGAGATCCTGGACAATAATGTTCTGCGGCGTAGTCTGCGTAAAATCGACGCCGTCGGAATACATGTGCGCCACGTCGCGGTCCACCTGGACACACTGAATGTAGCGGCCCATCATGACTCCCAGGCCGACGGATCCGAAGAACAGCAGGGAGAGGCAGGGAACCACGATCGCAAATTCCAGGATGGTGCTTCCGCTCTGCCGTTGCCGCTTCCGTGGATTCATCTTAAGTCGCCTCATATGGTTCACCTTGCGGGCAGAATGCCGCCGGGCGGAGCTTCCATCACATCGGAGGAGGAAGCGCTAAAGGTCAGAATTCCCGTGCCTCTCCACACCGGAGCCATCCAGCTATGCTGCACGGATGCATAAACCACGCAGATGTTTCCTTGAGCGTTACTCCCCGTTCCAGTAGCTGCGGCGAGCGTGGTTCCGTTGTAGTAGGTAATCGTGAAGACCGTTTTGCTGGCGGCGATGTCGGCGGCATTGATGAACCCCATGGAATAGCTTTCCGCAACCGCTAAGATCGCTGCGTCCTGCCCGTTGGAGCCGGTTTGCTGCGTAATCGCGAATCGTACCCCTTCGCGAACAGCTTCTCGAATCGTGTTCTGAATAAAAAGGGCGAATGGAAAATCGATCATCGCAAAGAACATCGCCATCATCGGCAACAGCACCAGCGCGCCTTCGAGAATCGCTGATCCGCCCTGTCTTCGCGATCTTCGTAATACGTGGTTTTTGCGCATGGAGCCCATCTAACCGGCCTTATGTGTAATCATCGGCGGAATTGCCGCGATGCAACAATAGAGGAAATTACTTAGCTCTTTCGCGGTTTTGGATCTAGCGAGGGAGTAAGCTCGGGGTTTTCTCTGGTGGTATCCTCAAAGTAGATTGTTCCCGAAGCTATTTACCATCGGCAGCTTCTACTTGCCCACCTACGGAGTCTTAGTCGCCCTAGGGTTTCTTGCCGGGCTTTCGGTCACCGTAAAATTGGCGAAAAAGGGTGGCTTAGACCCCGAAAAAGTGACAAATCTAGCTGTTTATGTCGCATTAGCGGGCCTTATCGGGGCAAAATTACTCATGATTGTGTTCGATTGGCCCGATATCCAGATTTTTTCACTCGCTACATTGCAAGCCGCCGGAGTGTTCCAAGGCGGGCTGATTCTGGCCCTGGTCGCCGCGTTTTTCTATATTCGACACAACAAGTTACCGGTATTAGCGGTGTCCGATGCTTTCGCTCCCGGGGTGGCCATAGGCCATGCTATCGGAAGGCTAGGCTGTTTTGCCGCCGGCTGCTGCTGGGGCAAAGAATGCCACCTGCCTTGGGCCGTAACCTTCAAGAATCCAGAGGCTTACGGGTTGACGGGAGTCCCGCTTGGAGTCCCTCTGCATCCCGCGCAGCTCTACGAATCGGCCACCGAAGCCCTTTTGTTTGCTTTCCTTTACTGGCGCTATCAAAAACCGCACGCCCCTGGACAAATCATCGGGCTCTATCTGCTGATCAGCTCGATTGCGCGCTTTCTTATTGAATTTGAACGCTTTCATGAGCAAGCGACGGCCTACGGGCTTTCGATCACCCAGTGGATCGCCATCGGATTAGCCATTGCCGGCGCGATCTTGTTGACCCCTAAAGCTCAACCCTTAATCAGCCGTTCTGTATAGATAGGATGGTTTCTAAAAATCGGCGCGGCTTCGTGCTCATCGCGATGTCCATTACTATGCTGCTGTTGTTGGCAGTAATGGGGTTAGCGTTCGATGTCGGGCGCATTTACATCGCCCGCAACGAAGCGCAAGTCTTTACCGACGCAGCCGCGATGGCGGCGGCATCGAAACTGGACGGCACCCAAGCGGGCTTGGATCGTGCGCGCGAAGCGGTAGCCAATGTGCCGATGCGGTGGAACCTGGGAACACAGGAGTTTCATGGAGTTACCGTCGAATTTGATTCCAAGGATCCAGCCAGCGTTACCACGGTTGTGGTAACCGCCCCCGATAATAGTGTCGAAATCACGTTTCTGCGCGCGGTCGGCGGTCCGAATAATTTTGTGGTGCCCGCCCACGCCGCCGCGATGGCGAATCCGGTGAGGCTGACGCAATGAGAAAGAATCAGGGCGGCCATGCCATGATCGAGCTTGCGCTCTGCGCCGGAGTCATGGTTTCCTGTCTCGCCGGGACCTTTCAATTCGGGTATACATTCTATGTTTACAATCAGTTGGTAACGGCGGTCGGCAACGGCGGAAGGTATGGCGCGATGCGAACCTATCGCGGGGCAGATCTCGAAAAGGGTCGTGCCGCGATTCAAAATATGGTGGTTTATGGCGACGCGAGGCCGACTGAGCTGATGCCCGTCGTCACCGGTTTGCGTCCTGATCAGGTTGAAGTGGAATGGGTTAAGGACGACAAAGGAGTACCCACGGCGGTTCACGTGGCGATTCGCAATTATCCGGTAAATGCGGTTTTCAAGACCATTTTCCTTGACGGGCGCCCGGGCGTGGAGTTTCCGTTTGTCGGGAGATATGCGCCGGCGGAGCGTGAGCCGTGAGAAAAGGACAAGGGCTGGTGGAAGCCACCTTCGTTTTGCTGGCATTTTTCGCGTTGTTGCTGGGCGTGATCGATTGCGGGCAGGTGCTGTTCGCTCATCAGGCGTTGGTCGAGCGCGTACGATCCTCCGTGCGATGGGGCGTGGTTCATCCCTGGCAAGGACCTGATCAAATCACCAATTTAATTCTCTACGACCAGACCACCGAACCTCGCGTGGCGGCGGACGGGTATCTGGGTCTGACGCGAAAGAACGTGCTGGTGCGCTATCAGCCGGCGACGGCGGAGCGGCCGGACGACGAGACGCTTACGGTCGAGATCGTCAATTTCGAGTGTCATTTTTTCTCGCCCGTCATTGGGAAAACGCTGGTGAATCCGAGACCGGTGATGATCAGCGCGCCGGTGTCGTTTAAGACGCCCTGATATCCTTGTTAGTTGGCAACCGTAAAACCTTTCCAACCTTTCCGCTATACAGCGAAGGCCGGCGATCCGGCGAATCTGCTCACGCAGCCTTACGACAAGATCAGTCCGCAGATGCATGCGCGGTATCTGGAGGCGAGTCCGTACAATCTGGTGCGGATCATCCTGGGTGAGAAACACGAGTTTGATAACGACTCGAAAAATGTCTACACGCGGGCCGCGGGGTATCTGGACCAGTGGATTCGGGAGGACGTGCTGGCGCAGGATGCGGCTCCGGGCTTCTATGCGTACTCGCAGGAATTTGTGGAGCCGGATTCGGGCCAAACGCTGAAGCGGCAGGGCTTCATCGGGCTCGGCAAATTGGAAGATTATTCGGCGGATATTGTGTACCGGCATGAGCAGACGCTGACGGGTCCGAAGAAAGACCGGCGTGAGCTACTGAATCATACACGGGCGCATTTCGAGCAGCTTTTCATGTTGTATTCCGATCCGGCGGGCGCGGTCGACGCGATTTTGAGCGAGGCTTCACAAGGCGAGCCAATTTTGGATGTGTTCGACGAATATGGGGCGCGGCATCGCGTGTGGCCGATCACCGGTGCGCCGCAAGTTGCGGCCATCGAATCTTTAATGAGCGATAAAAAGCTGCTGATCGCCGACGGGCATCATCGTTATGAGACGGCGCTGGGGTATTCGAAAGATCATCCGGAGGCGCAGTATGCAGTGATGACATTCATCAACATGCATGCGCCGGGGTTGAAAATTCTGGCGACGCACCGAGTGCTGCGCGGGATCGATCCGAGCGGCTTTCACGATCGGGCAAAGGAGCACTGGAGGGCGACGGCTCTGCATTCTGTTGACGAACTGAAGCGGGCGCTGGCGGCGACGCAAGAGTCGATTGTGCGGATCGGGCTGGTGACGGGGGCGGGGCAGCATTTGCTGGAACGGCCACGGGTGGATGGTGAGCTGGATGTGCCGGTGCTGCATCGCGATATTCTCCAAGGGCTGCTCGGGATCAGTGAAGAAGATGTGCGCGAGGAGAAGCATATTAAGTATGTCCGCGGGATCGATGCGGCGGTGGCGGAAGTGCGGGAAGGGGATGCCGAGGTCGCGTTCATTCTGGAACCGACGCCGATCGGCGAGATGGCTCGGATCGCATTTGCGGGGGGAGTGATGCCGCAGAAGTCGACGGATTTTTATCCTAAGTTGTTGAGTGGGGTTACGATTTATAGGTTGGGGTAGATGAGTGGAATCCCTTTTGAGTGGGATCGACGAAAGGATTTAGCGAATCGGCGGAAACACGGCGTCGGTTTTGCGGAGGCGAGCACTGTTTTCGGCGACCCGCTCTCGATCACGATTCCAGACCCAGATCATGGCACCGACGAAGAGCGCTTCATTATTATCGGAATGTCGAGCGAGCGCAGGCTGCTGATTGTGGTTCATACTGATAGAGGAGAGCGAATCCGCCTGATCAGCGCACGCTCTGCGACAAAGCATGAAAAACGCAACTATGAAGGACGCTCCCGCGAAACGCCGTACCAGTGAGATGAGAGCTGAGTACGACTTTTCCGCCGGCGTTCGGGGCAAGTACACAGGCAGAATGCAAGAAATGGCCGCCTTCGGAAGCAGATGGCTGGATCAGAGAATCGAGGCGATAAACATCTGCATGGGTGCCGGTTTTGCAGAAGCGGCGTTGACGCTTCTGTATTCGGGAATTGACACGCTCGCGTTCCTGGGCGCGCCTGCCGGTGCCAAGGACGTGAAGCAGGACGATTTCGTCAAGTGGTGCGACCGGTACATCGTGCCGCTTCTGAGCTCGACGGCTGCAGGGGCCGACCTTTATGGCGCTCGTTGTGGCGTGCTCCACACATCTAGTGCCGCGTCGAGGATGGGCCGTCAAGGGGATGCGCGTGAGGTCTGGTATCACTTCAAAGATCGGGCGGGAGTGAATCTAATGGCAAACACACCTCGGCCAGCGTTGATGCTTGAAATCGAGGCTCTCGTTGACGCTTTTGGGAAAGGTAGTCGGCAGTTTGTTGCTGATCTCGAAGGAGACCCAGTGCGGCGAGCCAATGCGCAAGAGCGCGCCGGGCAGTTTTTTAGTTGGGGAATTCTAGCGAGCGGCCGTGGTTCGATGATGACCCGCTGATCCTTCGCCAATTGGCCGCGTTTTCGCAGGTCGATAGACTTGGGTACACTTGAAGCGGCAATACGATTTCGCTCAAGGCAAGCGCGGAGCCGTGGTGCAGATGCCTCCTGGCAAGACCCGCGTAACCATCCGGCTCGATACTGATCTTTTGGACTGGTTCCGCGACGAGGTAGATAGAGCCGGCGGCGGCAACTATCAGAGCCTCATTAATCTCGCGCTTCGGGATTTTGTGAATCGGAGCAAGGAACCTCTGGAGAAGACGCTGCGGCGGGTTATTCGGGAAGAGCTTCGGCGGGCCGGTTAGCTACGAAGAGAGCCGCCTCGAAAGGTGGCTGCCGGCAAATTGCACGCCCCACATGCGTCTGATGGCAGCCTCTTAAGCCCGAGCCCGCCTCGAAACTGGGACACGATTCCTCCAAACGCCCCCACCTCAACTCCTGGCTTTCAATCACCTCCCGCCTCCACCCGCGCTTCCCCCGTTCTCCCGGTGCTACAAACAAATCGAAAAGGAAAAGAAACATATGTCAACTCCGCATCGAGCCGAAATCAACCGGGCGAATGCCCAGCACTCCACCGGCCCCAAAACCGAAACCGGCAAGAAACTATCTTCCCTCAACGCCCTCCGCCACGGACTCACCGGCCAGATCGTCGTCATGCCGTCCGAAGACCTGCAAGCGTACCAGCTACATCTAAAATCCTTCACCGACGAGTATCATCCCGAAGGCGCAACTGAATCCCACCTTGTCCAAGCGCTGGCCGACGCCTCCTGGCGTCTCAACCGGGTCGCCGCACTCGAAACCAATCTCCTCATCCTCGGCATCACGCACGAATGCGACCCCATCGCCGGCGCCCTAGCCATCGCCTCCGCGCTCGAGAGCCAGTCGAAAGCGCTATCGAATCTGAGCATGCACAGCCAGCGCCTGTCCCGTCAATTCGAAAGGACCGTGGCGCAGCTCCGCGAGCTCCAGAAAACCCGCCGAGCCCAGGAAAGTCACGATTTGAACGATCTCCTCGACATTATGGAAATGTGTGAGTCTCAAGGAGAAACCTACGATCCGTCCGAAGATGGCTTCGTTTTTTCATCAACCCAAATCGACCAGGCAATCCGCACCCGCAACCGCGAACGTCTGATCAAAGAAGCCTTCGAAAGCGCCGCCGCATAGAAAAGCTTCAACTAAGTTTCGCCGCCGCGGTGTATAGAATATAAGCTATGCGCAAAATAAGAACCGCGATGTTCGGCACCGGCTTTATGGGCAAGGTGCATACTGAGGCGATACGCCGATTGGGTAATGTGGAGGTGACCGCCGTGGCCGGCGTCGACCAAGCGGATGCCGAGAAGTTTGCTGCCGCGTTCGGCATTCCACGGGCCGCAGGGTGGCAGGAGCTGCTGGCCGATAAAGAGATTGACGCAGTGCACATCTGCACGCCGAATTATCTGCACTACTCGATGGCGAAGGCGGCGCTGGAGGCGGGGAAGAATGTCCTGTGCGAGAAGCCGCTCACGATGACTTATGCCGAGGCGCAGGAGCTGGCGGCGTTGGGTGCGGCGAAGAATCTGGCGAATTGCGTGAACCACAATTTGCGCTGCTATCCACTGGTGCAACAGGTCCGGAGCATGATCGAGGCGGGCGAGTTGGGCGACGTTCTCATTGTGAATGGCACTTACTTTCAAGACTGGCTGCTCTACGACACGGATTGGAACTGGCGCGCGCAGGCCGCGGAGAACGGGGCGCTGCGGGCGATGGGCGATATCGGGTCGCACTGGATGGATCAGATTCAGCATGTGACGGGGTTGAAAATTACGTCGCTCTGCGCGGATTTGCAGACCTTTCACCACACGCGCAAGAGGCCGAAGGGCGCGGTGGAAACGTTCACGGGGAAGAAGCTGGCTCCGAGCGATTACGATTCGGCGGAGATTACGACGGACGATTTCGGAGCGGTGCTGGTGCGTCTGGGCGAGCGGGCGCGCGGGTCGTTTGCGGTGAGCCAGATGTCGGCGGGACGCAAGAACCGGTTCGAATTTGAGGTTTATGGGACCAAGTGCGGGGTGGCGTGGAATCAGGAGCGTCCCGATGAATTGTGGATTGGGCAGAGGAATTCGCCGAACCAGCTCATGATCAAAGATCCGTCGTTAATGGACGCGCGGGCGGCGACTTTTGCCGATCTGCCGGGCGGGCACAGCGAAGGCTACGACGATTCGCACAAGCAGAATTTCCGGCGGTTTTATAAGAGAGTCGCGGACCCGGCGGCGGCGATCGAGTATCCGACGTTCGCCGATGGGGCGCATGGGATGGGACTGCTCGAAAAGGTGCTGGAGAGCTCGAAGACTCGGGCTTGGGTAGATTGTTAAATTAGTCGGGGACTTTTTCGGCACTTGGGACGTCTAATCGAGAAATGAATCTCGGACGGCGGCAAGTGCTGGCGATGGCGGCGGGCTCTCTCGTCTTACAGGGGCAGGAATTCGAAGTGGCTTCGATCAAGCCGAGCGATCCTGCTGCCCGCGGTACGCGCGTTCAACTGGAGCGTGGAAGGTTCACGGGATCGAACCTGACTGTGAAATTTCTGATCCAGTTCAGCTACGAGGTTCGCGAGTTTCAGATCCAGGGCGGACCGGGATGGATCGGCACCCAAGGTTACGATATCACGGCCAAAGGCGGGGGCGACGCTACAGAAGAGGACGTGCCGCCGATGATGCAGGCGCTGCTGAAGGAACGGTTCAAGCTGGTGCTGCATCGCGCGACCAAAGAGCTTCCGATCTATGCGCTGGTGGCGGCGAAGGGCGGTCCGAAAATGAAGGCCAGCGCGAGCAGCGGCGAAAAAGGCGTGAGCATGCGGACGCGCCGAGGCCTGATCGAGGTCCAACAGATAACGATGGCGGAGCTCGCGACGCAGTTGGCGCGGATCCTGGGCCGCTCCGTCGTCGACCGGACGGAGCTGGCGGGCGAATACGATTTCAAACTCGAATGGACGCCGGATGAGGCTGAGCCGGGGGGCGCAAGGGAGCCGGGCACGATTCAAGTGGAGGGCAC
Organism: Bryobacteraceae bacterium; assembly: GCA_049521155.1. Lineage (GTDB taxonomy): Bacteria > Acidobacteriota > Terriglobia > Bryobacterales > Bryobacteraceae > Palsa-187. The sequence continues at coordinate 17,286 of JBEKPC010000053.1, forward strand.
GGGTCCATCGATTTTCACCGCCCTACAGGAACAACTCGGGCTGAAGCTGGAATCGACGAAAGGGCCAGTCGAGATCCTGGTGATCGAGCGGGTGGAGAAGGCGTCGGAGAACTAGGGCGGTTGACGTACGATGCGCGTCGTACTAATAATATAGGGATGAAGCGCATCTGTGTTGCGGCGGCGGTCGTAATGTTGTGCCAGGCTCAGCCGCCTGCGTTTGAAGCTGCCTCGGTGAAGTTGGATCGCTCCGGAAGGGAGCAGCGGTGGCATCGGGAGCCGGGCCGGCTGGCGGTGGAGAATCTGACGTTAGGCGATCTGGTGCGGTACGCGTACGACGTGCACAGTAATCAGATTTCGGGTGGACCGGCGTGGTTCGATACGGACCGCTGGGATATTGTCGCGACGGCGGGCCGGGAGATCAGCGAGAGCGAGCGGCGGCGGATGCTCCAGACATTATTGGCGGAGCGATTTCAACTTACGATCCGGAGGGAGATGAAGGATCTTCCAGTGTATGCGCTGGTGGTGGCGAAGGGTGGGCCGAAGTTGAAGGCGAACACGGATGGCATTGAGCGGGACGAAATGGACGTGAGCGCGGCGGGATTCAGCCAGCTTTTTTGCCAGGATGTGCCGATGTCGAGAATCGCCATGATCCTGTTCAATCCGACGGGGCGAATCGTGATCGATCGAACAGGGATTGAGGGGAACTTCGATTTCAAGTTGGAATGGATGCCCGATTCCGCGCGCGCTGCGGGCAATCCAGACGGAGCATCGATCTTCACGGCGGTGCAGGAGCAGTTGGGGTTGAAGCTGGAGTCGACGAAAGCGCCAGTGGAGATATTGGTGATCGAGCGGGCGGAGAGGGCGACGGAAAATTAGCGCGGTTGACAGGTGCTTTAGTTAGTACTAATAATTTAGTATGTATGCCTATTACATGCAGGCGACGCCGGCGTTCGAGGTCGCGACCGTTAAATCCGGAGGCCCGGAAGTCGGCGGATTGATTTACATCAATACGGGCAAGATCCTGAATGGGGTGGTCACGCTGGCCAATGCGACGTTGAGCGATTGCCTCAAGTTTGCCTATTCGCTGACGACGGACGATCAGATTGCCGGTCCGGAGTGGATCAAGCAGAAGGAGGTTCGCTTCGAGGTGACGGCGAAGGCTGCGCCGGAGACTCCCGCGGATCAGTTGATGCTGATGCTGCAAGCGTTGCTCAAGGAGCGGTTCCAGATGACTCTGCATACCGAGCAGAGAGAAATGGCGCATTACGAGTTGGTGATTGGGAAAAACGGGCCGAAATTGAAGGTATCGACCGTTGGCCCGGGCGAGGCTCGCGGCGCGGCGCGGCTGGACGGGATCTCCTCGAACCGGATGCAGATGAACAAGCTTGCGATGTTGCTTTCGCGCATGACGCGGATGCCGGTGCTCGATAAGACGGGTCTCGATGGGTTTTATCAGTTCGATTTGCGATATGCCGATGAGGTTTCGGCGCCGGCGGGCGAGAATCGGTCCGGCCCCTCGATTTTTACGGCCGTACAGGAGCAATTGGGGCTCAAGTTGGAGTCGCGAAAAGGGCCGGTGGAGGTCCTGGTGATCGATCATGCGGAAAAAACGCCGGTCGATAATTAGGCGACAATGGAATTACTTCTGAACACCGGCCACGCTGCCGTCGTCTGTCTATACATGGCAACAGGCGTGAAAGTGCAGACACACCTGACGATGCAGAACGTCCGCTGCTGCACTGCATGAATTGAATGGGCCTATGGCGTGCAAGCGCCGCGGGGAGCGGTAAGGGGTAACATCTGAAAATTAAATATTACCTGCTGTGCGGTGTGATGGTTTGGCTGGCGGCGTTGGCGTCGGCGTCCTCCTTATATGAGAGCCCGGCAACTTCGGAGCGCCATGGGCATGTCCAATTCGGCGGTCTGCCCCTTCCCGGCGCTACGGTGACGGCGTCTCAGGGTGATAAAAAGATCGTCGCGCTGACCGATGCGGCGGGTGCCTATTCATTTCCCGACCTGCCCGATGGAGTCTGGACCATTGAGGTCGAGATGTTGTGCTTTGTTCCGGTCAAGCAGGAAGTTACACTGGCAGTGGACGCGGCAATTCCGGACTGGGACTTGAAGTTGCTTCCTCTCGATCAGATCAAAGCCGCGGCCGGACCGCAGCCGGAGTCGCCGGTGTCTGTCGCGATCAACGCGCCAGCCACTCCTGCCGCGAGCGATGCACCGCCGCCCAAGAAATCGAAGAATGCTCCGCCGCCTCCCGCGAATACGCCGGGAGGTTTCCAGCGCACCGATGTGAACGCGTCCAATCCGGCTGCGGCGGCGCAGGCAAACGCGCCGGCCGCAAATGCAAACACGCCCGCCAGCGACGACCTGAGCAAGAGCGCTGCCGATGGCTTCCTGGTCAACGGCACCTCCAATAACGGAGCCAGCTCGCCGTTCGCCACGAATCCCGCGTTTGGGAACAATCGCCTCGGCATGAGGGGATTGTATAACGGAGGGTTCGGATTCACTCTCAACGATTCGGTGTTGAACGCCAATTCCTATTCGCTCACCGGCCAGGATACGCCGAAGCCCAGCTACAACCTGTTCAGTGGTCTGGCAACGCTCGGCGGTCCGCTGAAAATCGGGCATCTGTTTGTGACGCCTCCGAATTTTTTCGTGAATTATCAATGGACGCGGAATCAGAATGCCACCATCGGCACGGGCAAAATGCCGACCGAAGCGCAGCGGGCGGGAGATTTCTCCACGCTTGGCACGGCGATTACCGATCCAACCACTGGCCTTGCGTTTCCCGGTAACATCATTCCGCAGACGCGCATCAGCCCGCAAGCGCTCAGCCTGCTGAGTCTTTATCCATTGCCGAATTTTTCCGGAACCCAGTATAACTATCAACGCGCCTTAGTCAGTCCTCAGCATCAGGACCAGATGCAATCGCGGCTGAGTAAGAACATCAATCGCAAGAATCAGATTTGGGGAGTATTTCAGTTTCAGAGCATTCGTTCCGATACGCCCTCCTTGCTCGACTTTATCGATACCAGCGATACCTTTAACCTCACCACGAACGTCAACTGGCGGCATTCTTTTACCAATCGATTGTTCGCGACTTTCCAGTATCAGTTCAGCCGGGCATCCAATCGCGGGATTCCTAATTTCGCCTATAAGGAAAATATTTCAGGCGAAGCGGGCATCACTGGAAACAACCAACAGCCGCAGAATTGGGGTCCGCCCGCGCTGAACTTTTTGAGCGGGATCTATCCCCTCAGTGACTCGAACGAGTCCGTGACTCATTATCAGACCAGCGCGGTTTCAGACAACAACTATTGGATTCACGGCCGCCACAATATCCAATTCGGCGGCGATTTTAAAAAGCAGCAGTTCAACATAAACGGGCAATCGGATCCGCGCGGTGTATTCACCTTTACCGGCGCTGCCACCGGTAACGATTTTGCCGGATTCCTGCTGGGAATCCCCGATACCAGCCAGCTCGCCTTCGGCAACGCGGATAAGTATCTGCGCGATACGATTTATGACGGCTATATCACCGACGACTTGAGAGTCAGTCCGAGTCTCACGATGAACGTGGGCGTTCGTTGGGATTATTGGTCGCCGATCACCGAACTATACGGCCGCCTGGTGAATCTGGACGTGGTTCCGGGCTACTCGAACGCAGCGCCGGTGGTGGCGAACGACCCCGTCGGCCCGTTGACAGGCATGAGATATCCAGACTCGCTGATGAAGCCCGATAAGCATGAATTTCAACCTCGCATCGGGATTTCATGGCGTCCTCTGCCGGCGTCCTCGATGGTGGTTCGGCTGGGCTACGGAGTCAACTACAACACGTCAGTCTATCAATCGATCGCGGGGCAACTGGACCAGCAAGCGCCGCTTTCGAAGAGTTTAAGCGTGCCGAATAGCCCCAGTGATCCGCTTACGCTGGCGAATGGGTTCAACGCGTCTCCCAACATTAGCACCGATAATTTCGGGATCGATCCGAATTTTCGCATCGGCTATGTCCAAACCTGGAAGGCTGAGGTGCAGAGGGATCTGCCGGGCGCGCTCATCATGACGGCGACGTATCTCGGGATCAAAGGAACGCGCGGCGTGCAGGAGTTTTATCCGAACACCTATCCGTACGGAGGGGTCAATCCATGTCCAACCTGTCTTTCCGGATATGCGTACATGACTTCGAACGGTAATTCCACGCGCGAGGCTGGACAAATGCAAGTGCGGCGCCGGCTGCACAACGGCATCACCGCGAGTGTGCTCTACGTCTATTCGAAATCGATCGACGATGCGGCGCTGGGCGGCAGAGGGCAGGGAAGTCTGGCGGTCGCGCAGAACTGGCTGGATCTTAGCGGGGAGCGTGGACTTTCCAGTTTCGATCAGCGCCACCAGGTGACATTCAGTGGCCAATATACCACCGGGATGGGAATGCACGGAGGCACGCTGCTTAGCGGCTGGCGCGGTGGGTTGTTTAAGGAGTGGACCTTCCTGACCAATATTACGGCCGGCACCGGGAACCCGTTGACGCCCACCTATTTTGTTCCGACGGAGGGCACGGGAAACGTCGGATCCCTGCGGCCGGAGTATACCGGTGCGCCGCTCTATGACGCTCCGCCTGGACTTTCTCTGAACCCCGCCGCCTATGCCGCGCCCGCGCTGGGTACCTATGGAAATGCCGGCCGTGATTCCATCACGGGGCCATTTCAATTTTCCCTGAACGTATCGATGGCGCGAGTCTTCCGGCTGAACGACCGCTTCAATCTCGACCTGCGAGTGGATTCCACGAACACCCTCAACCACGTCACGTATCCTAGTTGGATCACGCAGTTCGGCAGCGCGCAATTTGGACTTCCCGCCACCGCGAATGCGATGCGGCAACTGACGACGACCGTTCGAGTGAGGTTTTAAGATGACGCGATATTCCATATCGACGACGGTTCTTTTCACGATCGCACTGGGATTGTCCAGGCTAAATGCCCAGGCCGTGGGACAAAATAAAACTCCGGGCTCGGGCGATACGCCTACCTTCTCCGTCAGCCGTTCTCTGGTGATCGAAACGGTGCTGGTGAAGGATAAGAGCGGCAATCCGATCGAAGGGCTCACTGCGAAAGACTTCACCATCACTGAGGACGGCGCGGCGCAGGAGATCAAATTTTTCGAATATCAGAGGCTGGAAGAAATCATTAAGAATGCCGAGCCGCTGCCGCCTATCGGCGTCCTTAAATATTTCCAAAAACTGCCCAGCACGCAAATCGCGGGTGAGGTTCCGGGGCAAACGCAATATAAGGATAAAAGGCTGCTGGCGCTATATTTCGATATGACGTCGATGCCGGTTCCGGACCAGATCCGGGCGCTCGGCGCGGCGCAGAAATTCATCAAGACGCAGATGACGCCGGCTGACCTGATCGCCATCATGCAGTATGCCGGCGGCTCCGTGCAAGTGGCGCAGGATTTCACCAATGATCGCGAACGGCTGCTGGGCATCATTCAAACCATGATCGTGGGCGACGGCGAAGGCTTCGACGGGGTCACCAACGACGCCAGCTCTGCCGATACCGGAGCCGCTTTCGGCCAGGATGACAGCGAATTCAACATCTTTAATACCGATCGCCAGTTGTCCGCGCTCCAGACCGCTGCGAAAATGCTGGGGCATCTCAACGAGAAAAAGGCGCTGGTCTATTTCGCCAGCGGCCTGAGTTTGAACGGGCTCGATAATCAGGCCCAGTTGCATGCCACGATCAACGCCGCGATTCGCGCCGGCGTCTCATTCTGGCCGATCGACGCGCGTGGACTGGTCGCCTCCGCTCCTCTCGGCGACGCCACCAAGGGATCGCCGGGCGGCAACGCCATGTATACCGGCCAATCCGCAATGGTCGCGTCGTCGAACTTTTCGCAATCGCAGGACACTTTGTGGACCATGGCCGCGGACACCGGCGGCAAGGCTCTGCTGGACAATAACGATCTTTCGGCCGGCGTCGTGAAGGCGCAGAAGTCGGTTTCGAGCTATTACATCATCGGGTATTACACGTCGAATGACGCGTTGAACGGCAAGTTCCGGCGGGTCAAGATTGCTCTCAATAATGGGCTATCCGCGAGCCTGGATTATAGTCAAGGCTATTACGCCGGCAAGGTATTCGCGAAATTCACGGCCGCTGACAAGGAACGCCAGCTCGAAGACGCGCTGATGCTGGGCGACCCCATCACGGAGCTAACGATTGCCATGGAGGTCGACTACTTCCAGCTAAACCGAGCCGAGTATTTCGTCCCCGTCGCGGTAAAGATTCCTGGTAGCGAACTGGTGCTCGCCCGTAAAGGCGGAGCCGAGCACACTGTCATCGATTTCGTCACCGAGGTGAAAGACGATTTCGGAACCACGGTCTCCAATGTGCGCGACAAGATCGACGCCAAACTCACCGACGCGACTGCGGCTGAGCTGGCGAAGCGCCGCATTCAGTACGTCACAGGCTTCACGCTGCTGCCGGGAAAGTACGTGATTAAATTCCTGGCGCGTGACGCGGAGACAGGCAGGATCGGAACATTTCAAACCAAGTTCGTCATTCCCAACCTGAATAAAGAGGACAAACGTATTCCGATCAGTTCGGTGGTTCTCAGCAGCCAGCGCGACGACATCAAGGATGCTCTCTACAACGCCAGTAAGGATAAGGACAAGAGCGAAGTTGCCAACCCGCTGGTCATTGACGGGCAGAAACTGATTCCCAGCGTGACGCGCGTGTTCAGTAAGAGCAAGGACATGTACGTCTATTTGCAGGCCTATCAACCGGCCGCGACCTCCGTTCAACCGCTGGTGGCGTTCGTCACTTTTTATCGGGGCCAAACGAAGACATTCGAAACGCCTCCGCTGCCGGTCACCGCCGGACTTAACAATAAACTGAGAACGGTCCCGCTGAAGTTCGATCTTTCACTCAGCAAGCTTCCACCGGGCGAATATCGATGCCAAGTTACGGTCCTCGATCCGACCGGGCAGAAAGCGGCCTTCTGGCAAGCACCCGTCATGCTGATACCGTGAGGTAAAAGCTGCATCGCGCCGCAAATTTTGCGCCGTGTTATGCCGTTCTGGATCCTCTGAACAAGTGCAAAACAAGCGAGATTACGGCCACGATCAACAACAGGTGGATCAATCCGCCCGCGACGTGGAACGCAAACCATGAGACCGCCCAAACCGCGACAAAAAAGAAAAACAACACCAGGAAAATAAAGTCTCGTATCACGATGCACGCTCCTTCCGAAAGCTAAGCATTCGAATCGCCAAACGAAAGGAACTCCCACGCCGCTTTGCGCGTCCTTTAAACTTCACCTATGGAACTCCGGATCGAAAACCTGACGAAAGTTTATCCCAATGGCGTGCGTGCGCTCGATGGCGTGTCTCTCACCATCCCTCGCGGACTCTTTGGACTCCTCGGACCCAACGGCGCGGGAAAGTCGACGCTGATGCGTATCTTAGCTACGCTCCAGGAAGCCGACTCGGGGTCCGTCACCTTCAACGGCCTGGACGTTCTGAAGCAGAAGGAAGAAGTACGCAAGATTCTCGGATATCTGCCGCAGGATTTCGGCGTCTACCCGAAAATCTCCGCGCTCGATATGCTCGACCATCTGGCGCTGCTCAAGGGTTTCGTGCACACCCGGGAACGCCGCGAGTTGGTCGAAGCGTTGCTCCAACGCGTCAATTTATGGGAGGTCCGCAAGAAAGCTCTCTCCGGATTCTCCGGCGGTATGCGCCAGCGTTTCGGAATCGCGCAGGCCCTGATCGGCGATCCCACGCTGCTGATCGTCGACGAGCCCACCGCCGGTCTCGACCCCAGTGAGCGCAATCGCTTCTACAATCTGCTCTCTGAGGTCGGCGAGAACGTCGTGGTGATTCTGTCGACCCACATCGTACAGGACGTGATGGAGCTTTGCACCAACACCGCGATCATCGACCACGGCCGCGTCATGTTCGCCGGCGCGCCGGAGATCGCCATTCGCGACCTCGATGGCAAAATCTGGAGCCGCACCATCGCCAAGTCGGATCTGCCGGATTACGAAAAGCGTTTTAAAGTGATTTCCAATAAGCTGGTCGCCGGACGCCCGCAGATTCACATCTACAGCGATCTTCCACCTCTCGACGACGGATTCCTGGCCGCCGCCCCCGATCTGGAAGACGTGTTTTTCTCCAAAGTGGGGCCCGCTTAAATGCTGTTTCAGATTCTGCGTTTTGAAACCCGCTATTGGGTTCGCGGCTTCATGGTGTGGGTATTTTTCATCATTATCGCGACCATGTTTCTGGCCGCCGCCAGCTCCGATAAGGTCGTCGTCGGCGGCGCTCTTGAAAACACCAATCGCAACGCCCCGTTCGTGATCCAGAACTACTACGGGATCGCCGGCATCTTCGGCCTCCTGATGACCACCGCGTTCGTCAACGCCGCCGCCGCGCGGGACTTCGCGTATAACACCTGGCAGATGGTCTTTTCGACCCCTTTAAAACGTTCGGATTTTATCCTCGGCCGATTCTGCGGCGCGACCATCGTCTCCGTAATCCCCATGCTCGGAGTCTCCGCCGGCATCCTTCTGGCGCGATACATGCCGTGGGCCGATGCCGATCGCTTCGGACCCGTTTACTGGAGCGCCCATCTCAAATCGATTCTCACCTTCGCTATTCCGAATACCGTCTTCGTCGCCGCCGTCATCTTCGCAGTCGCCGCGCTCACCCGCAGCACCATCACTTCGTTCATCGCCGCGCTCGTTCTGCTGGTGGGCTACGCGGTATCCGATTCGTTCCTCAGCGATATCCGCAACGAAACGATTGCCGCCCTTACCGATCCCTTCGGTGCCCGCGCCTACGATCTCATGACGAAATACTGGACCGTTTCCGACCGCAATAAGCTCTCGCTCGGATGGGAAGGCCTGCTGCTCTGGAATCGTCTGCTGTGGCTGTCCGTCTCCGGCCTGATCTTCGCATTCGCCTATTACCGGTTCAGTTTTACGGAGCGCAACAAGAAAGCGAAGAAGATCGATCAGGAAACGGCCATCGCTCCCACGATCGCTTTGCCCTCCTTCCGTCCCTCGCACGGAGCCTACGCCGGATTCCGCCAATTCACCGGATCGGTGGGCACCGAGTTTTTCGGCGTCGTGAAATCCACCTCCTTCATCGTCATTCTTATCGCGTCTCTTTTAAATCTAATCCCGTCGCTGATCTTCTCTGCGAATGAAGGATACGGCAATCAGTCGTTTCCGGTCACCTACTGGGTCTGTAGCATCATCGCCAGCACCTTGTATTCATTCCTGGTCGGGATGGTCACCTATTATGCGGGCGTGCTGGTCTGGAAGGAACGCGACGCGCGCATGGATGAAATTTCAGACGCCATGCCGCGCCCCGGCTGGACCTCCTTCGCCGCTAAATTCGCCGCTCTGCTGGGCATCGTGATGATCATCCTTTGCCTCGCCGTCGTAGCCGGCCTCATCACCCAAGCCGTCCAAGGCTACACGCGATTTCAGCTCGGCCTCTACGTCAAGTCGATTCTCATCGTCGATTTTTCGCTGTTCTTTTTCCTGTCGATGCTCGCGTTTTTTATCCACGTATTGTCGCCGAATAAATATATCGGATACTTCGCCTACGTCGCGTTTCTCATCTTTAACTTTTTCATCTGGATCCCGCTCGACGTAGAGTCCCTCCTGTTGCGTTACGGCCTGCGCCCCTCGATGACGTACTCCGATTTCTTCCATTTCGCGCCGTTTATCGCCAGTTGGAGCTGGTTCACCGCCTACTGGCTCGCCTTCAGCGCGCTGATCGCGATTGCCACCGTGCTGTTCTGGCCGCGCGGTAAAGAAACATCGATGGCCAAACGCTGGAGCGTTGCCCGCCAGCAATTCGACGGCGCCTGGCGAACCGTCACGATCCTGGTGCTCGCCGTGTTTGTCGCAACCGGCGCGTGGCTCTTCTACAACACGAAAATTCGCAATGAGCTGATCACGCCGAAGGTCGCCGAACGACGCCAAGCCGATTACGAGAAGACTTACAAGAAATACGAAGGCATTCCGCAGCCCCGTATTCAGGACATCCGCTACGCAATCGACATTTTTCCGGAGACCCGCAACATGGTCCTCCACGGCGATCAGGTGATTCAAAATAAATCCGCGCAGCCGATCGCCGAGATCCATATTGTCGTGAATCCGGACTTCGATACCGATGTCCAACTCGACGGCGCAACGCTTTCCACCGACGATAAGCGGCTCTACTACCGCATTTATAAACTGGCGCAGCCGATGGCTCCCGGCGAATCGCGCCCCATGAAATTCACCGTGCGCAGCCATGAACACGGCATCGAAAATGAAATCTCGCATCTCGATATGGTGCAGAACGGAACCTTCTTCAACAACATGGTGGCTCCGCAAATCGGCTATCAGTCCGCCGGCGAGCTATCGGATAAGAACGATCGCAAAAAGTACGGCTTGAAGGAAAAGGACCTCATGCCCGCGCTCGAGCGCAATTGCGACGAACACTGCCGCGATACTTATCTATCGAATAATTCCGATTGGGTGAACGTCGATACGGTCATCAGCACCTCGCCCGATCAGATCGCCATCGCGCCCGGCTCGCTCGAAAAAGAGTGGACCGAAAACGGCCGCCGCTATTTTCATTACACGCTCGATCACTTCTCGCTGAACTTCTATTCGTTCATCTCAGCCCGCTACGAAGTCGCGCGCGAAGAATGGCAAGGCATTAAAATCGAGGTCTACTACGATAAGGAACATCCGTGGAATGTTCCCAAGATGCTGAAGTCGATCCACAAATCCCTGGAATATTACATCGCCAATTTCGGACCCTACGGGCATAAAGAGGCCCGCATTATCGAGTTTCCGCGCGTAGCCCGCTTCGCGCAGGCCTTCCCCGGCACCATGCCCTATTCCGAAGGCATCGGCTTCATCGCGAATCTTTCGAAACCCGACGATATCGATATGGTCTTCTACGTAGTCGCGCACGAAATGGGTCATCAGTGGTGGGCTCATCAGGTCATCGGCGCGAACATGGAGGGCGCGACGCTGCTGTCTGAAACCATGGCCCAGTATTCCGCGTTGATGGTGATGGAACATGAGTACGGCCGCGACACCATGCGCAAATTCCTCGAATATGAAATGGATAATTATCTGAAAAATCGCGGCCGGGAAGCGCTGAAGGAGCGTCCTCTGCTCACCGTTGAAGCGAACCAGGGCTACGTGCACTATCGCAAAGGCAGCGTCGTGATGTACTACCTGAAGGAACGTATCGGCGAGGAAGCGGTCAATCGCGCGCTCAGAAAAATGATCGCCCAGTTCGCCTACGCGCAGCCGCCCTATCCCACCTCGCACAACCTGGTCGACGCCTTTCGCGACGAGACGCCAGAGCAGTATCGCTACCTCATTAAGGATCTATTTGAAGACATCACGCTGTTCTCAAATCGGACCCTTTCCGCGAAATCCGCCAAACTGCCCGACGGAAAATATCAAGTCACCATCGAAGTAGAATCGAAGAAGTTCAAAGCCGACGATCAGGGCAATGAAACCGAAGTTCCCGTCAACGATTGGATCGAAATCGGCGCGCTCGCGAAGGCCGAAAAAAACCACCGCTACGGCAACGTTCTCTATCGCCAGGTAGTGAAAATCACCGGCGGCAAACAAACCTTTCAATTCGAGCTTCCGGAGAAACCATACGAAGCCGGCATCGATCCCATGCAAATGCTAATCGACCGCGTCCCCACCGACAATCTAAAAAAACTCGATTAGGCCAGTAGGACGGGTCCCCCGACCCGCGCCAGGTCCACAGAAATGTGAAACTCTCTACTCGACCGTCGCCGCATGTAGCGCACGCGCCCACGCGTGCCGTGGCGACACCCCCGGCTTTCTCCTGAACCGATGTGAACCGTCTCCCGAAAGTACTACAATCACATATATGGCGAAGAAACCAGCAGCCCCTCCGGAGACTCCCAAAACCGAGGCCGCTGCCCCCGTGGAAAAAGTCCTGACCAAGTCCAAGAAGATTCCAAAGTTAGCCAAGAAAGATAAACACCGTCTCCCGCGCAAAGAGAAAAAGGCCAATAAAAAGGCTGCCCTCAAGGCGTCCTAAAATCCTGCCATGGCGACCCGGCGCGCCCGCAAACCAGCCGGGTCATCTAAGAAGTCCGTTACTCTTCTTCTGATCGCGCTGTTCAAATTGACGAAAGGAGTTCTTCTCCTGCTCGTCGGAATTGGTGCGCACCGGCTTCTTCACCGCGACGTTGCGGCATCCGTGGCGCATTGGGTCGATATCCTGCGTGTCGATCCAGATAACCGCTATATCCACCGCCTGCTCGCGCACGTGCTCTCGGTCACGCCCGCGCAACTCAGGGCTCTCAGCGTAGGAACGTTCGTCTACGCCGGTCTTCTGCTTACAGAAGGTACCGGCCTGTTGCTCCGCAAGCGGTGGGCCGAATACTTCACAATCATCACCACTGCGGCTCTAATCCCACTCGAGATTTACGAGCTAATCCACCATCTGACGCCCGCGAAAATCTGGGTCTTCGTGATAAATGTAGCGATCGTCGTCTATCTAATCGTCCATGTCAAACGGAACCGCCATGCGTAAGCATGCGGACAAAGGCAGCCATCCAGCCTTCTGGCTCCTTCTTCAATAATGCAGCCCGCCGAGCAGGTAAACAATCAGAACGATAATTAGAATTGTCCCCAGTGACACGCCCGCACCGCCGCCCGCGCCCCAGCGTCCGTACCCGTAATACCCTCCGCCGCCGCCGAACAGCAGAATCAAAATAATCAGAAGAATAAGCATGTTTGCCTCTCTGCTCCAAAGAAGCATGCCGAGGTCCAAACCCGAATACCCCGTTTCATTCAGGTTTTTTGCAAAAAAACAAAAATCAGGATGCGGAAGCCATGCAAAATCTGCTCTCACTCCTCTCTCAGCGCCACCACCGGATCCACTCTCATTGCTCTCCTCGCGGGAATCCACGCGCCTATCAACGCCACTACCAGCAATGTCGCCGCCGCGCCCGCGAACGATTCCGGATCGCTCGGCCGCACCCCGTACAACTCACTCCCTAGCGCCCGCCCCGCGAAGGCCGCTACCCCCGCGCCGATCGCCGCTCCCACAATCGTGAGCTTCATCGCTTCGCCGATCACCATTCGCAACACCTGTCCCTGTTGCGCCCCCAGTGCCATCCGCAACCCCATTTCCCGATTCCTCTGCGCCACTGAATAGGACACCACGCCATACAATCCCACCGCCGCCAGCAGCAGCGCCAGCGCGCCGAACATGGTGATCAGCAGCACTGAAAATTTCCTCCCCGCCAGCGATTTGCCCACAATCTCATCCATCGTCAGCAGCTCGCCCACCGGCACGCTCCGATCGAGCGCCGCCACCTCATGCCGCAACACTCCGGCCAACGCCTTCGGGTC
>JBEKPC010000054.1:0-30595 GCA_049521155.1 Bryobacteraceae bacterium
GGAGCTGATGCTGTAGAAACGGTCCCAGACGCCTTGGGTGCGCTCGCGAATTTCGTCGGCGGACATGGAGGGATGAGGGGTGAACATTTTGGGGCGATCCGAGGCGGGGATCAGCCAATAGCGGGTGAGCGGAACGCCGCCGATCATCTCGGGGGCGGCTTCCTGCACTTTTTCCCAGCGCAGAAAATCGACGGTGCCGGGGAAAGGCGTCATCATGACGAACTGGGCGAAAGTGACGCCGGCTTTTTTTGCCAGCGCGGCGGTAGCGTCGAAGGTATCGGGCTTGTCGCTGGGCAGGCCGAAAATGAAGGATCCGAGCACATGGACGCCGTGTTCGCGGAAGGTTTGCAATTGCTTGACCAAGCCGTCGCCCGAGTAGTTGAAATCCTTGAACACGGATTTGAGGCCTTCCGCGGTGACGGCTTCGACGCCGACCAGCGCGCCTTTAATACGGGCCTTGTTCATGGCTTTGAGAAATTCGATGTCTTCGGCGGCTTCCATGGTGATCTGGGTGTAGAAAACCATGTCCTTGGGAAGTTCGGCGAGGCGGGACATAAGAACGAATCGCTCGGCGCGAATCGATTCGAGCTCGGCGATGCGGGCGGCGTTGCCCTGTTGGCGGGCGAGGCGGAGGTCAGTGACGGTGACGGGGTAGAAATTATCGTCGGCGAGGGCGATGAAGCGAAATCCCTTGCGGCGAAGCTCGACAATTTCCTGAATGACGCCGTCGGAGGCGCGCTGGCGCGGACGCTGGCCGTCGGTACGCCAAACGGAACAGAACGAGCAGTGCTTGGCGCATCCCCGAATGGTCTGAACGGAGGCCCACATGTAGGCGTTGGGAGGCATCAGATCCCAGCGAGCGGGCAGGAACTGATCGGGCTCGATGCGTCCACCGTCGTAAAGCTTGCGCGGGTTCCCGAGGACGCAATCGTTGAGCGCTTCAGCCCAAATGACGTCGCCATCGCCTTTGACGACAGCGTTTGCAGAGCCCAGTTCGATCGCTTCCTCCGGGTAGAGGGTGGCGTGGATGCCGCCGAAGATGACCCAGGCACCGCGTTCCCGCGCCATCCGGCCAACCTCATATCCACGCAGCGCGTTGCCGGTATGAATGCCGATTCCCACCACGTCGCCGGGATTGACGTTGAGGGGGTTGAGGAGTTCCAGAGTCTCATCGCAGATCACGGCGTCGCCGAACGCGGCGGGGGTCGCCGAAGCGAGTACATACAGCCAGCGCGGAGTGATTACGGCGGTTCCAAAGGAGATATCGCTGGGATTGACCAGGTGCACGCGCATACCCATCGGGACGACCGCTGGGGCGGAGCGCAGGTTGACGATGTTCAAGTAAAATCCTTCCGTTGACGACGGGAGAGCGCCGCGGGGATGTCCGGGCGTTTCGGGACGACAATTTCTCTATATAAGCAGAGCCAGTTGAGTGTAGCAGATAAGGTACCGGCGGCCTGTCCCCTATTGACCACAAACTGATTTTTTCCTGGCTAACCGCTGGCAGATGTCGCAGTCTAAAGGGTGAATGGAAGACTCGGACAGCGTCGCTGTGGCGCGAGTGAAGGCCGGCGACGGGGACGCGTACCGCGCGCTAGTGGAACGCCACAGCCGCAGTGTCTTCCGACTGGCATATCGTATGACGGGCAATGAACAGGACGCCGAAGATGTGGTGCAGGAGACTTTCCTGCGGGCTTACCGGCAGCTTCACCGGTACGAGGCGCGGGCGAGCTTCGGGACCTGGCTGTACCGGATTGCGTCGAATTATTCGCTGGATCTCATGCGGTCGCGGTCGCGGCATCCACAAGTGGCGGCGGAGGAATCTTCTACGCCGGCGGAGGCGGTCAGCCATGCGCCGGGTCCGGAGCGGCTACTGTTCGGCGATGAGGTGCAGCGCACGGTGGCGGCTACGCTGGACGAATTGAGCCAGCAGGAGCGCACGGCATTCGTGTTGCGGCACTTTGAGGGGCAATCGATCGAAGAAATAGGATCGTCGCTGGGGCTTTCCGGCAACGCGACGAAACACAGTATTTTCCGCGCGGTTCAGAAATTGCGCCGCGCGCTGGAGCCTTTGGTGAATTCGGTAGGGTTTCCATCATGATGAATCATCCAACAGAAGAACAGTTCATTCTTTATTACTACGGCGAGAACGCTCAGATTGAAGAGCACGTGGGCGGATGCGAGCAGTGTCGCGCGTCCTATCAGACGTTGCAAAGAGTGCTCAATTCAGTAGACAGTTTTCCGGTGCCGGAGCGCGCGCCGGATTATGAAAATCAGGTGTGGGCGGCGGTCGGAAAAGGGATCGGGAAGCGGTCGCGATGGTGGGCGTTCGGGTGGCGGCCTTTATTGGCTACGGCGGCAATGGCAGTACTGATCGTGGGAGCATTTCTGGCGGGTCGAACCTGGCAGAAACCGGCGCCCGTCCAGACGGCGGACAGCGGCGTTCGGGAGCGAGTCCTGTTGGTGGCCGTGGGCGATCACCTGGAGCGCAGCGAGATGGTGCTGGTGGAACTGGCCAACGCCGGTGCGCCCGCCGCGGGTCGGCTCGACATTTCTTATGAGCAGAAAACCGCCGAGGACCTGCTCGAATCGAACAGGCTCTATCGCCAGACCGCGGCGACCAACGGAGACGTAGCAACGGCGGCGCTGCTCGAGGAACTGGAGCGCGTGTTGCTCGATGTCGCGCACAGTCCGTCTGAAGTTTCGGCGCACCAGTTAGAGGAACTGCGAAGCCGGATCGAGGATCGAGGCATTCTTTTCAAGGTGAAAATTTTTGGATCGCGAGTGGAGCAATCCGCTGGAAATACTACAAGTTTGTAACGGGGAAAAAAGGGAACAAAGCATGAAACCATTTCGTAGAACTCAAGTAATTACTCTTATGGCAGCCTGTGCCATTTCGACTGTGTGGGGCCAGCCTGCGGCTGGTGGTCAGGACGAATTGTCCGATCGGGCTAAGGCCCTCCTGGATCAAGCCAAGGCGATGTCGGAGCGGGCGGTGGCAGTGGGCGCCAAGGGCGAAGGCCTGGGCGAACTGGTCCAGAGCCTAAAGGCGCAGGGGTGGGACCAGGACGCAGTGCGCGAGAACGCGGACGCTCTTCGCGAGCACGCGGAGGCGATGGCGCAGGATGCCGTTCGCGTGTTTGAAGGCGCAAACTGGAAGGACCTGGACAACTTTCAATTTCCCCAAATGGACCTGGCCATGAACCTCGAACTGGCGCAGGATATCGCGCCCCGGGCTCCCATGGCTCCGATACCTCCGGTGCCTCCGATGTCGAGGGCATTCAGATACGGCGACGGAGGTTCCTACGAGTCCGGCAAGAATGCGCTCGACAATCATAACTATGAAAAGGCGGTCGAGATTTTCGAGAAAGTGATTAACGCTCGAACGCCCTCCACGCGCGCCGATGGAGCTTATTACTGGAAGGCGTACGCGCTGAATAAACTGGGTAAGCGCGATGAAGCGTTGGCCGCGCTAGCCGATTTGTCGAAGCAGTTTCCACAGAGCAGTTGGCTGAACGACGCCAAAGCGCTGGGAGCCGAAGTGCAGCAGGCCAAGGGGCAACCTGTTTCCCCTGAAAATCAGGCCGATGAGGATCTGAAACTGTACGCGATCAATGCGCTGATCAATTCCGACGCCGATCGCGCTGTGCCTCTGCTCGAAGGGCTGCTGGGCAATCCGAAAATGTCGCCCCGGTTGAAAGAGCGGGCACTATTCGTGCTAGCGCAGAGCCAGTCGGAAAAGGCGCATGACATCGTTGGGCGCTATGCCAAGGGCGGCTCGAATCCCGATCTGCAATTGACGGCGGTGCAATATCTGGGCACCTACCGATCGAAAGAAAGCCGGCAGCTTCTTTACGAGGTCTACGGATCCGTCAGCGACGTGAATGTGAAGCGCGCCGTGTTGCGGAGCTTTGAAATTTCGCGCGATGTGGACCATCTGACGGCCATTGCCAAGAGCGAACAGAACGTCGATCTTCGCCGCGAAGCGATTCGACAGCTTGGAAATATGCATGTGGATCAGGAGATCGCGAACCTGGTTTCGCTTTATTCCAGCGAGTCCGATCGGGAGATCAAGATTGAAATTCTTAATTCGCTGGCCAATCAGGGAGCGGTTAAGCAGATGATCGATTGTGCGCGCAAGGAGAGCGATCCGGAGCTGAAGAAGGTGGCGGTGCGCAGGCTCGGGGAAATGAAATCGAAGGAAGCCTTGGACTTTATCGCGGAGTTGCTCAGCAAATGAAGGTCCTCCTGATGGCCGCGTTCACGATCTCTGCATTCGGGCAACCGAAAATTGAGAATGCGCGGCTCGATACGCGCGCCGTGAACGGATCCTTGGATCCTACGTTTCGCATCCTGGTCTCAGCGTCTTCGGAGCCGGCGTGGATCGGCTATTCGGTCCCGCAGGTTCCGGGAGAGCGTTCGATGTGCGCCACGGTGACTCTCGAGGGCGCGCGCGAGTTCGTAATGTTCTACCGGGTGACGGCGGGACAGGTGGAAAAAATCCGCACCTACGCCACCGATTGCACCTTCGACGCGGGCGATTTGCCGGTGCACTGGCTGACCGGCGTCGACGGGACGCAGAGCGCGGCACTACTGGGGACATTCATTCCGGCAGCGGATACAAAGGCCGGCAAGCAGCTTGCCAACAGCGCCCTTTCGGCGATCGCGCGCCATCAGGACGGCGCCCCGGCGCTGATCGAACTGGCGCGCCGTCCGCAGGTGTCATCGCAGATACGGCAGGAAGCGATGCGATGGCTGGGCCGCTCGACGGACCCGCGCGCCATTAAATTTTTCGAACAAATTCTAGCAGCGAGGTAATTTTATGATTGAACCAGAACGCCGGCAGTTGATCCATCTTGACGATGTTTCGAAAATGTTCGTCACCGACGACATGGAAACACACGCGTTGTTGAGCATTCATCTGGATGTCCGGCAAGGCGAATACGTCTCGATTTCCGGGCCCTCGGGATGCGGGAAATCCACACTATTGGCGATTTTGGGGTTGCTCGATTCGCCCAGCGGCGGATCCTACACGCTGAACGGGAAGTCCGTGCAGGGGCTGAAATTGAGTGAGCGGGCGCGCATCCGCAACCGCGAAATCGGCTTCATTTTCCAGGCATTCAATCTGATCGGCGATCTGACGGTGTATGAAAATGTCGAACTGCCGCTGACCTATCGCGGGATGCCCGGCTCGGAACGGAAGCAGAAAGTCCATGCCGCACTCGAACGGGTGGGTATGGGGCATCGGGTGAAGCACTATCCTTCGCAGCTATCGGGAGGCCAACAGCAGCGCGTTGCGGTGGCGCGCGCGTTGGCCGGCGATCCATCGATCCTGCTGGCGGATGAGCCGACCGGGAACCTCGATTCGGCGAACGGCGAAGCGGTGATGGAGCTGCTACGCGAACTGCATCGCGGCGGCGCGACGATCTGCATGGTGACGCACGATCCAAGGTATGCAGCTTGCGCCGATCGCAGCATCCATATGTTCGATGGGCGAGTAGTGGAAGAAATGACGCAGACGGCTTAGACGGAACTCGGCTCGTTACTGTCACGGCTCGCACAACGGAGCCGTGACAGTAACGAGCAATCAGCCGTGAGCTACACTCTGCCGAGCCTTCTCACCACAAAAAACGGCAGCATCACGATCGACCACACCAGCCGTAATGCACCCTCGACGGCGATCCCGACAATGCGGAATGGCAGCAGAATCAGCCACACGATGGGATAGATAAACAGCGCCGCAATCGCCAGCGGCCAGCACACGACAAGCAAGAGGCACCACAGCAGAAACGTGAACATAATGGATTTCTCCGCTCTAGAATACGACAGCTACCTGAGGAAAGTTCAATCGAGTTTGTGGTCGATCGCGGCCAGATACTCGATCAGTAGCCGGTAAGACTGATAGTAGTCGTCCAAATATATCGCCTCGATTTTGTCGTCTGGCGAGTGTAGAATGTGCCACGTGCTCTGGGTGATAGAGTGTACGGTCATCGCCGGGATTTTCTTTTCGCGAAAAGGTTCCGAATCCGTGGTTCCCACCTGGTCAACGTTGACAGCGCCCAGCGGGATATTCAATCGCTGCGCGATGATGGCGAGCCAATTCGCTAGGTTGTGATCGGCGTGACTCAACCAGACTTGCGTTTGACCGAGTCCGAGTGTATCCAGGTTGATCATTGCCTTGACCAATGATGTTCGCTCCCCCAACTGTTTCAGGAAGGATTGCGACCCAAGGAGGCCTCGCTCTTCGCCGGTGAATGCGACCAAAACGAAAGTATGCTTCCGGCCGGATTCGGCCAAGCTTTGATAGAAGCTAGGCAGAAGCGATGCGCCGGACCAGTTGTCGACAACACCTTGCCCCTTCTCGACCAGATCAAAATGCGCGCCGACCACGATCATCGACTCTGTTGTTCCTTTGAGCGTGCAGATCAAGTTCGGTGCTTTTGTTCCTTTCACTTTTTGCTCGGACAGCGCGTCTAGTTTGCACCCGGCATCTTCAAACAGCGTTTTCATGGCTGGTTCACGCGTGCCATTCCTCGTCGTGTAGGAGCGCAAACGCTGCTCAATCACCTCCTGAGACAGAATTTTGAACTGGACGGATTGACCGCAGAGAGCGACAGCCCACGCAACAAGTAGGATTGCTTTCACGCCGCGGGACTCCAGGCCATCTCACCAGTGGGACCTGTTTGAGGGGCAATTTGCCCGCGCCTCGACATATATTCCAGGTGCGCCAGGATTTCAAACACCGCAAAATGGTGATGAAAAGGCGACAGCTTGCGGCGCCACATGGCCAGCACCAGCTCATGCGCGGTCATCGGCTGCCGCGTGACGTTTTCGAGAATCGCGCCGCAGCGTTCCTCATGATGCTCCGCCACCCGGCGAATGACCGCTCGATGATTGTCAAATCGCGTGCCATGCGAAGGAATCACGACATCAATCTCATAAGGAAGGAGCAAATTAAGCGACTCGAGGAACTTCGCCAGCATGTCCTGATTCGGATGCCACGCGATATTCGGCGTGATTTTCTGAAGCAAATGATCGCCGGAAATCAAAGTGCGCTGCTCGCGGGAATATAAACACACGTGACCCGGCGTATGTCCGGGAGTCCAGATCACTTCGAGCGTACCGCCGCGCACTGCGAGCGCCTCTCCGCCTTCGAGGGTCTGATCCGGATGATGAACGCGAAAGGGCGGGCGATTGCCGTGCAGGGCGGTTTCGATCTCCGCCGAAAGCTCGGCCGGAACGCCTGCCATGCGCATCGCCTCGAGGTAGCATGGCACTCCGTTCACCCGCGCCAGTTCTTCCAGATACGCCGCATCCGCGCGATGCATGATCAGCCTTGCGCCCGTCAGTTTCAGGATTTTCCACGAGAGCCCAGTGTGGTCCGGATGGTAATGGGTCAGCAGCAGGGTACGCACGTCGGACCATTTCACGCCGCATTCCAAGAGACCCGCTTCGAGGACCTGAAAACACTCCTCCGTGGCCACACCAGAGTCGATCAGCATGAATCCTTCGTCCAACTCCACCAGGTGAACGTTGACTGACTTCAGATCCCACGGGACGGGAAGCGTAATGGTGTGAATCATCTTAACGTCAATCGGCGACCGCGTCCGCGGCGTGATACGAACTGCGCACCAGCGGACCGCTTTCGACGTGCCGAAAACCCATCTCGTAGCCGCGCCGCTTCAATTCCGTAAACTCGTCCATCGTCACGTAGCGGATGATTGGCAGATGCTTGGGCGATGGCCGCAGGTACTGCCCCAGCGTCAAAATATCGACCTTGCTCTCGCGCAGATCGCGCATCACGGCGAGCACTTCTTCGATCGTCTCGCCCAACCCGAGCATCAGTCCTGATTTCGTCGGCGTCTCCGGACGCACGCGTTTCACGTGCGCCAACATGTCGAGCGAACGTTCGTAGCGAGCGCCCAAACGAACCTGCCGGTACAATCGCGGAACGGTTTCGGTATTGTGATTCAGAATATCCGGCGCCGCTTCAAGCACGATCTCCATCGCCCGATGCGAGCCCTGAAAATCCGGCACCAGAACCTCGACGCCGCAGCCTTCCACTCGTTCCCGAATCGCGCGAATGACCAGCGCGAACAACTCCGCGCCACCGTCCTTGCGATCGTCGCGATTTACGCTGGTGATCACGGCGAATTTCAGGCCGAGAGCCGCGCATGCTTCGGCCACGCGGCGCGGCTCGTCATAATCGATCGCCAGCGGCGCGCCTTTCTGAACTGCGCAAAATCCGCAGCGCCGCGTGCACACGTTGCCAAGGATCATGAACGTCGCCGTGCGCCGGTTCCAGCAATCGCCGATGTTCGGACACGCCGCGCTTTCGCACACCGTGTGGAGTTTCAACGTCTCCACCAGATGCTTCAAATTGCGATAATTTTCGCCGACCGGCGCCGGGGCACGCAGCCAGACTGGCCTCGGAGCCTTTGGCTCAATGGTGACCAACACTACCTTATGTTAACAATTCTGCGATCCGAGTCTCCAAAACCCGTGATTCATTGAAGTTTTCCGCGCGTTCAAAAAACGCCGGAGCCTGTTCGTAGGCGCGTCGCGGAACGAATCCGATCAACTGGCTTGATGCGACACTGGTTCCGAGTTGCGCGGCTTCCGCGACCACCGCGGCCCAAACGTCGTTAAAAGACGTCTTAGCGAAACGAACAAAATTAATGGAAACCTGCGCGCAATCGCGCGAGGCGAGCGGCAGCCCAATCGCCTTCACGGATGGAAATCCGCCCGACGATTCGCGAATTTTTCTCGCGATGGCTCGCGCGATCGTCACATCGCGAGTGGCCAGATTTATGTTGAATGCGATCAGGAATCGGCGCGCTCCGACCACCGCCGCGCCGGCCGCCGAATGAGCAGCGATGTCTCCTACATCCGGCGGAAGCCCGTCAAAACCGGGCCTGCGCACGCGCTCCAACCTATTCCGGCCCTCGATCTTCGCCGCCGCTTCGTAAAAATAAACAGGGACGCGAAATCGATTCCAAATTTCCTGGCCCGCGGCGCGCGCGGCTTCGATGCATTGTTCGATCGTTCCGTCAGTAAGCGGAACAAACGGGATTACGTCGGCCGCGCCGACTCTCGGATGAACCCCTTCGTGGCTGCGTATATCGATTAACTCGGCCGCCCGGCCTACTCCGCGGATCGCTCCTTCGACCACCGCTTCAGGCGAACCGGCGAACGTCGCCACGCTACGATTGTGGTCGCGATCCATCTCCCAACCCAGCACCAGAACGCCCGGCGCGCTGCCGATGGCGTCCACAATCGATTTCACCACGCCGGCATCGCGGCCTTCGGAAAAATTAGGAACGCATTCGATCACGCTGTACGATGATAATGAGTGCCCGCCGAGCAACACAAGCTAAAGACCCTGGATCGCATCCTGTCGAAAGCAGGAATCGGCTCGCGCACGGACGCACGGCGATGGATCGGAGCGGGCCGCGTCGCAGTCAACGGCAAGACCATTCAATCGCCCGATCTCTGGGTGAATCCACAACATGACCGCGTCACGCTTGATGGCCGTCCGCTCGCCACGCCGAAAAAGCGCTACCTGCTGCTGTACAAACCGAAGAATTATCTCACCACTTATAAGGATCCCGAAGGTCGCAGAACTGTTTACGACCTGCTTCCCGACGTTGATGAATGGGTGATTCCGGTCGGCCGCCTCGATCAGGACACCACCGGATTGCTGATCATGACCAACGATACTGATTTCGGCAATTACATCATGAGTCCCGAATCGAAAGTGCCGAAAACTTATCTCGTGAAATCGTCGATGCTGCTCAGCGAAGAACAACTGGATCGCCTCCGCAACGGCGTCGAGTTGGCCGATGGCCCCACGCGCCCGGCAGCCGTGAAACGCATTCGCGACTCCGCCCGCTATACGTTTTTTGAGATTACGATCACTGAGGGCCGCAACCGGCAGGTGCGCCGCATGGTGGAAGCGCTGGACGCCAAGGTGCTCAAGCTGGTTCGTACGCAGATCGGACCCATCGCGATCGCCGGCCTTGAAATCGGCAAACATCGCGCGCTGGCTCCCGAAGAGATCAGAATGTTAGTAGGCGCTCGCGCAAATGCTTCGACCCGAAAATCCTGAACAGCTCGCCGTGTTGCTGCGTGACGCCGCGTGTGCGCATCGCACCATCCGCTTGGGGGGTAATTTTTCGAAAGATTGTCTGGGAGGCTCGCCTACTCCCGCGGATGTGACCATCTCGACGGCGTCGATGAATCGCCTGCTTCAGTATGAGCCGCGCGACCTCACGATCAGCGTCGAGGCGGGTATGCCATTTTCAGAATTGGTGGATCTGCTCGCCGCGAATCACCAGATGTTGCCGCTCGATCCTCCCTGGCTGCTCGATTCCACCGTCGGGGGAGTGCTTGCCGCAAACCTCAGTGGTCCGCGGCGCCGTCTCTATGGCGCCGCGCGCGATATGGTCATCGGGATGACCTTCGCCACGCTCGAAGGAAAGCTCATCAATAGTGGAGGCATGGTTGTGAAAAACGTTGCCGGCCTCGACATGGCGAAGCTGATGATCGGATCCTTCGGCACGCTTGCCGCGATTGCCACAGTGAATTTCAAAGTATTTCCCGCACCCGTCGGCTCGCGAACTTTCGTGATGGAATTCGCGACGGCCGCCGAAGCATTCGCCGAACGCGACCGCGTTCTGAGTAGCGTCCTCCAGCCCTCCGCCATCGATATCGTCAACTGGCCCCGCGGATTTCGCCTGTTGATTCGAGCCGGCGGGAAGGACGCGGTGCTGTCTCGCTATGCCCGCGAACTGCCGCTTGCCCGTATCGAAAACGACGACGCGTGGGACGCGATTTACGAATTTCCCCGCCATTTTCTCGCGGCGAATCCGAGCGGCAAAATTATTCCGATGGCGATACCTTTGTCCAAAATGTGTGAAGCCGTCGAAAGCCTTACCGTCCCGTTCATCGCCCGCGCCGGCTCAGGGGTTATTTACGCGCACTATAGTATGGGGGCTCCGGAAACACTACTGGCAAGCGATTTTGCGACTATGACAAAAGTGAAGGAAATGTTTGATCCTGAGCGGCTGCTCAACCGGGGACGACTTTATGGCCGTATCTGACGCTCCGCGCCGCGAAGATCTCGACAAATGCGTCCACTGCGGCCTCTGCCTTAATGCCTGTCCGACTTACCGCGAACTCGGTGTCGAAATGGATTCGCCGCGCGGACGCATCTACCAAATGGTACAAGTGGCGGACGGCGCACCCATCACCAGCGCGTATCAGGAGCACATCGATCTCTGTCTGGCCTGCCGCGGCTGCGAAACTGCATGCCCTTCAGGGGTGAAGTACGGCCGCCTCATTGAAGCAGCGCGCGCCGATATCGAACAGCGCACCACCCGTCCTCTGCTGGCGCGCATCCTTCGCAAATTCGTTTTTGATGATCTCCTCCCGAGCCGGACGCTGTTGAAAATCGCCGGCGCGGGCCTATGGCTCTATCAACGCTCCGGCCTCCAGCGGCTCGTCCGCGCCTCGGAAATCCTGAAAGGCAGCCTCGCGGAAGTGGAATCGCTCGCGCCTTCCGTCGAGATGCCGTTTTTTTATCGTCACATGGGCCGCGTGTTTCCGGCGCAGGGAGAACGCAAATATCGCGTCGTGCTGTTGTCCGGCTGCATCGCCAACATCTGTTTCGCTCGTCTCCATGAAGCCACCGTACGCGTGCTCCAGGCCAACGACTGCGAGGTGACCATTCACGATGGACAGACGTGCTGCGGCGCTTTGCATGTTCATGCCGGCCTGCGCGAAAGCGCCCGCCATCTGGCGCGGAAAAATATTGACGCACTGGCCGGCGCCGGCTTCGACGCGATCCTGACCAACGCCGCCGGCTGCGGCTCCACGCTCAAGGAATACGACGAATTGCTGGAACACGATCCAGCCTACGCCGAACGCGCGCGCCGATTTTCGGGCCTCACGAAAGACGTGACCGAGTTCCTCGCCTCCATCGATCTCAATCCGCGCATGGGCCAAGTGCCCGGCATCGTTACATATCAGGATTCGTGCCATCTGGCGCACGGCCAACGGATCCGTTCCGCTCCGCGGGACCTGCTGAGAAAAGTCCCCGGCCTGACCTTGAAGGAAATGCCGCTGTCGGACCTTTGCTGCGGCAGCGCCGGAATTTATAACGTCATGCATACCGATATGGCGCTGGCTTTGCTCGCTAAGAAGATGCAGTCGGTCAACTCGACCGGCGCCGGACGCATCGTCACTTGTAATCCCGGTTGCATGTTGCAGTTACGCGCCGGGGTGAAGCGCGAGGGCCACGGCCAGCGCGTCTCCCACGTAGTCGAAATACTCGACGAAGCCTACCGCGCCGTCTGATATTCTAAGCAAAAGTGCGCATTCTCCAGCTCACTGCCGGCGCCGCGGGTATGTATTGCGGAACCTGCTTGCGCGATAATTCGCTCGCCGCGGCCTTGATGAAGCTGGGGCACGACGTCACGCTGCTGCCTCTCTATACGCCCACCCTCACGGATGAGGCGAACGTATCGAACGAAAAAATCTTCTTTGGCGGCATCAGCGTTTATCTCGAACAGAATTACGCGTTGTTCCGCAAGACTCCCTGGCTGCTTGATAAGTTGTGGGACTCTAAAGCCGCTCTGAAAATGGCGGCGAAGAGCACCATCCCTGTCGACCCGCATTTCCTTGGGGAAATGACCGTTTCAATGCTCGATCTGGAACACGGCCCCCTCAAAAAAGAATTGCAAAAGATGCTGAGCTGGCTGGAATCGGAACCTCGCCCCGATATCGTGAACCTGCCGTATACGCTCCTCATCGGCCTAGCCGCGCCCCTCAAGAAATCGCTTCAAAGCCCCGTCTGCTGCACTCTGCAAGGCGAGGACCTATTTCTCGAAGGGTTGCAGGAACCATACAAAGCGCACGCACTCAATCTGATCAGCCGGAACATTTCACACGTCGACTGTTTTTTGGCGGTCAGCGATTATTACGCCGAATTTATGTGCCGCTACCTCGGCATCCCGGATCATAAGATGGCGGTTGCTCCGCTCGGCGTCTCGACCGACGGTTATCGCACCGAGCCTGTTTCCACAAATCAAAAACCTCGCATCGGCTACTTCGCGCGTATCGCGCCGGAAAAAGGATTGCACATCCTTGCGGAAGCCTACCATATCGTCTCCGGCGCCGGCTTCGATTGCACCCTCGAAGCGGCCGGCTACATGGCTCCGGAACAGAGGCCTTATCTGAACGGCATTGAAAAACAATTGCGCGAATGGGGCTACGATTTTCAGTACCGCGGCGCGCTCGATCGAACGCAGAAGATCGCGTATCTCGAAAGTCTCGACGTGCTCTCGACCCCGACTGTGTATGCCGATCCGAAAGGTCTCTTCGTGCTCGAAGCAATGGCGGCGGGCGTGCCCGTCGTTCAGCCCGATCACGGCGCATTTCCCGAAATCATTCGCAGGACCGGCGGCGGAATTCTGGTCGAGCCCGAGAATCCACAGCGCCTGGCAGAGGGGCTACTGAAGATCCTTCGCAATGGCGATCTGCGTGGCAATCTCAGCCGCTGCGCGTACTCCGGAGTCCGCGAGCATTATCGTGTCGACGCGATGGCGCGCCGCACAGCCGAAATCTTCGCGCGCCAAAAATCTCCCGTATTTCAGGATGCCTGAATTGCTCGAAGCTAAAAATATTTTCAAATCGTATCCGACTCCCGGGGGTCGCTCTCTGCCGATTTTGAACGGCGTGTCCTTGTCGCTTTCCTCCGGGGACGCGAGCTCGATCGTCGGCCCATCCGGCACTGGAAAGAGCACGCTACTTTATATCCTCGGTGCGCTGGAGCCGCCCACGTCAGGCGAAGTGACACTCGACGGCCGCAACCCGTTCACTCTTTCCGATAAAGACGTTTCGGCATTTCGCAATCAGGAAGTCGGCTTTGTATTTCAGGATCACTGCCTGCTGCCCCAATGCACGGTCCTTGAAAACGTGCTTATCCCGACGATGGTGGCTGCGAATGTCGATCCGCAGCGCGCCAGGCAGTTGCTCGATCAAGTCGGCTTATCGCACCGCCTCGATCATCGTCCGTCCGAATTGTCGGGCGGCGAAAAGCAGCGCGTCTCGATCGCGCGCGCCATGATTCGCTCTCCGAAACTGCTGCTGTGCGACGAGCCGACCGGCAATCTCGACCGGCACACGGCGACACAAGTCGCGGATCTGCTGCTCGAAATGAATCAGGCTTCGAAAACGATCCTGGTCGTCGTCACACACAGCGCCGAACTCGCCGGCCGGTTCCCGCGGGTCTTTGAGTTGGTCGAAGGCCAACTCCAGGTGCGATGAAACTCGTCCGCCGAAGCCTGGTGTATTATTGGCGCACTAACCTGGCCGTCATTCTCGGCGTTGCAACCGCGGTCGCTGTTCTCTCTGGAGCCTTGCTGGTGGGCGATTCCGTGCGTGCCAGCCTCCGCGATCTCGTTCTTTCCCGCCTAGGCAAGACCCAGGCAGTCGTGTCGAGCGCTCAGTTTTTCCGCGAACAACTCGCCGCCGAAGTTCCCGACGCAGTGCCTCTGATCGTGATGCAAGGCGTCGTCACTCATGAGAAGGACGGTCGCCGCGCATCGAAAATCGCCGTCTACGGCGTCGACGATCGATTTTTTCAGTTCAACGGATACGCGCCGGGAAACGGCACGCAACTCACCCCCGCGCTGGCTCGCGAACTCGGCGCGCAGCCCGGCGATTCGATTCTCCTGCGAGTCGAAAAACCTTCGGCGATTCCGCGCGAATCGTTGCAGGGCCGCAAGGAAGATTCGGGCCGGACTCTTCGCCTCACAGCCACCAACGATGCGCCCGAGTTCGCATTGCAACCCGCGCAGGGCGACGTTTCCGCGATCTTCGTGCCGCTGCGCCGCCTTCAGCGCGAACTGGCGCAGCCGTCGCGAGTCAACACTTTATTGCTGGCATCTTCGATATTTCCCAAAGACAAAGTCACCCTCGACGATCTCGGCATCAAGGTTCGTACGCTGGCCAATGGCCTGTCCGTCGAAACCGCCAGCGCAGTCATGAATGATTCCTTGGTCGCAACGGTTGAACTAGCCGCGGACTCAAACGCGCAGCCCGTCTTCAGCTATGTCGCGAACGCCATCCGCATCGGCGATCGCGAAGTCCCGTACTCGATCGTCGCGGCCATCGGCAACGATCTGCCAGTGGATGGAATTGCGCTCGACGAATGGGCCGCGAAGGACCTTAACGCCCAGCCCGGCGACGCCTTGACACTCGATTATTTTTACTGGGAGCCTTCCGGCAGTCTCGTCACCCGAACCGCGAAGTTCAAGCTGACAAAAATACTTCCGATGACCGGAATCGCCGTCGATCGCGATCTGACGCCCGAATATCCTGGTATCACCGAGGCGCAAACCATCGGCGATTGGGACCCTCCGTTTCCCGTCGATTTGAAAAAAGTTCGCCCGCGCGACGAGGATTATTGGAAGCAGTACAAAACCGCTCCGAAGGCCTTCGTGTCCCTGGAGGCCGGCCAAAAATTGTGGGGATCCCGATTTGGCCGGGTGACCTCCATGCGCGTCAAGGGGTCTGACGCTACCGCGTTCGCGCAGAAACTACGCGTGCGTATCGACCCACAGACGCTCGGCATGGCGATCGTCGAGCCGCGCTCGCAAGCGCTCCAACAAGCGGAAGGTTCCACCGATTTCGGCGAATATTTCACCTATTTCAGCTTCTTTTTGGTCATCTCCGCGCTGCTGCTTACCGGCCTGTTCTTTCAGTTGGGCATCGGCCAACGATTGCGTGAAATCGGGACTCTACGCGCCGTCGGATTCCCGGCGTCGAAAATCCGCCGCTTGTTCGTGACCGAAGCATTCGTCTTATCGATCGCCGGAGTCATCGCTGGATCGCTCGGCGCAGTCGTGTACGCGGCATTCCTGCTGTACGGATTAAAAACGTGGTGGCGCGGCGCGGTGGGAACCGGATTAATCACCTTGCACGTCTCGGCCCGCTCGCTCGCAGGCGGCGGAATCGCTGGCGTGCTGATCGCGCTGCTCTGCGTCATCGCCACATTGCGAAGCCTCAAGCGCAGTTCACCGCGCGATTTGTTGTCCGGAAATCGCGCCATGGAAGAAAATCCCAAGCACGGTACGCGATGGCTGCGCATCGTCGCGGCTCTGTCCATCGTCTTCGCTCTAGCCCTGGTCGGCGGTGCGTTCGCACACTCGATTCCCGATGCTGGTGCGTTCTTCGGCGCGGGAACCCTCCTACTGATCGGCGCGGTTTTCTTCGTGTGGGCGCGACTTCGCGGCCAAATCGGAAAGGTAACCAGCGTCGTGGCCCTCGGGGTTCGCAACGCCAGTCACCGCCCCGGACGCAGCGTGCTCGTGATCTCGTTAATTTCATCCGCAGTATTTCTCGTCGTCGCGCTCGATGCGTTTCGCCGTCCGCCCGTCGCCGCATCCGATCCTCACTCCGGCACCGGAGGATTTCCTCTCGCCGCCGAATCGCAACTGCCCATCTTCTGGGATCTCAACACGCCCGCCGGTCGCGACAATTTGAATCTCGGTGCTGTGAAAGACACCAAATTCTACGCCTTCCGGATGCGCCCCGGCGAAGACGCGAGTTGTCTGAACCTCTATGAACCGCGGGCTCCGCGAATCCTCGGCGCCCCTCGCGAATTTCTTGACCTGAACCGTTTCTCTTTCACTGAAACTGCCGCGCAGTCGGAAAATCCATGGCTGCTGCTCGACACCGATCCTCAGGACGGCGCGATTCCCGCCATTGCCGATGCAAATTCGATCACCTATGTCCTGCATCACAAAGTCGGCGACATCTTCGACGCCGGCGGAATAAAGGTAAAGCTGATCGCCGCCCTCGACGACAGCATTTTTCAAAGCGAATTGATCATCTCCGACAAAAACTTCACCCGCGCATTTCCCGACGAACAAGGTTTCCGTTACTTCCTGATCGATGGCCCGCCCTCGAACGAAGCCCCTTTGGAGGACGCTCTTTCCGACTACGGCTTCGACGCAATATCAACCTCAGACCGCCTTGCTTCATTTCACCGTGTCGAGAATACCTACCTGTCGACGTTTCAAGCCCTCGGCGGATTGGGATTGCTGCTGGGCACGCTCGGCCTCGGAGCGGTGCTGCTGCGCAACGTGATGGAGCGGCGAAAAGAACTGGCGCTGCTCCGCGCCGTCGGCTATCGTCCGGAACATCTCAGAACCATAGTCATTGCCGAGAACGCGTACCTGCTGATCGCCGGAACGCTGATTGGCGCGGTCTCCGCCATGGTCGCGATCCTGCCCGCGTTTCTGGGGCGCGGCGGACACCTGCCGAATCCTTCGCTCGCGCTGCTGCTCCTCGCGGTGCCTGTGGCCGGTATGGTGGCGTCGTTGATCGCGGTACAAGCGGTGGCGCGCGCTCGTCTGCTCGAAACATTGCGCGCGGAGTAGTATCCTCTTTTGATATGAAGCTCGCAGCGATCCCCGCACTTCTTCCGTTTTTCTTCGCTGCCGCCTTCGCTGAAAATTGGCCCCAATGGCGCGGACCGTCCGCCAATAGCGTCAGCGGCGAAAAAGATTTGCCGGTTCACTGGACCAGCGCCGAAAACATATCCTGGAAACTCCCGCTTCCGGCCCGCAGCGGTTCGACGCCCGTCATCTGGGGCGATCGCATTTTCATCAACGTCGCCGAAAACGGCAGTCTCTATCTCTGGTGCGTCGATCGCAAAGGCCCGCAGGTCGAGTGGAAGAAGCTGCTCGGCGACGGCGATTATATGGTGCGCAAACAGAACATGTCTTCGCCCTCGCCCGTCACCGACGGAAAGAACGTCTGGGTGCTCACCGGTACGGGTGTTTTGAAGGGCTTCGATTTTGCGGGCAATGAAATCTGGGGCCGCGACATTCAGAAGGACTACGGCAGATTCGGCCTAAACTGGGGTTACGCTTCGAGCCCCGTGCTGTACGAAGATTCGATCTACGTACAAGTGCTGCAAGGCGCGAAAACGCGCGACCCAAGCTACATCCTGCGCGTCGAGAAGAAGACCGGCAAGACTCTTTGGCGCACAGAGCGGCACACGCCAGCCATTCGCGAATCGCCCGATTCGTATTCCACGCCGATGATCGCCAAGACCATCGACGGCACGCAATTGATCGTGCTCGGCGGCGATGTTGTCACTGGTCACGATCTCAAAACCGGCGAGGAAATCTGGCGCGTCACCGGATTCAATCCGCAAAACGCCGATTTCTACCGCACCATCGCATCGGCCACCTTTTTCGACGGACTCGTCTACGCACCCACCCGGGAGCGGCCTTTGCAAACCTTCAAAATCGGCGGTAAAGGCGACATCACCAGCACCAACGTGCTCTGGAAATTCGATAAAGGACCCGACGTCCCGACCCCCGTTACGGACGGAAAATATTTCTACTCGGTCAATGATCGCGGCATTGTCTTCTGCCTCGACGCCAAGACCGGGAAGGAGATTTACGGCGGCCAGCGCATGAAGCCGGGCACTTATTCCGCCTCGCCCGTCCTGGCCGATGGGAAGATTTATATCACCAATGAAGACGGCCTCACCAGCGTGCTGAAGGCCGGCCCACAGTTCGAGATTCTCGCCGAAAATAATGTCGACGACTATTGTTTAAGCACCATCGCGATCTCCGAAGGACAACTTTTCCTGCGGACTTCGCATACTCTTTACGCGATCGGGAAACGAAAATAAAATGCGAATTCTTGTTGGATTTTTACTCTGCGCCGCGCTCGCGAACGCCCAGGACAAGCCCCTCCGGGTGGCCATCGCCGGCCTCGCTCACGGACACGTCGACGGATTCTTTCGCGCATTGCAGCAGCGCAAGGATGTGGAAGTGGTCGGCGTCTTCGATCCGGACCCGGCGTTGCACAAGAAGTATGGAGACAAGTACAGCTTCGCCGGAAGCATATTCTTCGCCGACCTCGGAGCGATGCTCGACCAGGTGAAGCCGGAGGCGGTTGCGACCTTCACCAACACCTTCGACCACCCGGCGATCGTCGAAGCCTGCGCCGCGCGCAAAATTCCGGTGATGATGGAGAAGCCTCTCGCCGTCAGCATGGACCACGCCCGCCGCATCCAGAAGGCAGCCGCAAGTAGCGGCATTCCCGTGATCGTCAACTACGAAACCACCTGGTATCGCAGCCACACCGAGATGCACAACCTCATCAAGGACCAGAAAGCCATGGGCGATATTCGCAAAATGGTCGCTATGGACGGCCATCAGGGACCGTTCGAAATCCACACCCCGCCCGAATTTTTCTCCTGGCTCGGCGACCCGGTGAAGAACGGCGCAGGAGCCCTGTTCGATTTCGGCTGCTACGGCGCGAACCTGATGACCTGGATGATGGACAATCAGCACCCCATAAAAGTCACCGCGCTGACGCAGCAGATTAAGCCGGAAATTTATCCGCACGTCGACGATGAGGCAACCGTGCTGGTGGAATATCCGCACGCCCAAGGCATCATTCAAGGCTCCTGGAACTGGCCGTTTTCGCGCAAGGATTTCGAAGTTTATGCGCAGCGCGGATACGCAGACGCGATCGGCGGCAACACCCTGCGCGTGCGCCTGCCCGGCCAGCAGGAAGAATCGCGCACACCAGCCGAGCTTGCTCCCGATGACCGCGATTCCGTTTCTTATCTGATCTCCGTCGTCCGCGGCAAACGCAAGCCCGCGGGCCTTTCCTCGCTGGAAAACAACATGATCGTTACCGAAATCCTAACCGCCGCAAGAGAGTCGGCACGCAGTGGAAAAGCCGTAACGATCTCCGCGAAATAGGCATTCTGGCTTCTTCTTTTGAAGGCTATTTTGGATCCGGCACATTCGGCTTCCCATAGACCTTGCGCAGCGACTCCCGATACTCATCGAACAGCACGCGGATGCCGTCGAATTCCCGCTGCACGGCCGCGCGATAATCGGCCCGCGTCAGAAAATCATAGAGCAAAGCAGTCATCGATTGCGCATCCACCACAAATCCCTGATGACCCACGTCCGTCAGCGCATCGGCTTCCATCTCGTACGTGTGATAGGAGCCGTTGCTCGTAAAAGCGCTGAAGCCAATGCCGGGAATCCCGCTCGAAACGCTGCCGGTCTCGTCGAAGCCCTGCGGCTTTTCCGGCGCCTCATCGATCTTCGTGGCGCCGTATTGTTTCATATAAGCGAACGCCAGCTCCGAGAGTGTCGCAGTTGAGACGCCGTCGCGAAGGCTTCCGTAAGTGTCGATCTTGACCTTCGTGCCCGTGGCGAGTGCCGCCGCGCGCGCCGCGTTATCGGTGAATTCGCGAACCTGCTCCAGATAAACTTCGTCCGGATAGCGAACATAAAAATCGGCCACCGCGCGATCAGGCACCACGTTCGGAGCCGCGCCGCCTTCCGGAATAATCCCCTGAATGCGCGCCTCCGGACGAATACTGGCGCGCACCGCGTCGATGTTGACGAAAAGGTGGATCACCGCTTCCAGTGCATTGCGTCCATTCCACGGCATCATCTGGTGCGAAGGCGCGCCGCTGAAAGTGTATTTAACGCCGTCGATATTCAGGCAGCAGGAGCCGAAGCCGGGCGCGGGCCTTTGCGTCGCCGTGCTCGAATGGCTGCGCACCATTACGTCGATTCCTTTGAAAACACCCGCGTCGAACATCTGCGTTTTGGCCGCGGGCGGCATCATTTCTTCACCAGGCGTACCGAAAACAGTGATCGATCCCGGCGCGTGCGTACGTTCCATCGCTTCGGCAATCGCAACCGCGACGGCCAGCCCGACCGGTCCTTGCGCGCTGTGCTGGTCTCCATGAAACGCGCCTTTCGTGCCTCGCAGCGCGTCATATTCAACAATCACTCCGAGCGCCGGATGATCGTGGCTGCCTTTGTATCGCGCCACGAACGCCGTTTTCAAATCCGCCACGCCAGGCGTGATTTCGAACCCGTGCTGTTTCAGATACGCAGTTTCGATCCCAACCGACCGCGTCTCTTGGAACCCGATTTCCGGATGCTTCGTGATGTCGTCGGCCATCGCGAGCAGCTCTTTTTCCATCAACTCGCGAGCCCGTCGAACAGCCTGCTCGCGCGCGGCGTTTGGAACCGTCAGCTTCGTCACCAGCGACGGTACATCCAGCGATTTTTCAAGCTCGCCCATTTTGCGAAGCACGTCATGAGCCGCTTCGCGTTCAGTAGGCGTGTCCTGGACCAAAGCCGTCGCAGCGAACAGAAGATGCCAAATCATCATTTATAGATGATAAACTGATGTCAAGATGCGCACAACATTGACTCTCGACCCTGACGTCGCCATGAACGTTAAAAAGCGCATGGCTGAAAAGAAGCTTACGTTGAAGGAGACCATAAATCAAGCCTTGCGATACGGTCTGAAAGAGGTGGCCAAGGAGAAGAAAAGGGCTCCCTTCAAGGTAATTCCGCATTCGTTCGGCTTCCGGCCTGGCATCGACTTAAACCGGCTCAACCAACTCGTTGACGAACTGGAAGCGGAAGAGTACGTGCGCAAAATGAGCAAATGATAATTCCCGACATCAACATTCTGGTCCATGCTTATAACCTTGACGCGCGCGAGCACCGCCCGGCGCGGCAGTGGTGGGAGAGTGCGCTTCGTTCGGCCCGGCCCATCGGGCTTCCCTGGGCGTCGATCCTTGGTTTCATCCGTGTCAGCACGATTCCTCGTCTCACGAAGCGTCCCCTGTTCGCCCGTGAGGCCACCGAGAAGGCGCGAAGTTGGCTCTCCGCGCCCAATGTTCAAATCATCATTCCAGGCGAAGCTCATGCTCAACTCGTGTTCGGCATGCTCGAGGAACTCGGTACGGCTGGAAATTTAACCACGGATGTCCATCTCGCAGCTCTCGCATTGGAATACAACGCGGAAATTGCGACCACCGACACCGACTTCGCGCGCTTCCGTGGACTACGATGGTTTAATCCCACGGAGGTTTAAATGAATCGACGTAGATTCCTCGAAGCGGCCGCGCTGGTTCCTCTCGCGCCACAAGTCAGCAAAGCGGAGCCTGCCGGCCGGATGAAATGCGGCACGCAGCACAGCTCTACTGACGAGGTTCTGACCATTTGCGCGGCGCTCGGCGTGAATCATATTTGCAGTACTCTCCCGTCGCCTAAATTCGACGCCGCGTGGAGCGTCGAAGGACTCACCAGGCTTCGGGAGCGCGTTGAGTCGCACGGCATCAAGCTCGAAGCCGTGCCTCTGCCGCTCAGTTCCGCCTACATCACCAAGAGTGAAAATCCGAATATCATGCTCGGCAAAAGCCCGGAG
The DNA here is from genome assembly GCA_049521155.1 of Bryobacteraceae bacterium. GTDB lineage: Bacteria > Acidobacteriota > Terriglobia > Bryobacterales > Bryobacteraceae > Palsa-187. Next base: position 22,288 of record JBEKPC010000054.1, read on the forward strand.
CGCGATCGCGAAATTGAGAATATTCAGCAGATGATTCGCAACGCCGCGCACGCCGGCATTCCCGAGCTGAAATACAACATGAGCATTCTTGGCGTCGTCCGCACCGGAACCACTCCCGGCCGCGGAGGCGCGCAGCTCAGCACCTTCGTTTATGCCGCCGCCAAACAGGAGCCGCCGCTCACCGAAGCCGGCCCCGTCAGCGAAGATCAGGCGTGGGAACGCATCACATATTTTCTCGACCGCGTGATTCCCGTCGCCGCGGAATATAAGGTCCGCATGGCCTGCCACCCGCACGATCCAGGCATGCCGCGCGATAAGGGATTTCGCGGCGTGCATCGCGTGCTAGGCAGCGTCGACGGATTGAAAAAGTTCATTTCGATTCAGGAGAGTCCCTATCACGGCCTGAATTTCTGCCAGGGAACAGTTTCGGAAATGCTCCAAAATCCGAACGAAGAAATTCACGATGTGATCCGTTATTTCGGCGTGCGAAAAAAGATTTTCAACGTCCATTTTCGCAATATTAAGGGTGGTTTTCTCAACTTCAGGGAGACGTTCCCCGACGACGGAGACGTCGATATGATTCGCGCCATCCGAACCTACAAAGAGGTCGGCTACGACGGCATGTTGATGCCGGACCACGTCCCGAAAATCGACGGCGATGACAGCGGCAAGCAGGCCTTTGCGTTCGCCTTCGGCTACATCCAGGCCCTGATTCAAATGGTCTACGAGTAAGCGGAGTCTACCGCAGCCGGACTTTTTTCGCACTCAGCGGCGACGACCGATCCCCACTCTCAGGCTTGCGGAAGTGCAACAATCGCGGACCCTTCAGCGTCCCTCCGCGTCCGTAACGATTGAGCGATGCCGACCCGATGTGCAGCGCCGCGGCGATCGCAATCCAGACCTGCCAATGTGAAAATAGTCCTGAGATCGCGAATTCCCCAGCCATTCCCAGGTCTGAGGCTAGCCTCCAGATCCCAAGTATGTAGGCCATCAACGTGACCGGTACTAGAAGTACGCCGATGGCCGACGCCACCTGGCGATTCTTTCCGTCCTTCCGTTGAACCGGACGGCCTTTTCGAAGCTTGATCCGGACCATCATAATAAGTAGACGACCCTAACCAAGCTTAGCAGGAATTACTGAGTTTTATTTTAAGGTAACCGCTTTGCCGGTCTTAATACTCTGTTTCGCCGCGTCGATAATCTGGACCACCTGCACATTTATGTCGAGCCCGACCAGCCCTTCCGGCGCCTGGTGTGTCTGGACCGCGTTCGCCATGTAGGCCAGCGGACTGGCACGCTCCTTCGGCAGCGGATCGATCGGCACCGATTCATAAGTCGCGCCGCGCCCGCTCTTGCGCACTTCCACTTTGTTATTCACCATGGTCATGCTGGCTGTGCGCCCGAAAACTTCCAGATCCTGAAAACTGCGTGGCAAATCCCAACTGCCTTCGAACACCCCGGAGCCATCCTTATATCCGAGCACCATCGTCGCGTTATCCTCGACCTTGGGAAACCGCTCCGATTGAATATGGTCGGCGCGCGCATAGACCGTCTCCGGCATGCCCATGTACCACAGGCTCCACAGGGCGTTGTAGCAGCCGAAGTCCATCAGCGCGCCCGCGCCGTTTTTCACCGGATCGGTCAGCCATTCGAAGAAGAACGAATTGCGAGCCCCCTCCGATCCCGGCCCGCCATGGCCCACCACTCCGCGCAGCCGGTACACTTTGCCCAGCCCGTTGGTCTCCGCAATCTTACGCGCCGTATAATTCGACGCCCACCACGCCATCTGGTAATTGGTCATCACGTAGATCCCGCTCTTCGCCGCGATCTCGCGAATCTCCATTGCATCTTTCGCGGTCGACGCCAGCGGCTTTTCGAAAATAACGGAAATCTTGCGCCCCGCGCATGCTTTGACGATCTCCAGATGCCGGTTATTCTCGACAAACGCCCAGACGAAATCCGGCTTCACCTCGTCCAGCATCTTGTTGTAATCGGAGAAAATCAGGTTGTCGGCGACCCCGGCCTTTTTGGCCTCCGCCACCAGTTCCGGATGCTCCTCGGCGACGCCGACGAGTGTCACCACCTCGCCCTTCACCATATTCGGCAGTTGACTCCAAACATGGGAATGAAGCAATCCGATCACAGCGATCTTAGGGGGTGCGGCAACCAGCGGCAACGCCGCGAGGACAATCAAGAGGTTTTTCATGACAGAGCAAGGGCGGGCATAAACAAAGCCCGCCCTCAATGATACAACGCCTTATATTCTGGCTACTGGCTGCTGGCTACTTCTTTCCTATTTCCGGCACGCGATCGCCGCATTGATCTCTCGCAGCGCCGCATCCGTCGCTTTCACCGCATCCGCGCGATGCCCGCAGAAATCGTGAGCCGCGTGTTCCAGCTCATTCTTGGCCTCGCGCAATTCGTTGGCGGCCGCGTGCATGTGCGGATACTCCGGCGGCGGAGCCGTATTCGCCACTCGCGGCACCGCGATCGTCCCCAGCGCAAGCAGCATCACAAAAGGTCCAAATTTCAAAAGTTGTCTCTTCACGGTAAATCCTCCATGGAATAACCTACACCAAATTCTCCCGCGCCGCACGCAAAATCGATCAGAACCCGTTCCCGAACATCCCGCTCTTTCAACCGGTGCTCCCAGCCCAACCGAGCCGTGACCGCAGGGAGCGGAGCATCGGAATAAAATCCAACATGTAAGATTCCTGTAAAAAGATTTCCTGCGGCCCGCTGTTTTACATTTCACTCTGCACAGCCGCCGATCTTCAGTGATAGAGTAGGAAACCATAGCCTCTGGATTCGGGTCCGGAGCATTGGGGTGAAGGAGACTGTAGCGATGCGGTTCTCTCGGGTTGCAATTATTTTTTTCTTAACCGGGACGTGCATTCCCGCTCAGGATTTTGCCGGTGAAATCTGGCAATTGGAGAGTAAAGGTGACGCCTTGCAGGCCCGCGAACGCTTGCAGAAGGCCGCTGACGCCTCTCCGCACGATGTCCCCTCTCTGCGTGCCTACGCCGAGTTTCTGGACCGCCACCGGGATCCCTCCGCCCGCGCCGTCTATGCCAGGCTCGATCACGCGCTGGCGCCGAATGCTCCGGATCGCGCCGCCGTCCTCCGCCGCCTCGCCATTCTCGACCTTCTTGCCGGCGATCGCGATTCGGCTGCCATGCACGTCGACGCCTATCGCGCGGCCGGCGGCTCCGGCCTTTCCCTTCCCGCCCTCGCCCCCGCCGAAACGATAAAGGATAGCTTCATCGAGATCCCCGGCCCCTTGCGATCCTTCGCCCGTATGGCCGCCCTCTCGCCAGAACTTCGCCCGGATGACTTGTTGGGAGCCCTCGCCCGCAACGTTGTCACCAGCGGCTACCAGGCCGCCAATTCCAATGAGCTTCTCGAACAGACCGAGTATCTAAAGCTCGTCGTCCGATATCTCTCCCAGGCCCGCGAACTGGCCCATCTCGCCGGTGAAAAGAAAGTCCTTCGCATCGAGACCTGCGAATCCACTGAAACCGGCGATCTTCTTCGCATTCTCGGCTACCGCATGCGCGGCGGCTGCGGCTCTGAAGTGGTTCTCGAAACCGTCAACGCCACCCGCGCCTTCCTCACCATCGATTCCGGATTCCCTCTGGCGGAGCTTGAAACCGCCCTTCGCACCAATCACCCTTTCGTCCTCGATTACCATCCCGCCCGCGTCCCCGTGCTCTATAGCGCCGATTATTGGCAGTCCGCCAAGGACAAGACTAGCGGTGAGTTTATCGATTATTTCGTCTCGGACCCAGCCTTGTGCCGCCTCTATCTCGGCCTCTCTAAACTCGATCCCGAAACCGCCCAATCCCTTCGCGACGCCATGCCCGCGCCCCGTTTGAAGGTCTACGCGCACATTCTCGATTATTACGGAGCCATGTTTCAGATCCGCGCCGGCAAAGCCCTGGTTCCCGGCGGCGCGCGCTCAGAAAAGATGTGGGCTGAGCTTGCCGGTGCCCCGCCTTCGAACGGCGCCGCCTTCGTCGAGAAACTCGTTGCCCGCGACGATGGCTGGCTGGCCAGTTACTACGACGCCCTCGCCCGCATCAACGGTCCCGTCAAGGATTATCTGTGCGACCCCGACCGCATGAAGCGTTTCTACACCGCCATTCGCGGCCGCGTCACCAGTCCCGGCCCGGCCCGGCCCGTGTTTCGCGCCAACACCGATATGATGCTGCTCACCAACCGCCTCCGCATGGACGCCGATGGCAAGCCTCACATCCCCGGCAATCTTGATATCTGGAAAAACCTGTTTATCAATCATCCGCAGGGCAAGTACGACGCCAAGTTGACCCGCGCCGCGTCCAGTTGGAAGGATCCGGACGATGTGCTCGAAGCCCTCTTCGGCCTGTCCCGTAAAGCTGTCGAAAATGAGCCTCTCAAAATCTTCATGGCGCTTTCCGATGTCGAGCGCAACCGCGCCACGCCGCTCGAACCCGCCACCGTCGACCACCTGGCCCGCGAATATCACAGCTTGAGCGCTCAATATCCCTTGTTTGCCGAGGCGCCCTCCGTCTCCGATAAAACGATTCTCGCCTACCTCGACGCCATTCACGGAATCAATAAAATTAGCGATCAGGCCCTCCGTGCGGACGCCGCCGGCACGCTCCAAGCCCTGGCCGGCCTGTGGCAGATCTTTGTGCGCCAGCACAGCATCCCCGCCTCGAAGGCCGACCATGCGCTCGCGCAAGTAGTCGATCCGTTCCAAAAGATTCAGAACGAGCGCGAAATTTTCGACGGCGGCCGCAGCGGTGTCAAAGCCCTGCTCGAAGCCGCCGATTCTCCCAAAAATATTTCGGCGCAGGATCGAATGATCGATCTTCTCGCCGGAACCGGCTCGACCGAGCCGTCCGACGCTCGCGAGCAAATGGCCGAAGACATGATCCGCGTCTTTGAAGCCCAGCGCCTCATTTCGCTGTCCACTCTTTTCGATCTCGCCGATAATCTCGAAAGCGTCGCCCGCGGGGAAAAGCTCAATACCGCTCTGGTCGCGAAGCTCGCCACTCGTATTTCCGATATCCAATTGCCGCGCAGCACCTTCACCAACGCCGAGAAAAACTCCCTCGCCTTTGGCTATTACACGGAAAAACACATCGAGCAGCAAAGGAAACTCAACCTGCGCCAGGCCATCGAGAAGTCCGCAGCTGACCCAAATAAATTGAAGGAGCTCCGCGGCGTCCTCACGCCCTTCCTGCGCGATACCCTGGTCGGGTATAACTATATTCACTACGCTCCGCCGGGCGCGCAGATCCTTCATACCAATCCTTTGTTTGTGCGCAGCCACGATTTCATCGGCATTCAAGGCGCCAATCAAACCTGGAAACAGACCGAGCTGTTCGGCACCGGCTGGCCCGCCAACGCCGGCGGCAGATTGGTCGGCTCCTTAGCGGCGCTGCCCTACGCTCTGGCCGAAGCGGAACAAAATTTCCTGATTCCCACTCGTGAACAGGCTCTCATCTGGGGAGACCTGGTTCCGCAAATGATCCTCAGCGCGACCATTCCGCGCTGGTGGGACGTCACTCCTCTCCAGCTCCATTGGGTCGGCATCAATATGCATTACGCCGAGACCCTGCTCGCCGAAAGCGCCTTAAACCCCGATCGCCGCCAGCAGGTCCTCGCCGTTCTCGAACGCTACGCGCCCCCCGCCCGCGTCCGGAAACTGGATCGTCTGCTCACCGCGGGCGATGTCAAGCTGGCCGAGGAAAACATCATCCCATCGGAGATGTATCTGTTAGCCACGGAAATTTCAATCATTGATAAGGATTCCCCCGTCGCCGCCAATATCCGCGCCCTGGCCGCGCAGGCCCCGGAGTCGGTCACTCCCCAAGCCATTTCCCACGCCTTCGGAACGCCCAAGCCGACCCTGGCCAATTCGTATCAGCCGGAACTGCTCAACCTGCGCACGTTCCCCACATTGATGGGATATTCCAGCCGCATTCTCGCCGAAAGCTGGGAATCGAATATTCTTTTCTACGCCGCCTTAGCGGATGAAGTGCACGCCAGGCCCGCCCAATTAAACGTGTTAATTCCAGCCTGGACGCAGCAAACGGTAGAGCAAATCTTCGCCACCCATTTAGAAGACTGGCCCGCCCTCCTCCGCAGCCTCCGCACAGTAGGAGACGACGTGCGCCAAAAAGCCAGAAAACAAATAACCCCCGCGGCAGACAACGAATGAAGCCAGTGGCCCGCATCTGGAGCCGCTTGTCCGCACTGTGGGCAGGTTGCCAACCTGCGGACCGATTGCCAATCGGTCCATCCGGGCACAGCCCGGACCCTTCCCACAGCGCCCCACCGAACCCCGACCGTCAGGGAGGGGATACAAGCACATTGGAGGAACCCGTTTGATTCACTATCTTAAAAAACCCGCCCTTCTCCTAACGCTAGTCTCCATCCTCCTAGCCCAGGACCACCCCGTCTTCAAAGTGAAAGTCGACATGGTTGTCCTCAGCTTCCAGGTCACCGACAACAAGGGCAAATACATCAACGGACTCAAGCCGAAAGATATCCGCGTTCTCGAAGACGGCATCCCACAAAAGTTCAGCACTTTCGCCGAAGGCAGTAAACCTCCCGTCGAAATTTCCCCCGACGGCACCCTCAAGCCCATCCCCATCACCGAAGCCGGCATCGCCGAAGGCCGTTCGGACGCCTTCGTCGGCACCAACGTCTTCGTATTATTCGACACCAGCAATTATATGTACCGCGGCTTCGTCTACGCCTCTGACGCCATTGCCGATTTCATTCGCGGCCTCGACCGCGCCGATTCCGTCGCCGTTTATACCTATAGCCGCAACCTCAAGCGCGACGCCCCTCTCACCAAGGAGCGCTCGGACGCCATCTTCGGCCTTCGCAAAGCGGTCGCCGGCGACGATTCGGCTCTCTACAACGCTCTCCTGCTCACCGTCCGCGACGCCGCCAAAGTCCCCGGCCGCAAAGTCATCATCGTCTTCTCGAACGGCCCCGATAACGCCAGCATGGTCGCCCCCAACGACGTCTCCACTGTCGCTGAGGACGAAGGGATTCCCCTCTATGTCATTTCCACCAATGAAGTGAATAAGGATCCCATCTCATCCAGCGTGTTCAAGCGCATGTCCACCCGCACCGGCGGCAAATCGTATTTCGCCAAAACCTGGCAGAAGCAAGTCGAGGCTTTTGAAAACATCCGTGAGGATCTCGGGAACTCGTATACAATTACCTATTACCCGCAGCCGAATCCGAATGAAGGATTTCGTAAACTGACGGTAGAGGTCCTGTCCGACGTCGGCAAGAAGTACCGTGTGCAATGCCGCCCCGGATATAAGCCTAAAGGTGGATTTCAATGAGACTGAAAACCGGCATATCGATCGCCCTGCTCTCGATCACCGCCGCCTGCACCAAGCCGCCCGAGCCCGATACGAGGGAAGCCGACTCCAAAGCGATTAGAGACACGGAAGCCGCGTGGGTGAAAACCGCAGCCACAAAAAACGTCGATGCCTTCGTTGCCTACTATACCGACGACGGTTCCGTGCTCATGCCCAACGCTCCCATCTTCGTCGGCAAGCAGGCGATTAAAGATGGGTTGAAGCCCATGATGGAGGATCCCAACTTCACACTGGCCTTCGTGCCCAATAAAGTCGAAGTCTCCAAAAGCGGCGACCTCGCCTTCACCCAAGGCCCCTACAAAATGACCTTCTCCGACATGCGCGGCCAGAAGTTCGACGATGAAGGAAAATATCTAACCGTGTGGCGCAAGCTCCACGACGGAACCTGGAAAGCAGTAGAAGACACCTTCATGACCGACCTCCCTCTCCCCCCTCCCCCAAACTAAACGCGCCAGGGGTTCTGCTGTTTTTCGAGGGTGCGTACGCCACAAATGCCCGCTCGTTCTGTAAAAAAAGGGAGGCGGCCCCCGAAGGGGCATCCTCCCTAAACCGAGGAAGTTACTTACCCAATCTACGACTGGAATCGCTGGTTGGATGCGGCGGGCGTAGAATTAAGTTGGCATGGCTACCGTAACCAAATCGTACCGGACGCTGAGCGGATTACCGCTCGACCCGGTATATGCAAGACCCATCGATTCCGGCAATCCCGGCGAATTTCCCTACACGCGCGGCATTCACGAAACGATGTACCGCACCAAGCTGTGGACCATGCGGCAATTTGCAGGGTTTGCTACCGCCGAGGACACCAACGCCCGTTATCATTACCTGCTCGCGCAAGGGCAGAGCGGGTTGTCGGTGGCGTTCGACCTGCCTACGTTGATGGGTTATGATTCCGACCATGCGGCGTCACAAGGCGA
>JBEKPC010000055.1:0-30255 GCA_049521155.1 Bryobacteraceae bacterium
CCTCCGATCAATAAAACAGTTTCCTTCGCCGGCGTTTCAGTCGGAGTCCCCGTCGGCCCCATCAAAATTACCGGCTCGCCCGGCTGCAACAGCGCGCACAAATCCGACGATCCGCCCATCTCGAGCACGATCGTCGATAGCAGCCCGCGCTCCCGGTCCACCTTCGCCCCCGTCAGCGCCAGCCCTTCCATTGCGAGCGTCGTACCCCCCGCCTTCAATGCCAGCGTCTCGAAATTTTGCAATCGATAAAACTGCCCCGGATGAAAAGCCCGCGCCGCCATCGGAGCCTTCACCACCACCTCGACAATCGTCGGCGTCAGCCGTTCCACCTTGTGAACCACCGCTCGAAGCTCGGCATTTAAATGATCCAGCAGCACGTTCGGCAATAGCCCCGTCGGCGCCTTTCGCGCCAACAATCGCGACACCACTGGATACCCTTGCTTCGCGCTCGCCATCGCCTTCACCACGTTGCCCGCGAACGATGGATGCAAATCGCCAAAGAACGAAATCCCGCGTCCATCCTCTCGAATCGACATCAGAACCCGCGCCTGCGCGGGTTTCGCAACCTTCTCCGGCTTCACCGCCTGCCCTTCGTCGTCCACCGCGCGGAACCATTTGCCATCCAGAAATACATTGTCGGGATCTTCCCTGCCCAGCACCGTATTCGGCTGCGTCCCCGCCGCCACCAGGATGGACCGCGCAGGCATCCGCACGATCTCCCCGTCTTTGTCCCGCAGCATCAGCGCCGCCGCATGCCCGAATGAATCGACCTCGACCTCTTCCGGCGTCAGCGATTCCGCAAATCGAATCCCTTCTTCCAGCGCCAGGGCGACTTCTTCATGATTCAGCGTATAGCTCGGCGAATCGATCAACCGCCGCCGGTACGCCAGCGTCACGCCGCCCCACTGATTCAGCACTTCCACCAGCTTCGGCTCGCGCCCTTCCCGCGCTGCCGCCGCGCGCTCCACTCGAATTGCCCGCGCATGGGCGATAAACTCATCGCCCGTTTCAGTCTCTTCCGCGGTCCATCGCTCCCGCACATCGCGCTCGCTCGATTCCGCCGCCAGCGCCTCATACCGCTCCAAAAACTTTTCCACTTGCACCACGTAATACGCCAGGGATTCGGTCGCCGTATCGATCGCCGTCAGCCCTCCACCGATTACCACAATCGGCATCCGCACCTGCAGATTCGCCACGGAGCTGTCCTTCGCCGCGCCCGTCAACTGCAAAGCCATCAGGAAATCGGAAGCTTGCCGCACTCCGCGCGCCAGCCCGTTTTTCATCGGAATCACAGTCGGCCGGCCCGCGCCCGCGCACAGCGCAATGTGATCGAACCCCAACTCGAACGCGCTCTCCACAGTCATCGTGCCGCCGAACCGCACCCCTCCGAACATGCCGAACTGCTCGCGTCTCTCTAGCAACAGGCGAATAATCTTCAGAAAATTTTTGTTCCACCGGACCGTGATTCCATATTCGGCCACGCCTCCGAACCCCGCCATCACCCGGTCGTCCAGCGATTCATACAGCTCATTCACATCGCGAATCGGACGGAACGGCACCCGCTCGCCGTGCGGAGTCACTCCGGAAATATCAGCCGGCAGCGGCTCGATCTTCAACCCGTCAACTCCGGCCACCGTATGCCCGTCGTTCATTAAATGGTGCGCCAGCGTGAAACCCGCCGGTCCTAACCCCACCACCAGAACCTTGTATCCCGATTCTTCCTTCGGTACCGGACGCGCAAAATTCAACGGATTCCAACGCGTCAGCAAACTGTAAATTTCAAATCCCCAAGGAAGCTCCAAAACATCCTTCAACGCCCGCGTTTCCACCTGCGGAATGTCCACCGGATCCTGTTTTTGAAAAATGCAGGACTTCATGCAGTCATTGCAAATCCGGTGTCCCGTGCCCGCGCACATCGGATTATCCACCGCCGTAATCGCCAGCGCCCCCACCGAATCTCCGCGCTGCTTGACTAAATTCATCTCCGAAATTTTCTCGTCCAGAGGACACCCGGCCAGCGTCACGCCAAAAAAACTTTTCTTAAACTCGCCGGTCTTTTCTTTGAGGCCGGTCGAACACGAATCCTTTTCCTGGTTGTGGCACTTGATGCAATAATTCGCCTGATCAAGCGCCGCATTCAGGTTCATCCCCGCGTCCGTCAGCTTGAATCCTTCGCGATGCCGCCATTCATGCTGCCGCAGCGCCAGCCGTGCGATCCCGCCCGAAACCAGCGTCTCCACCGGAATCAGATGCGTCATGTCGAGCTTATGCGGCACCTTGAACAGAACGCCGCCGCGATGTTCTTTGCGCCCGGCAGCGGAGAGCGCGGCCCACGCGCCATATTGCGCTGCTACGCCCAATTCCGCCGCATGATTCGCTTCATCCTCCAGCCATTTCGAAACATGCTCGACAAAGCTAGCCTCAGTCAACGGTTCGTTGAACAGCGCTTCCAGTTCCATCGCCACAGCGCGTCCATTAATCGCCGAAGCCTTCTCCGCCGTCATCCCGCTAATGGCTTTTTTCTGAATGAATTTTCGCTTCAGCGCATAAACCGGAGCCAGTGCATCGTGCCGCGCCCGCAGCGCGTCAGTAGAAATTCCGAACAGATCACTAATAAAATCCTCAACGTGCGGAGCCAGATCCACCAGCAACTCCGATTGCACTTTGCGCGAAGGAATATTGCTCCGCGCCTCCCTCAACCGTTCCCGCAACGACGGCTCCAACTGATCCAGAAACGCCGCATCGATGCGAACCAGACCCTCCCGGCGATACAAATCGTCGAACGAAAGCCCAAACTTAAGACTCAATGATTCAGAATTTGGCATGGATAGACAAACAGGACAACCAGCAGCGAATACCCGTATTATACCAATCCTAAATGATCACCCGATCGTCCGTCGGCATGAAAGACTAATCCTCAAAACCGGCCGCGCGAACAAGGTTTTGTGGGAGCCGCCAATCTTGGCGGCATGGTCCGTCGTGGGGCAGGATGCCATCCTGCGGACCGATTGTCAATCGGTCCATCCGGGCGCAGCCCGGACGCCTCGTGGGACGGCGCCATGCGCTGCCAGCTATGGAGCCGTGACCGCATCGAGCGGAGTCTTCTTAGATGCCGAAACTGTCGACCTCCGAAACGCCTCCCAAGTAACCCAAGCCGACAGCGCCACCAGCCCCCCATCCCGAGCCAGCGTCTTAGGACCCAACTGCTCTCCCGGCCCAAAACATCCGCAATCCCCTTGAAACCCGCGCAAGTAAAGAATCAGCATTACGCTGAAAAACGCCACCAGCAGTGCCGTAGCTAACGATCCCACGTATCGCAATTTCAAGCCAGTAACCAGCAGCACGCCCAGCAGTAATTCAAACCACGGCAGCGTCCGCGCCACCAACGTCACTCCAGCTTCCGGTAGCACGTGCATCGTATCCAGCTGCATCGCGAACAGCATCCAAGGATCGCGCAGCTTGGCGATCGCCGCCCATAGAAACACCACCGCCAGCGCCAACCGCCCGAGAATGAGAACTCCACGGCGCATTTACTTGACGATAGTGTCAATCATCTGCTTCAGCAGATCGTATCGCACATCGCCTGTAATCGGATATCTTTTCCCTTTGCCGGTCAGCAGCATCGTCGGCGTGGACTCCAGCGGAATTCTCTGGCCCGCCGCTAAATCCGCGTCGATCTGGCTGTTGATCTCCGCCAGCTTCTTTGGATCATTGAGAATCTTCCGCACTTTATCCATTTCCGCGGGCGTCAATTCTTTCGCCACCGTTCCTTCCACGTCGCCCGTCCGGCCCCACTGTTCCTGCGTGCGGAATAACGTGTCGCAGATCCGTTCATACTTGCCGATTTGCGCCGCTGCGTTCGCATAGAGCGCCGCCTTGCGTGCAAATGGATGCTGCGGCAAAGGGAAATCGCGATAAACAATGCGCACTTTTCCCGCCGCCACGCAGTCTCCCAGCGCTTCTTTAAGAGCGCCGAAATGCAGCCGCGCGCAGTGCGGGCACTGGAAATCGCTGAACACCTCGAGCGTTACCGGAGCGTTCGGCGATCCCACAGTTCTGTCCGCCGAATCGCTTGCGAAGAGCGCGGTAGCGGCCAAAAGGAATGATACAAAAATGAGTCGCATTTGCCCTGATCCTATCACAGCAGCCGTCCGTTGTGATAAAACACGATGCATGGCCATTGATCTAAAAGGTAAGACTGCGCTCGTCACCGGCTCAGGCCGCGGCATCGGTCGCGCCGTCGCACAGAAGCTCGCCGCCGCCGGCGCCGCCGTAATGTTGAACGATCTCGATCGCGACGTGCTTTTCGAGACCGGCATGATGATCGAAAAAGAAGGCGGCGCCGCCAAGGCTATGCCGGGCGACATCACCGCTCCTGATTTTCCTGAAAAACTGGTGAACGCCACGGTGAAAGGCTTCGGCTCCATCGATATCATCGTCAACAACGCCGGGTACACCTGGGACAATGTCATCCAGAAAACCACTGATGAGCAATTCCAGGCCATGCTCGATATCCATATGGTGGCTCCCTTTCGCGTGCTGCGCGCCGCTTCTACCTATATTCGCGAGGCGGCGAAGAAAGAAATCGCTGAAGGCAAGCGCGTCATGCGCAAGGTTGTGAACATCACTTCCGTTTCAGGCGTCGATGGCATCGCCGGACAGGCCGGCTACGGATCCGGCAAAAGCGGCATCAACGGATTGACCAAAGTGATGGCGAAGGAATGGGGCCGTTACAACGTCAACGTGAACTCGGTCGGCTTCGGCTTCATCGAAACCCGTCTAGTCGCGCCGCTCGGCTCGGAAGGTTCGGAGATTGAAATGAAGGGCAAAAAGATCAAAGTCGGAATCCACCAGGCCACCATCGATGCCGTAAAGGTCCTCTGCCCGCTCGGCCGCACCGGCTCGGTCGAAGAAGCCGCCGGACCCGTGCTGTTCTTCTGCTCGCCTTTATCGGATTACGTCAGCGGCGAAATCCTGATCGTCAGCGGCGGCGCCAGATCGTGACCGACCCGCTCCTGTCCTGGCGCAAAGAATTTCCGATTCTCGATCGAACCGTGTACATGATCAGCCACTCGCTCGGCGCTATGCCCCGCCGCACGCGCGACCGTCTGACTCAATTCGCCGATGAATGGGACACCCGCGGCATCCGCGCCTGGGAAGAAGGCTGGTGGGAAATGCCGGTCACCGTCGGCAATCTCATCGGAAAAATCATCGGCGCTGGCGAAGGTGAAATCGTCATGCAGCAGAACGTCTCCATCTGCCAGCAGATCGTTCTTTCCTGTTTTGACTGGACGAAAAGGCGAAACAAGATCGTCACCGACGCGATGAATTTCCCGTCGAACCTCTATAATTATGGTCGATTAAGCGCTGTTACAGCGACAATTCCATCGAAAGATGGCCTGATAAGCCCACTTAAGGAACTGCTCGATGCCATAGACGAGGAGACGGCGCTCGTTTCCGTCTCCCACGTTCTGTTCCGCAGCTCCTTCATCCAGGATCTTGCCGCCATCACCCGCCGCGCCCACGAAGTAGGGGCGAAGATAGTAGCGGATGTCTATCAATCCGCAGGGACAGTTCCGCTCGACGTACGCGAATTAGGTGTCGATTTCGCGGTCGGCGGATCGGTAAAATGGCTGCTCGGAGGCCCTGGAGCCGGATTTCTATACGTTCGCCGCGATTTATGGCCCGATTTGCAGCCACGCATGACCGGCTGGGCCGCCCATCGCAACCCGTTTTTATTCGCCCCGGAACACGATTATGACCCTGGAATCAATCGTTTCCTGAACGGAACGCCAAACGTGCCAGCCATGTATTCGGCAATGTCCGGTTATGAAATCATCGCTGAAATCGGCGTGCCTGCGATTCGAGAAAAATCGATGCGCCAGACCGCGAGGCTCATCCAACTTGCTGAAGAAGCAGGGTTTCGCATCAATTCGCCGCGAGATCCAAACCGGCGCGGAGGCACCGTTGTAATCGATGTCCCGAACGGCTACGAAATTACAAAAGAGTTAGGCCGCCGCGACTATCTGGTTGATTACAGGCCAGGTGCGGGAATTCGCGTGGCTCCGCACTTTTATTCCACCGATGAGGAACTGGACCTGGTAATCGGGGAGATCAAGAAACTAGCCGGAAGTTAGGATTTTTTTCCTTCCGCCATTTGCACCGCGGACTCTTTCACAAAGTGTAAAATCACGGTGGCCGCCGCGCACTTTGTGAACGACGGACCTACGTCCGTGAAGATGGATGCAATCGTCAAACCCAGACAAACAAAGAACAGGATCGTCAACGCGACTCGGGCGCGCCCCAGATTGATGGTGGTCTGTGTGATCTCTGCTTTGACAGGCATTTCACAGGTGAAACATTTCGTTTCGCCCTTGCACAGACGCCCTCCGCAATTCAAACATGCCGGCATATGTCGAGTCTATGCCCCTAACGCGGCAGAGACCATCAGGCGTTTGCCTCATTTCGGTTTCAAGTTGGTCTCGAAAAGTCCGTAAATTCTCTTATACTCATCCGCCCAACTGGAGGGGTGTACGAACCCATGATCTTCGACGGGATAAGGTGCAATGGACCAGTTTTCTTTGTGCAACTCGATCAGCCTTTGTACCAGCCGCACGGAGTCCTGGAAAAACACATTGGTATCGACCATGCCATGACAGATCAATAACGCGCCTTTCAATCCATCAGCAAAGTAAATCGGCGACGATTTTTTATATGCCTCTTCATCGCTTTGCGGCAAATTGAGAATACTCCCCGTATAACCGTGATTATAATGGGCCCAATCGGTGACCGGACGCAGCGCCGCTCCGGCCGCGAAAGTATCGGGCGCGGTGAAGAGAGCCATCAATGTGATGAAGCCGCCGTAGCTGCCTCCGTAAAGGCCGATGCGTTTCGGATCCACGCCGTATTGGGAGACGATGAACTTCGCCGCATCGACATGATCGTCGAGATCCTTGCCGCCCATATGGCGATAAATCGCGGTTCGCCAATCCCGCCCATAGCCGGCCGAGCCGCGGTAATCGATATCGATCACCAGATAACCGTGCTCCATCAAAAAGTGATTGAACATGTACTCGTGCGAGTAGGAAGACCACCAATGATGCACATTCTGCAAATATCCGGCGCCGTGGACGAACATCACGGCCGGTCCACCTTTTTTGAAATTCGCCGGCTTATAAAGCCGCGCCGGAACTTTGATGCCATCCCGCGCGGGGATCTCGACAATCGGCACGTCCAGCCATTTGTAATCCCAAAACTCCGGCGCGGGCGACGAGGTGACTTTCTTGGCGTCGACAAATAGCTCCGGCGGCTTATTGGTGTACGAATAAATGTCGGCGAAGACTTTTTCGTCGGGCGAGAGCGTGACCCGATGATTGCCGGCTTCCTTGGTTAGCTGCTTGCGCGCGCCTCCCTCGACACTCATGGAATAGAAGTGGCGATCGAAGGGGCTCACTTCGCTCGACGTGAAGTAAAACGTATTGCCGTCCTCGGATAATTCAACGCCGCTGACTTCAAATTTTCCGGTGATGAGAGGCTTCGGATCGCCGCCATCGAAAGAAAGTTTGAACAGATTCGAGTAGCCTCCGTCCTTTTCACTTAGAAAATAAATTTCATCGCTGTGCTTCAGCCAGCCGTAGCCTCCGCCGCCAAATCCGCCGCCTCCGCCGAGCCAGGCGTCGTCATGTTCGGTGAACAGAGTGCGCGTTTTGCCGGTGGCAGGGTCCAGAGCGAGAATCCAACGATCCTTATTATCGGCGGCGCGCGCGACGAGAAACGCCTTGGTGCCCGCTTCATTCCAAACAGGCGCTTGCAATTGAATATCGCGGGTGCCGAGTCCGGCGTCGACCCACTTCACATCGCCGCTCGCGACATCGATAATCGCGAGGCGCTGTTTGTTTTGCGGCTCGCCGACATTGGAATGGCCGTTGATGTCCTCGGTATAGGCGGATTCGGTGACGTAATTCGGTACGTTTTCGTTCTTCACGCCTGTGGCGTTTTCGGTCACCATCGCGATGACGCATTTCCCGTCAGGGCACAGTTCCAAACGTCCCGCAGTTTGCCGAGCTTGCAACTGGAACGGCTTGCGCAACTCGGGTTCGTCCTTTTTGCGTTTGGCCTCGGCCTCTTCGCGCACCTCTTTATGTTCCTTGACGGCGAGGATCAAATCGATTTCCTGTTTCTTGAGAAACTCCTGGCTGTCGGTGCCCTTTACCGCGGCTTCGGGAGGTGCGCCACCCCCTCCGCCTCGGCCTCCACGGCCGCCACCGCGTCCACCAGCAGTTGCGGCTGGCGGCGCGGCGCCTTCGGCTGCTGCGGCGTGAATATTCGTCAACTCCTCCAGCATGCCGGTATCACCTGTATTCAGAGACATGGCGTAGAGATTTCCGTTACGCACAAAGGTCACGCGCTTTTCATCGAACGTGAACTGTGGATTCGTTTCCACGTCGGTAGTCTTGGTGATCTGGCGCTTAGTGTTGGTCGAAAGATCGTAGATAAAAATGTCGCCGTTTTCGGCATAGGCGATCTTTTTGCGGTCCTTGGTGCGGCTGCCAAACGCAGGCGGAACGTTCTTGGTTTCCTCCTCGGTCAACTTGCGCAGACCGGAGCCATCGCGATTGACGGCGTAGATATCATCCGGCTTCACGCGCGGGTCATTAAAACGCTTCCATTGAAAATAAACGTGCTGGCCGTCGAAGGACCAGTGGGGCGCGGTCGGCTCATTGCCATAGAGCTCCGGCCCGCGCATGATGTTGTCGATGGTGAGCGCGAAATTTTTCTGCGCGGTGATTCGGGAGGTCTGGCCCAGGAGCAGGGTGAAGAGGAGGACACCGAGGGCGACGCGTTGTTTGGGCATAACTTGTGATTCTAGCAGTCGGGGGACGAAAGAGTTTTAGACGGGCGAAGAGCCGCCTGAAAGGCCGGCTGCCGGCAGAATTGCCCGCCCCACACGGAGGTCCGGCGCACGACTTTTCGGCTGAGGTGGGTGAAGAAACCGCATGCTGCGCATGGCGGCTCGGAAGGAGATTCAGCTCTTATGAACGACTTCGATATCGTGGCCGTCGGGATCGAGCACCCAGGTTGCATAGTAGCCGGGGTAGTATTCGTGCCGGATCTGGGGTGATTCCTTGCTCTTGCCTCCGGCGTCCACTGCCGCTTTGTAGAATGCATCTACCTCAGCATGGTCTTTTGCTGCAAATCCGACATGAACCGCTTGGGGATCGGGCTTTCCTTTTTTGAGCCAGAAAAAGGCTCTTTTGCCGTCGCCAAAGCCCTTCAAATCGGGATGCCCAGCATGGCCTTCGTAGTCTAAGAAGTTTGTGATTCCGAGTGGCTTCAGGGCCTTGGTATAAAAGGCGACGGAGCGTTCGAAATCACTGACCGTGAGAATAACGTGGTCTATCATAAGGGGATCTCTGCGATCAAGCGCTCGATGCCTTCCGCGAAGACTTCGGGTTTGGTTAGAAGGCTTAGCACCAGGAAGGCTTCGGACTCGAAATCGAAGTAGAAGCCGGGTTGGACCAGGACGTTCTGGCGGTCGAGGAGCGTGAGCGCCCACTCCTCTTCAGTTCTGGTGCGAGGGACCTGCAAGACCGCGTACCATCCGCCTTCGACATGGAGCGGACGGGTGGCGGATTTGAGGAGGGCCAGGTTGGCTCGCGTGCGGGTCATGATTTGGGCGCGCACTCCGGACGATGCCTGGAGCAGGCGCGGCAAGGCGAACTGCACGGGCGTGGCGACGGATAAATAAGTATCGGCGATGAGTTCCAGTCGGTCGAGCGCGGCTTCGTGGCCGGGGCCGCTGGCGACGATCCAGCCTAGCTTCATCTGCGGCAGGGCGGCGATTTTTGAGAGGCCGCTCATGGAAAACACCAGCACGCTGGGCGAGGAGAGACGCGCGACCGGGGAAAAAGCGTAGTCCGAGAAGACTTCGTCCGACAGAATCGGCAGGCCGAACTGTTGGAGCTTTTCCCATTCGTCGGGCTTCAAAAACGAGCCGGTGGGATTGTTCGGATTCACGACGACGATGGCGCGGGTTCGAGGCGTGATGGCGCGGGACAGGCAATCGAAATCGATATGCCAGACTCCGTCATAACGCAAGGGATATTGGACGATTCTCACGGATTCGAGGCCGGCTAGAAACTCAAAGAGGGGATAGGAGGGGCGCGGGGAAAGAATTTCGTCGCCGGGGTCGCAGAGGAGCTTGAACAAATAAGAATAGGCTTCGCTGGTGGATGCGGTGAGCAGAATTCGCGATGCGGGAACGTTGCCGTAATATTCGGCGACGGCTTCGCGGGCGGAGAGAAGGCCACGCGGATCCGGTTGATAGACGAGGGAACGGGCGTCGGTCAGCGCGCTGAGGATTTCCTGGGAGGGATATTCGAAGCTGGCGCGGGTGGGGTTGGACTCGGTCAGATCGAGGATGTGGGACTTAGTTTTGAGAAGTGCGGAAAGAGTATTGGTTTCTAGACTCCAATCAAGGCGGGAAGAAAACACGGGATCAGGGTAGCAGGTTGGCGTCTCGGGATGCATGGCGGTTCCAGGCGTCGACACAACTTGAAAACATCTACGAAGACTCCGCTCCCTGCGGTCACGGCTCAGTTTAGGTCCGGGAGGGTCATTATCGCTGGCAGGCGTCCGGCCTGCGCCCGGATGGACCGATTGGCAATCGGTCCGCAGGTTTGCAACCACACCTGCCCCACGACAGAATTGGTAATTGCGGGACCGGCCTACTTTTTGAGGGTCGACAGGGCTGCCAGGACTTCTTCGCTGTGGTTGGAGGGGCTTACGCCGATCCAGATTTTGGCGATTTTTCCGTCTGGCGAAATTAGGAATGTATTGCGGGCGGAGAAGCGGAGCAGGGTGTGGAAGGAATCGTAATCCTGCGACACTTTTTTATCGGTATCGGCTAACAGCTTGAAGTGCAGGCCTTGTTTGGCGCAGAAATCTTTGTGGCTATCGGCGGAATCGACGCTGACGCCGACGATTTCGGCATTATCCTGCTGATATTTCGCGAGGTCGCTGGAAATTGTGGGCTTCGAGCGTGCAGCCGCTGGTGCCGTCCTTGGGATAGAAATAGAGCACGACCCATTTGCCCTTGTAATCGTGCAGGCTGACCTTGGATCCGTCCTGCGAAGGCAGTGTGAAATCGGGGGCCATCTGGCCGACTTGGGGCGTGGCGGCGAAAATCGTCGCGGCCAGCGATAAAACGCTCAGGGTTTTGCGCATATTTCTATGATAGGAGAATTCAATTTGGGCGTCAGCAATATTGAAACCGCGTTTCTCGATGCGTGGGGCGATTACACCGGGTCGGGAGAGATCAGTTTCGCCGCTTCGGCGGTGACGATGCAATGCACCTTGAGCACGGTGATCCATTCCTACGGCCATGCCGCGGGGATTCTGCAATATCAGACGCAGAACGAATTTTTTGGGCCGACGACGCATAGTTTTGCGGGCGATCCGTGGGAGATTCCCAACTCGATCTTCGATGAGAACGTGATCAGTGTGACGTTCTATATCACGGTCTGGGATGACGAATTCGGGAATGCGGCCGGAGTGGGCAGCGTGTTTTTTCAGGATTAACGGAGGGATTATGATCGCTGTAAGGCAAGGAAGACTGGCGCGCAAGGTAGCGGCGGCAATCGTGTACGACGCCGTGACCGGCAGGATTCAGCATGTGCACCGGCACATAACTCTTGAGGGAGGACTGGAGCCGGACCGGTGCCAGGTGGAGAAGAGGGCTCTGGAGATTTCGCTCCAGAGGCCCGGCCGGGAAGTGTCGCGGATGAAGGTTCTGCATATCTCCGACGAGGCGATGCGGCCGGGGAAAATTTATAGAGTGGATGTGGAGAGCGTGGAGCTGGTGGAGATCGGCACGCGGCCGATTCCGCGCACGGGGCGGGTGCGAGCGGTGGGGCAAGGGGAGACTATGTTTCCTTTGGTTGTGGGTGAGTTAGTGGAGCAGTGAACGTCGACACTCTCGAAACATCTACGAAAGACTCCGCTTCCTGCGGTCACGGCTCAGTAGAGGTCCGGGCAGGCGTCCGGGCTGCCAGCGATAGCGATGAACGCCCGACGCTTCCGCATCGCGACCGAGCCGTGACCGCGGGAAGCGGGGTCTTAGGAGTTTTCGAGTGGCACTCTACAACCGCCTAATTCCCCGACAGCCGCTCCACTCTATCGATCACGACCGTCTCCACCGGCCCTTTCCCGGACTCCAATTTGAGTCCCAGCCCTTTGACCGAAACCAGAATGGGAGCCACAACATCCCGGTCAGGATCGCTCCAGTCATACTCAAACTTGAAATCATAAACCCCATCGAGCCCGGTATGGTCGAACACAGGACGCTCCAACCACCGGCTCAACCGTCGCGCGAAAGACGGCATGGACACATTAGCAGCGGCAATCCCATTTTCCGGTCCGGAGATCCAAGAGGCAACGTCTCTATTCTGAGCCTCTTTCAGCTTGAGCCGTTTGTTGCCTCGCGCGAGGAAGTACACCGCCCCCTGCCGAGTCTCGCGATGAAATTGTAACTGAAACCGCTCGACGAGAAGCGCCAGCAACATTTGCCGCTGCTCCTCATTCAGACTCGTGGCATTTCCTGACGATTGACCCGAGCGAGCCTCAACGTCAAAGCCCTCGATATACATCCATTCCGGCCCGCCCGTAACCTGAAATCGCTGGACGTCAAGAGCAACCTCCACCAGGTGTTCCAGAGTCGACCCTTCGATGCTGACCCGCCCTCCCGGAGAAGTTCGCACCGTCCCCACCGCCCGCGACCGGTGCACAGTAGGCTTTACCGACGCCACTTCAAACGCAGGCGGCTGAAAAGCCAGCAAGAAGAACACCATCCAAGTCATCATCTATCAGACGAAATAGATAGCCAAAACGTGCGGCTATCTATCTACATAGCCATGCTAACCCGTAATATGAAACCGGCAGCGCGAAAAAGCAAAGAAGACGCGCGACTCTAAGGAACTAAGGGCAATATCTCGGTGTCTATGAACTGGGCGACCGAAGCTCTTGAGACTGCTGAATTTTCATTATCGTGTTTTGTACACTGCCCCCACCAGTTGGCTCTCAAACTACAGCCGCTGAAGCTGAGTATGCGTCCGGGATGGTAGCGTATGCAAAAAGCGATGCTAGGGGCACCTTGGAGTATCTGAGGTACGCTGTCGCACTTGACCCCAAAATGTCGAAGGCTTACTTTGCCATTGGATCAATCGCCGACGTTTGGTGCGGGGTCGACGACGGCGCTGCGTTGTGCCAGGTGGCCATCGATGCATACCAAAGCGTGGTCGCGCTTGAACCCTCGCGGCAGGACGCCTGGAAGGGGCTTGCCCATGCTTCTTACTTGATGGATCGGATCGATCAAGCGGACATCAATTATCGCCGAGCCCTCTTGTTAGCCCCAAACGATCCGGAGTCATTCGGCGGACTGGCAAGTATTGATATGGGCGCAGCTTACCGTAGCGTGTACTCATCGAGGATCGAACATAATGTCGCGACCGAGCGGGAGCTCATTGACTCCCCGTTTTGTGGGCAGATTCGCGAAAAAAACCTGACAACTATCAACGAGGGAATCGAACTTGCACACAAGGCCCGCGAGGTGAAAAACAAGAACCTGGATCTCATGGCTGTCCTTTGCCTCCTCCATGCGACGCGGGCACAGATCCAATGCGGCAACCGTAATGGCTTCGAGGACGACATGAAAGTTTCCAAGCGGTGGAACCGTCTCCGAGCGAAAACGCATCCTTCGATAGACCAATTCCTGTGGAATATGCCGCCCGGTCCGCCGCCTCCTCTGCCAACGCGCCACTGGTGGGATCCTCGGCCCGCGCCTAAATGACTTCTAATCGCGGACCAGAATGGGAAGAGGCAATTTCCGTTTTGGATAATCCATACACCGAGCCACCCTATAACCCCATAATGTGAAAACCGGCGTCTACGAATAGGACGTCGCCGGTTACGCCTCGGCCCAGGTTGCTTCCTAGAAATACTGCCATGTCCGCGACTTCGGCTGGATCTGTATTCCTCCGCAGAGGGGCTTTTGTTTGCACCAATTCTAGGATTTTTGAGAAATCTTTGATTCCCCGCGCCGAAGCTGTTTTTACGGGGCCTGCTGAAATCGCATTGACGCGGATTTTCTTTTCTCCTAATTCGCTGGCCAGATAGCGAACCGTCGCTTCGAGGCCGGCTTTGGCTACGCCCATCACGTTGTAATTGGTCAGCACGCGGGTCGACCCTAAATAAGTCAGCGTCATGATCGCGCCGCCTTCGGTCATCAAGGGAGCCGTTGCTTTTGCCACCGATAGCAACGAATACACGCTTACTTCCTGCGCCAGCAGGAACCCTTCGCGCGAAGTATCGACAAATGGGCGGCTTAGGTCTTCGCGATTGGCGAATGCGATGCTGTGAACTACGATATCCAGGCGGCCTAACTCAGATAGCTTCGCGCAATCTTTGGTCACGTCGCACTCGAATACTTGCGATGCGCCGAGTTCGGCGCCGAGTTCTTCTACTGTTTGTTTCAGGCGCTCGCCTTGATAGGTGAGGATGATTTTTGCGCCCTCCCTCACAAACGCCTGCGCTATCGCATAGGCCAGGCTCCACTTATTCGCGATGCCCAGGATCAGGGCGGTTTTTCCTTCAAGCAGCATGATTTTAGCCTACACTAAGCGTTGGATCTCTCGACACCATTGATGTACGTGAAAGGCGTGGGCCCGGCGCGGGCGGCGATGCTTGAAGCGAAAGGGCTCAAGATTGTCGAGGATCTCCTTACTTATCCGCCGTTTCGGTATGAAGACCGCAGCAATGTGAAAACCATTCGCGACCTTGCGCCAGGCGAAATGGCGACCGTGCTCGCGGAGGTTAGGTCGACCAAAGTTTCGGGATTTCAGCGGCGCAATCTGGGACTTTTTCAAGCGACGTTCACCGATCGATCAAAAGGCGTGCTGGCGGCTAAGTGGTTTCATGGCGCGTACTTGAACGATGTGCTCGAACCGGGGCAGAAGATCGCTCTCTTTGGAAAAATCGAGTTTGATAGCTATTCCGGTAACTTATCGATCATGCATCCGGAGTTCGAAATCCTTTCGGATGAAGACGATGGACTGCACACCGGGCGCATTGTTCCCATTTACACTGCGGTCGGCAAAGTTTCGACCAGGATTTTTCGCACCCTGATGGATCGCATTTTGAAAAGCATCGATCCCATTGTGGATCCTTTGCCACAGCGAATCGTTAACCTGTTGAAATTGCCGGATTTATGGACCGCCATTAAAGCCTTGCATTTTCCGGCGGCTGATGTGGAATTGCGATTATTAAATGCATTTCGTTCGCCCGCACAATTCCGGTTGATTTTCGAGGAATTTTTCTGGCTCGAATGTGGACTGGAATTGAAGCGGGCGCGGGCCCGTCTGGACCCCGGAATCGGATTTGCTCTGACCGATCGCGTGCGCTCTAAGATCCTGGAAATGCTGCCTTTCAAGCCCACCGGGGCACAGAAAAAAGTATTAAAGGAAATTGCTGACGACATGGCTGCGCCGCGTCCGATGTACCGTTTGCTGCAAGGCGATGTGGGTAGTGGAAAAACTCTGGTGGCGGCCGAAGCGGCTATTATTGCCATTGAAAACGGCTATCAAACAGCGGTGCTGGCGCCCACGGAAATCCTTGCAACGCAACACTTTTTCTATTTTAAGAAGCTGTTTCAGAAACTGAATTACGTCACGATTCTGCTGACTGGTTCCAATACTCAGAAAGAAAAGGCGGGATTACGGAAACTGGCGGCTTCGGGGTTGGCGCATGTGATTTGCGGGACGCATGCCCTGCTTGAGGCAGGTGTTGAATTTAAAAGACTTGGCCTCGCGATTGTCGATGAGCAGCATCGGTTTGGGGTGGAGCAGAGGCAGAAATTGATGGAAAAAGGCTCGCATCCGGATGTTCTCGTGATGACCGCGACTCCCATTCCACGGACGCTGGCTTTGACGGTTTATGGCGATTTAGACGTCAGTATTATCGATGAATTGCCGCCGGGGCGCAAACCGATTTTAACCAAGCAAGTGGAGGACGCGAAGGTTGAGCAGGTGTACAGTTTCCTTAAGAAACAAATAGACTTAGGGCACCAGGCGTATGTGGTTTATCCGGTGATTGAAGAGTCCGAAACACAGGCGATGAAGGCCGCTGAGAAGATGCACCAGCAGCTTTCGACCATCGTATTTCCGGGCGTTAAAGTGGGTTTATTGCATGGGAAACTGCGGGCTGAAGACAAGGAATCCGCAATGGAGAAATTTCAGCGCGGTGAGACGCAAATCCTTGTATCGACGACAGTTATCGAAGTTGGCGTGGATGTTCCCAATGCCACGGTGATGGTGATCGAGCAGGCGGAGCGGTTCGGATTGGCGCAGTTGCATCAGCTTCGAGGACGGGTGGGGCGAGGCGGCGAGCAGAGCTATTGCATCCTGGTGACGGGCAAAATGAGCGAGGCGGGACGGGAGCGGATTCGAACGCTAGTTGATTCAAACGATGGGTTTTACATCGCCGAGATGGATATGAAACTGAGGGGTCCGGGGGAGTTTTTTGGGACCCGGCAATCGGGGCTGCCGGCGTTCCAGATCGGCAATATTTTGCGCGATGGGGACATTCTGGAGATTGCGCGCAATGAGGCGGCGGGATTCGTAAAAAGTCCGCCTTCCGAGGATGAGCTGAGGAGGGGCGTACAGTTCATCCGGGACCATTGGCAGCGCCGTTATGGACTTGTTCTGGTGGGTTAATCGGCCATAAATGCATAAAAAGCAGCTCCGAAGAAGGCTTACATGCGCATAATCGGCGGTGAATTTCGCAGCAGGGTGTTGAAGAGTCTTCCGGGGTTGGAGGTGCGTCCGACGCCGGACCGGATGCGAGAGTCGCTGTTCAGTATTCTGGCGCCTCGAATTTCGGGGGCTGTTTTTTTGGACCTTTATGCAGGGACGGGAGCGGTGGGGATGGAGGCGCTGAGCCGGGGGGCGGAGCGGGCTCTTTTTGTCGAGAACAATCTGGCTGCGGTCGAGGTGATCCGGTTCAATTTGAAATCGTTGGGCCTCGAAAAGCGGGGGCGAGTTTGGGTGGGACGGGCGGGGAGTGTGATTCCAAAGATCGAGAGGGCGGATATTGCGTTTCTGGATCCGCCGTATCCGTTGGAACAGGAGTATGAGAAGGCGCTGATGACGCTGGCGGAGGAACCGCCGGGGATGGTGATTGCGCAGCATTCTTCGCGGTTCGGGCTGCAAGAAAGCTATGGGGGGTTGAAGAGGGGTCGGGTGGTTCGGCAGGGGGATAATTCATTGAGTTTTTTTGGGTGAGGGTGTCCGGGCTGCGCCCGGATGGACCGATTGGCAATCGGTCCGCAGGTTGGCAACCTGCCCCACAATCGGATCTGACATTCGAAACCACGCTGCAGCCGGACCAGGGGGTCCGCCCCACCAGTCTATTGAGAGAGGGTGACTGGGTTGGAGGCGCCTTTGGAATTGGCCAGGGTTACGGTCACTGACACGACTACCAGGGCGGAGACGGAGGCGCCGGAGGCTAGGGTTTGGGTGAAGGGGACCGTTAGGGTGAACTGGGTGCCGTAGGGATTCGATTGCGCGGTGTCCGCATACCAGGTGGCAAAGGTGGTGTTCAGGGCTACCGACACATCCTGAACGCCGTTGGTTCCGGGGGACGAGAAGCCGTCGTTGGTGCCGGGAACGAAGGCGAATTGGCCGTTGGTCATATCGCGGGTCGAGGAGAAGCCGACCACCGTGACCGTAACGCCGCCGGGGACCTGGGTGAGGGTTACCGACTTAATAAACGGTACGCCGGCGTTGTTGACGATGGTCTGGGTGGTGGGCGTTCCCAGAGGCCCGCTGGCGGTGCTGAGCGTGGTGGTGAGCGTGATGGTTCCGGCGGTGGTGCCGGTGAGCACGGTGATGCTGCTGGCGTTGGTCAAAGTCGGCGTGGTGCTGCCGGCGGGAATGGTGAAATCGATGGTCCGGCTTCCGTTCGAGAACTGGATCATCAGATCGTCGATGGTTCCGGTGCTGCCGGGAGGCGGGGTGACGGAGGGCGTGAACGTCAGCGTGATGGTTCCGTTGATATCGACGGGATAAGTCCCGCTGCTCGACAGAGTCGGCGCGAGCTGTTGTTCGAAGCCTGAGTTGGTCGGGACTCCAGTGAGGGTGACGGTGGGCGGCGCGGGCGGCGGCGCGGCATTTACAGTGAGCGTCAAGGGCAGGCTCACCTTTTGACCGGACGCGTCAGACACATTGATGGTGAAGCTCCCCGACTCTGCTTCGGAGGCCGTGCCGCTGATGGTCCCGGTGGCGGCGGCAAACGAGAATCCGGAGGGAAGGCTTCCGGAGAGCGCGAACACGTAGGGCTTGGTTCCTCCGGAGGCGGTGAACGTCTGAGTATACGCAGTGCCGGCGGTCGCCGAGGGAAGAGTGGTTGGGGTGACGGTTAGTGGCGCGACGACGGTGATGCCGAGGGAGGCTTGGGCGGTATTTTTCGCCGAATCGGTAACGGTGACTGTAAAGGACGACGCGCCGGCGGCGGTGGGCGTTCCGCTGATAACTCCGGTAGAAGCGTTGAGCGTCAGGCCGGCCGGCAGCGAGCCGGTATTGGTCCACGAATAGGGAGACTGTCCGCCGGTGGCAGCGAGAGTCTGGGTATAGGCGACGCCGACGACTCCCGAGGGGAGTGACGTGGTGCTGATGGTTAACGGAGGCGTTGACGCGCCGGCGATGACAATGCTGTAGCGGGCTTGTAGAGTGGCTCCGGTAGAATCGGTTGCCTGCACGGTGAAGGCGTAGGTTCCGGCGGTGGTGGGTGTGCCGCTAATCAGGTTGTTGTTGAGCGTTAGTCCAGCGGGCATCGTAGCCGCGGCGGTGACCAGAGTCCAGGTATAGGGAGTCACGCCGCCGGCGGCGGTTAAGGCCTGCGAATATGCCACTCCGACGGTTCCGCCGGGTAAAGTGGTGGGTGTAATCGTGATGGTGCTGGTGACGGCGGCGGCGACGGTGATCGATAAAGGCGCAGTCGCTGTGTTGCTGAGCGTATCCGTAACGAGCAGCGTAAAGGGATAGGTTCCGACGGTGGTGGGAGTGCCAGAAAGCGTGCCAAAGGTGCTATTCAGAATGATTCCGGGAGGCAGCGTGCCGACGGAGACGCTCCAGCGGAAGGGCGCTTGTCCGCCGCTCGCCGCTAAAGTCTGCTGTGGATAGAGGGTTCCGACGGTTCCTTTGGGAAGCGCGGTAGTGGTGATGCTGAGAGTGGTCGCGACGGACAGGGTGTAGAGCTTGGTGGCGGTAGCGCCGTAGCTATCGGTGACCATGACGCCGAAGGCAAACTGGCCGCCGGTGGTGGGCGTTCCGGAGATGACTCCGCTGGCCGCGTTGATAGTGAGACCGTCGTTCGAGGTCCCGGTGAGCGACCAGGTATAAGGCGGTGAGCCTCCGGTGGCGCTGAGCGAGGTAGAGTATGGCTGGCCCACATTCCCGACCGGAATGGTAATTCCTGTGATCAAGAGCGCGGGATTAATCGTGATGGAAAGAGGCTGGGTGAGAGGTGTTACATAATATGTGCTGCCGGACGGCGCCAGTGCAACGGTAAAACTATAGGTCCCGGCGGTGGTCGGCGCACCGCTGATGATGCCGCCCGAGAGGGTGAGGGGCGGCGGCAAGGTTCCGCTGGAGATGGACCAGACATCGCCGGTGCAAGCGGAACAGGTCAATGAGGCAGAGTACGGCTGCTTGACGTCGCCGTTCGGCAACGAGGTGACGGTGATGGTGGCGCCGCTGGCGATGGTGATGGACAAAGGCGCAGTAGCGATACTCTTCTGACTGTCTAAGACTCTGATCGTGAAAGGATAGGTTCCGGTGGAAGTCGGGACACCTGAAATGACGGTGCCTCCGGAAACGACCGTCAGGCCTAAGCCGGGAGGTAGAGTGCCCGAGGCAATGCTCCAGGTAAAGGGAGCGACGCCTCCGCTGTTGGTCAGCACAGGCGAGGTATAGGCGACGTTCAGAGTGCCGTTGGGAAGCGACGCGGTGGTGACGGTGAGCGGCGCGATGATGTTGATGGAGAGACTCTTGGTAACGGGGGGCGGGGGGGAATTTTCCTCCTCTCCCAGGTAAACCGTGAAGGTGTAAAGGCCGGCGGTGGTCGGCGTTCCGGAAATGGCTCCGGTAGTCTCATTCACCGTGAGACCGGGAGGGAATCCGGTGGGAACGTACCAAAGCGGGTTGGCGCAATTGGTGCAAGTCAACTGTGCGGAGTACACCACGTTTACATTTCCATTGGGAAGCGAGGTGGTGGTGATGACCGTCGGCGCGACGATGAAGAGGGTGTAAGTGTTACTGGAAGCGGCGGAGGTCTCCGAAGAATCCGTGACGGTCAGCGTGAACGAATAATCTCCAGCGGTGGTGGGTGTGCCGGCGATGGTCGATCCTGAAATGCCCATGCCAACAGGCAGCTCGCCGGAGGTAATCGCCCAATTATAGGGAGGGACTCCACCGGTCGCGGTGAGCGCGTGGGTGGGATACACGACTCCGGGGGTTCCGTTTGCAAACGACGGGGTGGTATTGGTCAGCGGCGCGATGATGGTGAGTGAGAAAGCCTTGGTGATGGGAGGCGGTGGTCCGCTTTGGTTTTGGACCGAAACCGTAAAATTAAAAGTCCCGGCGACGGTGGGAGTTCCGGAAATGGTCCCCTCGGTGGAACTGATGGTCAGGCCGGTCGGTAATGCTCCGGCAGCAATTCCCCAGGTGGGGATAAAGCAATTGGTGCAAGTAAGAGTGAAGGAGTACGGCTGGTTCTCATTTCCGGGCGTCAGAGGGGAGGTGCTCGTAATCGTCTGGGCCAGGGCGATGGAGGGGACGATGGCGAGCAGGCTGGCCAGGAGCAGGGATTTCATGGTCGACTTCATTTGCGGCCTCCGGTGAGTGAAAGGGCGGGAGGCACGATCCAGACCGCGGCGGCCGAGGCGTCGAAGACTTTCAGCTCTGTTTTAGGACCGCTTCTACCGGAGGCATTAGTTCCATTCAATCGAAATAGGGCGGCGCCGAGGCCGTAGAGGCCGTCAGGCGAGCAATGACAATCGATGGTGGCGGCGGTAGCGGCGGCCAGGCTGATGTTGAGAAGCTTGCCGGTGGCATCGGCGACCACGGCGAGCGAATTATCGAACGAGAGAGCGATGGCACGCGGCGAAAGCGGCTGCGCGGAATAATCGTAAAGAACGGAGGTCTGCATGCTGCCGCCGACGTCGGTAATCGAGGAGGCGCGATTGGCTGAGGCGAGCGCGAGGTTGTGGCTGTTATGGAAAAACGCCAGGGCGACGACGCCGGGATCGGTTTGCAAAGGGATCACCTGATTCGAGGGTCCAAAGGCGTAGGCGCCAGAAGACCAGAGACCGACCGCCCACTGTCCATCGTCGGTGATGGCGATGGCCAGGGGTGAGGCGTTGAGGAAGGAGGCACTGATGGTGCGGATCGAGGGCGTAGCGGGCAATCCGCTGACAGCTTCGAGTTGATTGGTTAAAGGGAACCAGAGCGCGGCGGATGCTCCGGAGGGGCTGATGGCGATGATATCGGGATTGGAAGCGGCGCCCGGGATGGAGTTCACGCTGGGTTTGACCAGATTTACCAACAGGACTTCTCCGGTATCGGCGCTGGTGGCGATGACGAAGGTCTGGGCGGGAGAGATCGCGATTTTAGCCCAGCCGCCTTCGGCGATTTCCGGGCCGATGGCTCCCGCGGCAGGGAATCCGTACATGGGGCGGATGGTAGAGCCTTCGGGGACATAGCCGATGAGGGGTCCGCCGACCTGCGCTGATAGTGCTCCGCACAAGAACGTGGAAAAAATAAACGTGCGCATTACTGTGGTGGTGCTCCTACGGTGGGGATTCCGGGGGTGATGATCACGCCGGTGGCGGTGGCGGGTCCGGTGCTGCGCTCCGCGAAGTAGACGCCGGCGCCGATGCCGACCAGGACGCCGACGGCAATCAGAACTTTCACTTTCGTGCTGAGGCCTCCGCCGACGTTGGCGCCGGCGATATTGGCTTGCGTGATCATGGCATTGGCAGTAAGGCCACCAATCGAGGCGGTGACGCGGATTTGCATTTTTCCAACCACGTGGTTGGGTCGAATGCCGGTAGCGGCGGCGCGTCCCAGGGAATCGGTGGTGACGGTGAGGGTCTGGGAGCCGTTGGCGAAGGTTCCGCTAGGGCCGGAGGTGGGCAGAAAGAAGAGAACCGCGGCGCCGGCAATGGGCTTGTGATTTTCGTCCTCCACCTGCACGATCGGTTCTCGATTCACACGCTGTTTGATGTTGTTGAGCGCGCCTTCTCCCTCGACGATGTTGATGATTAGCTGCTTGGGCGCGGCAGGGGCAGCCTCCTGCTGTGGGTCCTGGGTATGCGCGCCGAGCAGGTTCGTCAGAAGAAGGCAGCTCAAAAACACGGAGCCGCCGGGGGTTCGCTTCATTCAGCCTCCGAATCACAAAGTACCATTACCGGTACGTGACGCGCTACCACGGCGAACCGTTTCTCAAAGATACGCCGGATTGGTTATTCGTGCCGTAGCGCTTCTATTGGATCTACGCGCATTGCGCGGCGAGCCGGGATCAGGCATCCCAATCCGGCGGCGATGGAGAGGACCAAGGTGACCGAGACGAAGGTGAGTGGATCGGTGGGCGAAACGTCGACCAGGAGGGATTTCAGGATATTGGTGACGGCGAGGGCGGCGGCGATTCCAATGACGAGTCCAAGAACGAGTTGCCGGATCCCTTGCGAGAAGACTAGACGGAGAATGTTCCCGTTGCGGGCGCCGAGCGCGATGCGGACGCCGATTTCCTGGGTCCGCTGGCTGACCGAGTGGGCGATGACGGCGTAGAGTCCGACCGAGGCGAGTAATAGGGCAATGGCGGCGAAGATGGCGAACAGGGCTCCGAAGATGCGGGAGGGCCAGTTGATGTGCTCCAGATGTTCGTCCAGGGTGCGCATCTGAAATACAGGCAGGTCTTCGTCGAGGGCCTGCACTTCGCGGCGGACCACTTCTTTCAGGCTCGACGGTGGGACAGCGGTTCGGGCGGCGATCCACATGCTGTTGGTCTGGTGGCGATAGGGAAAATAGAGGAGCGGGCCTTTGGTCCGCGACTGGCGATCCTGCGAGATATCCGGGACCAGGCCGACGATGGTGCGCCAGGGCTGCGCGACATTCTTGTCGTAGGTGCGGAGGCGCTTGCCGAGGACGTTTTCGTTGTGAAAGAAAGTCTGCGCAAACTGTCGGTTCACGATGACGGAGGCTTCTCCGTCGGAGGAGTCGAACTCGCGTCCAGCAAGCGGACGGTCGCCGAGGACGCGAAAATAATTGGGTGAGATGACAACGGCGTTGGCGTTGGGACGGTGTCGCGCGTCGGGCTGCGGCTCGCCCTCGAGTTCGTAAGGATAATCCCAGGATCCATCGAGCGGGAGATCGGTCATGATCGCGGAGGCTTCGACACCGGGGGTGGAATCGAGGCGGGCGCGGAGGCGGTCGAAAAAGGCGAGTTGCTGATCGGCGCGCTCATATTTTACAGGCGGCAGATCGAGGCGCATGGTGAGCAGGTTGGGAGAATGGATACCGATATCGGACTGATAGGCGTTGAAAAAACTGCGGATCATGAGGCCGGCTCCAGCCAGTAGGACGACGGCGAGCGCCATTTCAGTAACGACGAGGAGTCCGGAAAGATATTTACCGCGGCCGCCTCCGCTGGAGCCTCGGCCACCATCCTTGAGCGCGGTATTGACGTCGAGCTTCGACAGGCGTAGCGCGGGGGCGAGACCGAACAGGAGTCCGGTGCCGATGGTGATCGCGGCGAGGTAAAGGAACGCGCGCAGGTCCATCGAAAAATCGAGCGAAGGAGGCTTGCCGGTGGGCGCGACCTGGGCATCGAAAGCGCGGATTCCCCAGAGGGCGAGTAGCCATCCGATGACTCCGCCGGCGACGGACAGCATCAGACTTTCAATAAGAAGTTGGCGGACGATTCTCCATCGTCCGGCGCCGAGAGCGACACGGATCGAGATTTCGCGCATACGGCTGACGGCGCGCGCTAGTTGCAGATTCGCGACGTTGGCGCAGGCGATCAGGAGCACGAATCCGACCGCGCCCAGCATGGCGAGAAAGACGATTTTGATCCCGTTTTCATTGCCTGCGAACTGTTCGTTATAATCGATCGCGCGGCCGCCGATATCTTTATTGGTGATCGGATATGCGGAGGCGAGACGCTGCATCACGGTCGCGACCTCCGCGCTGGCGGTCTTGATATTCGCGCCGGGGGCGAGGTGTCCGTACAGTTCAAAATGGCGGTTTTGGCGCTTCTCGAAGTCGGCGTTCGGCACGAGCGGCATCCAGATTTCGGCCTCGCGCGGGAAGTCCATGCGGGCGGGCATGACACCGATGATTGTGGTAGGCACTTCGTCCAGACGCACGGTGCGTCCGATGACGGAGGGATCTTTACCGTAGCGATTTTCCCAGACTTTATAGCTGAGGATGGCTACAGGCGCGGCTCCGGGCTGCTCATCGGAGGGAACGAAATCGCGACCGGCGATGGGCTTCTGGCCGATGAGAGGGAAAGTGTTCACGGAGATGTAGGCTCCGTGATAACCCTCCGGCGATGTGGTGTGGTCGCTAAGATTCTTCGAGTCCTGCGAGCTGGCGCCCACCGCATCGAACGATTTCAGCGCAGCGCGCAGGTCGCGGTAATCGGGAAACGACGAGTCGCGCCACCGGGGATTCGCCGGATTCGTCGAGATAATGTAGAGGATCTGGTCGCTATTGGCGAACGGAAGATTCTTGAAGAGCACCGCATTGGCGAGCGAGAACACGGTCGCATTGACGCCGATGCCGAGCGCGAGCGCGATGATCGCAACGGCGGTGAATCCAGGATTCCTGGCCAGTGTGCGCAGGCCGAAGCGGATGTCTTCCAGAATGCTCATGCAGGAGGAGGACGGAGATTCCTGCGGGTTTGTTCCCTAAGGCTTCGCCGAAATTCGCAAGCGATAGTCGACGATTGCGTACAGCGCGATGGTCGCCAGGATCAGGATCGGCCCTTCGAGCGGAGAGAGCGTGTGGTATTTGTTGGGTCCATTGGCGACGACTTGAAACCAGAAGGACGGCATTCTGACGCGGCTCAGCGCGAACCAATGGCGGGGGCTGGCGTCGTCGTAGAGGACCATCAGCCCACTTGCCCAGAGTAGAAATCCCGCCAACACTAACCCTAAAATCACGAGGATTCCAGGCCGCCACAGGATTTGTTTCCACGAAGCTGAACTTGTGCCACGCCGCGATTCGCATCGAAAAAATGCCATCGCCAAAAGGACGCCAGCGGCGCCGCCGAGCAGATCCATATAGACATCGTTGAAATCGTAGGGAACATGCTTGTTGCCCATGAGATCCCAATATTGAAAACATTCATCGAGGCCGCCGAACAGAGCGATCCACGCCAGCGATTCTGCCGTCGAAAGTGTCAGGGCGAACAGCGCCATCCCTTCGGGAATATATTGCGGATAGTGGACCAGTTCGACGTTGTTGGCGGTGAAATACCGCCAGGCGCACCAGATCAAACCAAGTGTCAGAACCCAGAACGCCGCCAATGTCCGGCGCTCCGGTTGCCCCCGTAGGTGTTTAAAGACAATAAATGTGAGCAGCACAGCTTCGACGACGGTAATGGCCGCCGAGACTCGGTATAGGCGCTTATGAGTGATCGCGTTCGCGATTTCATTTACGACGTATTGAACCTTTTCGTGCGGAAATGTAACGGCAGCGGCATAGATAACCACCGCGGCCCAAGTACGGCCAGGATGCCGATGCATTGCCAGGAGAAGTTTGCGGATAGCCTGCACCGAAACATTGATTATGACATGCGGCATCACGCATCGGTCCGGATTTGTTACCCGCCGTCAGTTAACTTTGTCAGGGTGGATCGGCTCGATTCCGGCGTAGCGGGTGAAATCGCCGGTGTTGAAGGTCACGATCTGGCGGATATCATAAGCCTTCATCACCGAAACGAGGCGCGCGTCATGAACCTGAACCCCAATCACGCGACTCTCAATGACTAAACCCTTCCACGCAGTATAAGATGCGGCATTTTCGTAAAGGACCTCCAAGAATTCTTCCAACTTGAAGATTTCT
This sequence comes from Bryobacteraceae bacterium, assembly GCA_049521155.1. GTDB lineage: Bacteria > Acidobacteriota > Terriglobia > Bryobacterales > Bryobacteraceae > Palsa-187. The sequence continues at coordinate 26,178 of JBEKPC010000055.1, forward strand.
TTTTGAGCTTCTTCAATGGAGAATCCCAAACCGTTATTGACCTCCGGTCGGGTAGCCACGTTCCAGAATTCCGCGATGTTTTGGATAGAAACAACCAGTGGATCTTCGCGCTCTATTAGGGATTTCAAGCGCCCGTACTGCGGAGGGGTTCATGGGATGCTGCGGCTGCACAGAGCGGAGCAACAAATTTGTGTCGATAAGAATCGCCATTTAAGGACGATCTGGATAGAGGGAAGCTCGGCTGATCGCTTCATCTGAAAGTAATTTAGTCGGTCGGTGTCCTTTTGCCCATGCGACGAAAGCTTGTGCTTTTTCCTTACCGCTCCGCTTTGGCCCCACAGCTAAGGCAGCCTCTTTCTTGACCAGATCCTTTAGATAGGCGTCGAGAGTGAGGCCATGGGCTTGCGCTCTGGCAAGAAGGCCCTTCTCAACTTCAGCATCCAAAGTGAGGGTGATGTTCATCATGGACCTCCAGGGGTGGCGACCCCTTTTAGCTTAGCGGACTACCCCAACATCTCACAAATCGCCGCGCTTACTGCAAATAAAACACGTTCATGAAGAATTTGTACGTCCCTTGCGATTGACCGCGCCACTGCGGGCGAAAGCCGAGCAGGATTACGTGGCCTTTTCCGTAGTCGACATTCAGCGCGGCGGCTTTACCTTCGATTTTCGCCGGGCCAATGAGATATCCGCTGGCCAGCGGGGTGCGATCTTTCGGATAGCGGGCCAGAACCGAGCCTTTGAACTCGGGCTTGGTTTCGAAGGCGGGGCTGCGCTCGAACATCACGATGGGATCAGGCAGCAAGCCCGCGGCGAGCGCGTTCTTCGGATCCTCGACGTGGATCGTCAACAGACAGCCGGAGCAGAAGAAATCTGATCCGCTCACGCCTGCCAGCGCGTTGGTCACCGGCAGGTTGAACTGGTCGACCGCGAACATCGACGCGTTGTTGAACGCGACCAGCGTGCCTCCATCATTGACGAAATCCTTCAGCGCGTCGACACCTTCCTGGCCGATGCCGCCCGCATAACGCTCCGGTATGCTGCCAGGGCGTTGGCCGTCGATGATCTGGCGCGATGACGCATCGGGCATCACGATGACGTCGTATTTATCGCGCAGATGGCCGGCGATAACGTCGGCGTTATATAAGGTCGCGAAGGGAAACTGATACTGTTCGAGAATCCAGCGCGTCCAGCCCTCATCCATATTGGCGGTGAAGGAGCGATAGAGGCCGATGCGCGCGGCCTTCACCGGTTTGCCTTCACCCTTTGCGCCGCCGGCTTTCAGATGATTCGCGGTGAGAATTGAATCGAGTTTTCCTTTGTCGATGTTCGATGCCGAGATCTCATCGCCCGCGAATGTTACCGAGCCGTTCGCCGCGAGAATCTCATTGACGGCGTGCAGGCTGGAGTTTTCCGCGTGCGAAAACGGCGCGGTGTAGCCCACAATGGAGCCGTTCTTCATCGGCACCGGTTTCAGCGAATCCTTGAACTTCGCCGAAGGGGGCGTCGTCACGGCGTGCACCTCGACCCCCATCTGATAGGGCAGCGTCCAGCCGGTAACATCGTAAGGCCGCGCCGAAAGCTGCGGATATTTCTGCGCCTCGAACAGCTCCTTCACCAGTCCGGAAAATGGCTGGTTCATCATGATGACCCACGCATCCGGATCGGCCGATTGCTTCACTTCGATCCCTTGCAGCATCAGCTTTTCGAGCAGCAGCGCGGCGGTAGGAGAATCATGCTGTTCGCGAGGAATGATGTATGCGTAAGGAGGATCTTTTTCGAACTGTTCGATGGTGTCCCGCGCCGCCCGGTACTTGTTGTAAACCATCTGCTCGCGATATTCGACGGCCATATCGAGGACGGCCATCGACGCTCCATACATGTAGCGGCACGCATCGGCCAAGCGCCACCAGCCGCCTTTCCAGGGACTCGAATAAAGCATCTCCGCGCGCAACGATTGGCGGGCCGCGGGAAACTCATCCACCGTGTAAAAGTGCGGCGTGGCGTAGCGATAGAGCGCAGTTTCGGTGAAGAACGAAAGCGTGTGGCGGAAATTTCCGACGTTATCGAGATAACCGGGATACCACACGTCGAACGTCTCCTGATGCATGGAACCGGGCATGCCGTGCTCGTCGAGATAGGACGCGATGGTCATGCCGGTGAGGCTGAGCCAGCGCAGCATCAGCGGATGCATGTTGCTCGAAATCGGATCGGCGAACGGAGGCAGATAAATTCGCCCGGGAAAAGGAGCCGTCTGATGATGCGTATAAAACACCAGCGGCTGCGTTTCGAGCGTGGCCTTGGTCACCACCTGGCTCTCAATCATGTTGAGCATGTAGCCGTCGCGATTATTATCGTGACCCACATATTCCTGCCACAAATTCGGCAGCGGAGACACTTCGTACGGCGTGCCGACGTTCTGGCGATACCAATTGGCAACCATATTCTGACCGTCGGGATTGATCGAGAACCACAGTTCCGTGATCACGTTTTCGCGGATATTTTTGTACTCCGGCTCCTCGCTCGCCACCAGATCGTAGCCAAGCTGAATGGTGTGCTGCGCGTTAGCGACCTCGGTCGCATGCAGTCCGCCATCGATGTGGATGATGGCTTTCTGGTCGTGCGCCAGCTTACGCGCCTCCGCATCGCTGACGCCGCGAGAGAGCGCCAGGCGGCGCGAGACTTCCTTATAATGTTCCAACTGCGCCAGATTTTCGGGCGTCGAAATGAACGCCATGTACCAGTCGCGGCCCTGCGTCGTTTTGCCCACCTGCACCAGCTTGATCCGCTTGCTGGATGCGGCGAGCTTCTTGAAATACCCCAGCGCATCGTCATACGTGGCGAGATAAAAATCGTCGCCGGGCTTGTGTCCCAGCACGGATTCGGGCGTCGGGATCTGCGCCAGGCCCAGCATCGCCGTCAAAGTTACTAAGCTTACGATCTTCACTGAATCACCTTCGGCGCATCGGGATTGGGCACTGCCGGAGGCGTTGGAGGCGCATTCCCACCGCGACCTCCACGGCCGCGTCCACCTTCGCGAGGCGTATCCGCGGGAGCAGCGGCAGGCAGCGCCGGCGCCATCGAATTGTTGTAATACATTGCGTTGAACAGAAACTTATACGTCCCGTGCGATTGTCCGCGCCACTGCGTGCGGAACCCGATCAGGATCACATGACCTTGCCCCAGAACCACGTCGAGCGCGGCCGCCTTGCCTTCGATCTTGTCCGCGCCGATCAAATATCCGCTGCGCAGAGGGCTGCGATTGCTGATGTAGCTGGCGAGCACGGTGCCGCGGAAACCCGCCTTCGTTTCGAACACTTCATTTCTTTCGAACAAAAGGTCCACTTGCGAAGGCATCCCCGCCGTCACGGGATGCTCCTTCACGTCGGCCCGCAGCAGCGCGCCGGAACAGAAAAATTCGTCGGATCGCAATCCCGCTACGACGTTCGTCACTGGCAGACCGAACCGGTCGATCGCGAATTGCGAGGCGTTGCCCAGCGTGATCAACGTGCCTCCGTCGTTCACAAACTCGCGCAGCGCCTCGACTCCGTCATCGCCGATTCCGCCCGCATATCGCCCCGGCACGGTGCCCGGCTGCATGCCGTCGACAATATTTCTGGTCGACATCTCGGCGATCACAATCGAATCGAACTTCGCCCGCAGATGCCCTCCCTGCACATCGTCGTTATGCAAAATCGTGAACGGAAAATGGAATTGTTCGAGGATCCACTTCGTCCATCCCTCGTCGATATTGCCCGCCCACGGCTCATACAACCCGATGCGCAGTTTCCTCACCGCGACCGCCGCGGGCGCTTCACTCACCGACTTCGCGTCCACCCCGTCGGCCTTCAAAAACTCGCTCTTGCCGTTCGCGTAGATCATCGCATCGGACTTTCCGAAGCTCACCGTGCCGCCCGCGTTCAGAATATCGTTCACCGCTTTCATCGCCGCATTCGAGTTATGCGAGAACGCGAACACAGGTCCCGCGCCATCCACCTTGCCGGCAATCGGCGCCACATGGTCGATCTGTTTCAGCGCCGCTCGCGCTTCGCTCGACACCGGCTCTACGACCATCACC
>JBEKPC010000056.1:0-30024 GCA_049521155.1 Bryobacteraceae bacterium
CGCGCGCTGCCGGGAGTCGAAAGCGCGGCGTATATCACCTCTTTGCCGATGGTCTGGCGCGGAGGGATCTGGACAATCACGGTCAACGGGCAGCCGCCGGTCGACCCGAGTTCTCAGCGGGCCAGCATGAGATTCGTGACGCCGGATTTCTTCAAAACGCTTGGCATCCCTTTGCAGCTGGGGCGCGATGTCGAGGAATCGGATGTGATGACGTCTCCGATGGTCGCGGTGGTGAGCGAATCGTTTGTCAAACAATACTGGCCGGGCGAGAATCCGCTGGGGAAACGATTCCAGTGCGGCGGGATGGATCGGATCGTGGCGGGCGTGGTCGGCGATATTCGGGTGCGCGGCCTGGAGCAGTCCAGCGAGCCACAGGTGTACATGCCCTATCAGCAAGTGAAATTTGGCGGCGATTCCCCGTATATTCCCACCAGTGTGGCGATTCGCACGTCACAGGATCCCTTGCAAATCGCGCCGGAGGTGCGGAAAATTGTCTCGGATGCCGATTCGCGGGTACCGGTAACCAATCTTCGCCCGCTCAGTGAAATTGTGTCAGAGGAAACCGCGTCCAGAAGGGCTCAGTTGGTCGTTTTAGGCGGATTTGCGGCAATCGCTTTTCTGCTGGCCGCGATCGGGATTCACGGGTTGCTGTCCTACACGGTGTCGAATCGCACGCAAGAGATCGGCGTGCGGATGGCGCTCGGAGCCACCCGGGGAAACATCCTTCAATTGATCGTCGGCGACGCGCTGGTGCTCGCGATTATAGGAATTCTAGTGGGGGCAATAGTGGCGTACGTATCGGGCCGCGAACTGCAATCGCTGCTGGCTGGATTGAGTCCCAACGATTTGGACGCATTTTCGGCGGGCATCCTGCTGTCGCTGGTGATGACGATCGCTGGAAGCTTCCTGCCGGCGTTGCAAGCGGTTCGCGTGGATCCTGCCACGGCCGTGCGCGCCGAATAGCCTATTTAGAAGCGGTGCGAGCCTTGGAACGACGGACTTCGACGGGTGCGGGTGCCGGCGCGGCTTGCACCGGATAGTGCTGTCCGAGCCATTTTTCAATCATCTCTTTTTGCGTCGCCAGAACCACACGTTGCCACTTGACCGTGCCCGTGCGTTCACTATATTCCGCCATGACATACGAGCCCTCATTGAGCACTTTAATGATGCCCTGAGTCTTGGCCCGTTGAAAGTGATACGAAGAAAGAGCAGCGTGATGTTTTTGCATCTAAAGGCATTATAGCAGGTGCCCGAAATTTCGGCTATTTTACCTGAATTCGCATACTATCAGAGTATGGCTTCCGAGCCGGATGTTCCGGCAACACAAGGACTTGCATGGGCCGCACTTTGGCGCATCGTAACCCGCATGGAGTGGGGAAAGATCGTTCCGGGGCGCGCGGCGCGGAATGCGATCGGGGTGGCGCTGCCGCTGGTGGTGGGATACCTGCTCGGTTCGGTGCCGGCCGGGCTGGTGGCCAGTTCCGGGGCGCTGAACGTCTGCTTCACCGATGGGGACGACCCTTATCGCCAGCGCGCCAAGCGCATGCTGCTGGGCACGTTGCTGGTCGGCTTGGCGGTCCTGACCGGTACGCTCTCCGGAAATAACGCGGTGATCGCCATCGTGATCGCGGGCCTCTGGGCGTTCGCGGCGGGAATGATGGCGGCGGTCAGCCAGGCGGCGACCGATCTGGGCGGGATCACGCTGTTCACCCTGATTGTTTTTTCGGCGCAGCCCATGGCGCCCCATCGCGCCGTTTCCGCCGGATTGCTGGCGGCCGCGGGAGGATTACTCCAGACGCTGCTCGCTCTGGCGTGGTGGCCGGTCGAGGGCTATCAGCCGGAGCGGAAAGCGCTGGCGAACCTGTTCGAGGAACTGGCCCGCGCGGCGGCATCGCCCGCCGCCGCTACCGAAGCTCCCTCAGCGAGTGCGCAGGCCACGGAGGCTCACAATACTCTGGCGGACCTGGGGGCGGTCCATACGCTGGAGGCCGATCGCTACCGCTCCTTGCTCAATCAGGCAGAGCGTATGCGCCTCAGTCTGCTGATGCTTGCGCGCTTGCGGGTGCGCATCGGACGGGAAAAAGAAGGTGGTGAGGAGGCGGCCGCGCTGGACCATTTCTTCGAGCTTTGCTCCCGCCTTCTCGCCGCCATCGGCCGGTCGCTGCGGGCGAACGATTCCATCGATTCAAATAGCGATTCAAACGCAGACCAGATGGATCAGATCGAAGCTCTGGCGGAAGTCCTGCGTTTACGGACCGGCTCAGGTTCGGAGCTTTTGTCGGCGCTGGTGGCCGATGCGCTGCGTCAAATCAATGCATTGGCGGGGCAGCTCCGGTCCAGCGTCGAACTCGCCGCACACGCCACGGAAGCGGGACAGGACGAGTTCGCTCGGAAACAATCGCGGACGCCCTGGACGCTACGCTTGCGTGGGACCGTGGCCATATTTCGCGCCAACCTGACCTTTGAATCGGCGGCATTCCGGCACGCCATTCGCCTGGCGGCATGCGTCGCGCTGGGTGCGGGAATCGGCCGCGCGGTAAGCTGGCACCGGACCTATTGGCTGCCGATGACGGTGGCCATCGTGTTGAAGCCGGATTTTACCGCGACTTTCAGCCGGGGCGTGCTGCGCGTGGCGGGCACACTGACCGGGCTGGCCTTCGCGACGGTATTGTTCCATTTTGTTTCCACCACGGTAGTGACGCAAATCCTGCTGATCGCCGTGCTGACGTTCGTGCTGCGCTCCCTGGGCGCGGCGAATTATGGAATCCTGACCGCGGCGGTAAGCGCGCTGGTGGTGCTGCTGATCGGGCTGACCGGCGTGTCGGCGCAAGACGTAATCGCGGCTCGCGCGATCAATTCCGTGGCCGGCGGAGCGCTGGCGCTGGCGGCATACGCGCTTTGGCCGACCTGGGAGCGCACCCGCGTGAACGAAAACGTGGCGCGCTTGCTCGATGCTTATCGCGATTATTTCCGCACCATCTCCCAGGCATATTTGAAGCCCGAGGCTCCGCCGCCGGAGCTGGATAGCGCCCGGCAGGCGGCGAGACTGGCGCGGTCGAACCTGGAGGCTTCCGTCGATCGCCTGAGTGCGGAGCCTTATCCGACAAAATTGGCCGCGCTCAACGATATGCTTGCCAGCTCCCATCGGCTGGTGCATGCTCTGATGGCGCTCGAAGCCGGGCTGTATCAGAGCAAATTCGTGACGCCGCGGGAGGCGTTCCGCACGTTCAGTCACGATGTGGAGCGGACGCTATACTTCCTGGCGGCATCGCTGCGAGGCTCGGCGATCCATCCGGGCGATCTGCCGGATCTGCGTGAGGATCACAACGCCCTGCTACGGTCGGGCGACGCCCAGGTGGAGCGGTACGCGCTGGTGAACATTGAAACGGACCGGGTGACGAACAGTCTCAACACGCTGAGGGAGCAGATCGTCGCCTGGCCCTCCTGACGGGGTAAATTGGGGATAGTGAGATTCCAGGGAATTTGCCTCTTTATCTCTGTGGTCTCTGTCAAATGGCCTGTGCTTAACCAACCCTTTACGGTCTCTTTATCTATCCCTTACGACGAATCCCTTCGCCAAGGGCTACTATCGTGGTGAGAATGCGTGTCCGTCCGATTACGTTCGTCCTGCGCCTCGTCTTCCGCGTGGCAGCGAGCCTTCTTCTGGTCGCCGCCGTCACCTTCCTCTGCCGGCGCGTGTTTTCCGTCAACGCCACCACCGCCGGATTCGCGTATTTGCTGGGCATTCTGGCGATTGGAAGCACCTGGGGATTGATCGAATCAGTCGCCGCCTCCGTCGCGGCGATGCTCTGCTTCAACTTTTTTTTCCTCCCTCCGGTGGGGATGTTCACCATCTCCGATCCGCAGAATTGGGTGGCGCTGTTCGCATTTCTCACCACCGCGCTGGTCGCCAGCCATCTTTCGGACCGGGAAAAAAAGCAGGCGGAAGAAGCCAAGGGCCGGCAGCAGGAAACCGAGCAGCTCTACGCGCTCAGCCGGTCGATCCTGCTCACCGATCCCTCGCAATCGGTAGGCTCGCAGGCGGCGCGCCACATCTCGGAAATCTTCGATTGCCCTGGCGTCGCCCTGTATGACGCGAAGACGGCGGATGTGTTTCGCGGGGGCGCCGAAGACTTGCTCGAAATCGAAGGGAAGCTCAAACAAGTGGCCGTGCAGGGGAACAACTTTGTCGAGCCTCCTTTATTCGTGGCCGCGATTCTGCTGGGCGGGCAGCCTATCGGGAGCCTGGCGCTGAAAGGCTGCTCGCTCTCTGACGGAGCGCTCCAGGCGCTGCTGAACCTGGTCGCCATCGCACTCGAACGGGTGCGCATGGAGGAGGCTGCGAACCGGGCCGAAGCGGCGCGGCAGAGCGAGGAGTTCAAGTCCACCTTGTTAGACGCCATCGCCCACGAATTTAAAACGCCGTTGACATCCATCAAGGCCGCCTCGACCTCGCTGTTATCCGATTCGCCGGCGCTTTCGCCGCAATTCCGCGAGCTGGCGGCCATCATCGATGAAGAGACCGACCGCATGAATCAACTGGTGACCGAGGCCGTGCGGATGTCGCAGATCGACGCGGGGAAAATTCGGCTGGAGCGCGAATTGCTCGACATCCCCCAACTGCTAGCCCGGGTCATCGAAAATTTCGAATCGCAGGCCGCCGGACGATCTTTGCGCCTGAATCCGGGCGCCAACCTGCCTCGCGTATCGGCCGACCCGGACTTGCTTTTGCTCGCGCTACGCCAGTTGATCGACAATGCTCTGAAGTATTCGCCGCCCGGCTCCCCCATCGGCGTGGTGGCGGATCTGGAAGGCGATCGCGTCGTCATCCGCGTCCACGATCGCGGCCCCGGCATTCCGGAGCGCGAGCGCGAACGTATTTTCGATAAGTTCTACCGCCGCAGCGGAGTCGCCGGCGCAGGCGTGCCGGGCTCCGGCCTCGGGCTCTACATCGCGCGTGAAATTCTGCGCACCCATGGCGGTGATTTGTGGATTGAAAGCGAGCCCGGCGAAGGATCGGAATTCTGCGTAGGCCTGCCAATCCCGAAAGAAGGACGTACAAAATGAGTTCCGGCCGTATTCTGGTGGTGGACGACGAACCGCAGATCCGCCGCGTGCTGCGCGCCACCCTCACCGGCCACGGCTACGAATTTTACGAAGCGCGCACCGGAGAGGAGGCGCTCGAGGCCATTCGAGCCAACCGCTTTGACCTGATCCTGCTGGACGTAAACATGCCCGGCATGGGGGGACTGGAAGCCTGCCGCGCGATCCGCAGCGGCTCTGAGGTCTCCATCATCATGCTCACCGTGCGCGATTCGGAGCAGGACAAGGTGGCCGCGCTCGATGCCGGGGCCGACGATTACATCACCAAGCCATTTAGTACGCCGGAGCTGCTGGCGCGTATCCGCGCCGCGTTGCGCCGCATGCCCTCTTCCGCTGAAGGCGGTTCGCAATCGGTGCATCTGGACGATATTGAAATCAATCTGGCCACCCGCCGCGTGATCTCCGGTGGTCGCGAGATTCGCCTCACGCCGAAGGAATTCGGCCTCCTGCAATACCTGCTGGCGAATCCCAATGTGCCAATCCCGCATGGGCGTCTGCTGCAAGCGGTGTGGGGTCCCGATTACGGCGATCAGGTGGAGTACTTGCGGGTGTTCGTCAATCAACTGCGCAAGAAAATCGAACCGGATCCCGCTCATCCGCGCTATTTGCTAACCGAACCCTGGGTGGGCTACCGCTTCGCTCTGCCCGAAAAACACACTTAATCACCGGCCAGCGATTCTTTCACTTTTCCTACCAGCGCCCCCAGTGTGAACGGCTTTTGCAGGAACTTCGAGCCGGGAGGAATGGCGCCCGCCCGCACCGCATCATCGTCGGTATAGCCTGAAATGTAGAGCACCTTGAGATCATGCCTGGTCTCGCGAATGTACTCCGCCAGATCGCGGCCGGACGCAGCCGGCAGCTTGACGTCGGTAACGAGCAGGTCGATGCGCCCCGCCGTCGAGGTCGAAATCGTCATCGCTTCTTCCGCGCTTCCCGCTTCGAGGACGTTATAATTTTCGCGGCGCAGAATTTTTCTCACCAGCGCGCGAATGCCCGCCTCGTCCTCCACCAGCAGGATCGTTTCCCGCACGATTTCGGGAACCGGAGGTTCCTCGACCGACGCCTCGACAACGGGCGGGGCGGCAGGCTCGGGTTCGGGCGCGGGGAGCGCGGGAACCACTTGATGCGGCAGGTAAATCATGAATGTCGAGCCGCGAAATGGTTCGCTGAAGAATGCGATGTCCCCGCCCCACTGGCGCACGATCGCATAGGCTCGCGCCAGGGCCGGACCCGTAGTCTTCTCACCCGGCTTCGACAAGAATCCTTCGAACACACCGCCGCGCTTGGCCGCATCCATCCCTCGGCCGTCGTCATGAATCGCCAGGCGCGCATAAACGCCCGGAGCGAGCGTGGTGCTGGGCGCATATTCAGTGATCCTGTCGATCTCGCAGCCGATCGTCACATGGGATCGTTCCTGTGCGTCTTCCCGTTCGTGCCAGACCAGCGCCAGAACGACTTCTTCGAGCTGCGCCTCATCGGCCAGCGCCCAAACCGCATCGCCCGCCGGGACCGCCATGTGTATCGCGCAGTTCTCTCCGGCCACATGGGCGATCTTCTCTTCCATCCGCGCCAGCGTCTGCGTCACATTCACGGCTGATGCGGGATGCGCTTGCTGGCGCGTATAGTGCAGCAACTGCGCCGTGATTCCCGAAATGCGGTCGGTCGCGGCCAGGATCTCGTCGACGTCGCTGCGGATCGGATCATCCTCGCGCAGCGAGTTCCGCATCTCTTCCGCGTAACCGGTCACGATCATCAGAGGATTATTCAGATCATGCGCCAACTTGCTGGCCACGCTTTGCAGAGCGTCGGTGCGGCCGGAGCGCAGCATTTGATCCTCAAGCTGCTTGCGCAGTTCGATCGACGTCATCACCCCCGTCAGCGTGCCGTTCTTGCTTCGAATGGTCTCCCGTACCCAAACCGTGCCGCCCGTTGCCGTGATGGCGCGATACTCCGCGCTGCTGTCTCCCGTGCCCGTTCTATAGAACTCCAGCGTAGCCGCACGATCGTCCGGATGGATTCGCTCTTCAAAAAATTTCGGGGTCCCGGTCCAGTGGGCCTCCGGAAAACCGAGCAGTTTCTCTACATCGCCGCGTACGGATCGAAATGCCAGAGTAGCCGCGTCTGCTTCCCAGACAATCGCCGGAATTTCGCCCAGCGGCTGGACAACTTTTTCAACGGCGGGAGCCTCCTGCACCAGCAGCAGCGTTTCCACTTCACTCTCGTCGTCCCAGTTGCGCATCGGAACCACGGCGAGGCTCAGTTGCCGTCCGTCATGTTCCATTTGAAACCCGGTTTGGGAAACACCCGTCACATGGACGTCGCGAATTTTCTCGATCAGCCGGTCGGACGGCAGAATCTGATCGATGGTCTTGCCTCGCATGTCGCTGGACCGCAGACCGAAGGTCTGGCGAAAGGCGCGGTTCGCGGACGAGATGTGGCGGTCGGTGGAGAGCACCACCAGCGCCACCGGCAGCATCGCCACCATTTCCTGGTAGTACCGGCGCTCGGTCTCGACCAGGGCCAATAGCCGTGCGACCTCTTTTGCTTTCCACTGTTCCAGATCGCTACGGTCCATTGCCTGAGTTTGCGACGTAGCCCGCTCCGCAACAAGGTACTTGGCGGTTAAGTGGTCCTGGTACCCTTCAAGTACTACCGCTCGCCGGCTTATCCTTTAATTAGGCAATCGATGTATCATTTCAGAAACCCCATGCGCACCTCTTTCCTCCTGCTCTCGCTTACCTTGCTGGTGCCGGTATTTTCGGCTGATGGCCCAGTCGATTGGCCCCGCTGGCGGGGTCCCGACAACGACGGCATGGCGCGCGGGGACGCGCCTCTACGCTGGAGCGATGCCGAGCACATCAAGTGGAAAGCGGAGATCCCCGGCCGCGGCCATTCCTCCCCCGTAATCTGGGGCGATCGTATCTTCATTACCACCGCCGTGCCAACGGCGCTGGGTACAGCCCCTTCCGGGCGCGGCGGATGGGGAGGCGGAAGCCGTGGTCCCCAGCCGGAGCAGAAACTGATCCTGATGGCGCTCGATCGCAAGACAGGAAAGCTGCTCTGGCAGCAAGTGTCGAAAATCGCCACGCCGCACGAGGGCTATCACCCCACTTATGGCAGCTTTGCGTCCAACTCGCCGGTGACCGATGGCCAGCATGTCGTCGCATTCTTCGGCTCGCGCGGCGTCTACTGCTACGACATGGACGGCAAGAAAATCTGGGAAAAAGATTTCGGCATCCAGCTAAAAATGTTCATGACCTTCGGCGAAGGCGCGTGGCCGGTCATTGAAGGCTCCAAACTGCTGCTGCTTTTCGATAACGAGGAGAATTCGTTTCTGGTCGCCCTCGACCTCGCCACCGGCAAGGAATTGTGGCGAACGCCCCGCCCTGACGGCAATACCAACTGGAGCGGACCCGTTGTCATCACCTACGAAGGAAAGAAGCAGGTGATCGTCTCAGCCACGAAGAAGGTGCATAGTTACGATCTCGAAACCGGCAAGCCGATCTGGGAAGTCGCCGGCCTGGGCCAAAACACGATTCCGGCGCCGGTGGCGAGCGATGGCATGGTGTTCGTGATGAGCGGTTACCGCAACCCGAACCTGATGGCCATAAAACTGGGCCGGGAAGGCGATCTCACCGGAACCGATGCCGTCGTCTGGCAAAACCAGCGCGGTAATTCCTACACCGCGTCGCCCGTGCTGCACGACGGCAAACTTTATATGATCACCGATAGCGGCATGCTGTCCTGCCTGGATGCGAAAACCGGCAAGCCTTTCTATCAGCAACAGCGCCTGCCGAAGCCGTACAATTTCAAAGCCAGCCCGGTCGGAGTGAACGGCAAACTGTACCTCGCATCCGAGGAAGGCGACGTGATCGTCGTGAAGATGGGCGAAACCTACGAAGTGCTCGCCACCAACACACTGGATGGTCAAATCTTCATCGGAACCCCGGCGGTCGCGGACGGTGAGATTTATCTGCGCGGCCAGAATACGCTCTTTTGCATCAAATAACCAATGCATCGCGTGGTAATCCTCGGCGGCGGTTTCGGTGGTCTTTATGCTGCCAAAGCTCTGCGCCGGGCGCCGGTCGAGGTCACGCTCGTCGATCGCCGCAATTTCCATCTGTTTCAGCCGCTCCTCTATCAGGTCGCCACCGGTTCCCTTTCTCCCGGAGAAATCGCCGCTCCTTTACGCGCGGTGCTGCGCAATCAGAAAAACGCACGCGTTCTCCTGGGCGATGCGGTCGACCTCGATGCCGAAAAGCGCTGCCTCATTCTCTCGGATGGCAAGGTGCCCTACGACACCCTGATCGTCGCCACCGGCTCGCAGAACTATTTCTTCGGCCATGATGAATGGCAGAAGATCGCGCCCGGTCTCAAGTCGATTGAGGACGCTACTGCGATCCGTCACAACGTGCTTTACTCGTTTGAAGCCGCCGAACGCGAGGCGGATCCCGCAATCCGCCGCTCCTGGCTGACCTTTGTGATCGTCGGCGCTGGACCCACCGGCGTCGAACTCTCCGGAGCGCTCGCTGAGATTGCCCACGATACGCTGCGCCACGACTTCCGGTCCATTCACCCGGAAGAATCGCGCATCCTGCTGCTCGATGGTACGCCGCACGTGCTCTCCTCCTATCCAGTCAGTCTTTCGATTGCCGCGGAGCAGTCGCTGTTCAAGCTAGGCGTACGTTTCCGGAGCGGAGTGCGCGTCACATCGATCGATAGTCATGGCGTCATGCTCCAGACGCCCAGCGGAGAGGAACGAATCGAAGCCAGAACAGTCCTCTGGGCCGCGGGCGTGGCTCCTTCCGATTTCGGGAAGGTATTGGCGCAGCGCGCCGCAGCCGCGCTCGACAAGCAGGGTCAAGTATTGGTCGACGCCCAGTTGACCGTCGCCGGTCACCCGGAAATTTTCGTGATCGGAGACCTCGCGCACCTTGAGCAAAACGGCAAGCCGCTCCCCGGAGTCGCACCCGTTGCCATCCAACAGGGTCATTACGCCGCGCACGCCGTGCTTCGCCGTTTAAACAACCAGCCCGTGAAGCCGTTCCACTATTTCAGCAAAGGCAGCCTGGCCGTCATCGGACGCCGGGCAGGAGTAGCCGATTTCGGTCGTCTGCGCTTTCACGGCGTGATCGCGTGGCTGCTGTGGCTGTTCGTCCACCTCATGTATCTGGTCCAATTTCGCAACCGCCTGATCGTTTTCATCCGCTGGGGATTCCAATACGTGACGTTCGACCGCGGCGCGCGGCTGATTACGCAACCCACCGACTCTCCTGAGCCTAAATAATTAGCCCCCAACAACCGATGGACTAGGACATGTCGCGTGTACGTACTACGGCGTTTATATTTCTGTCCGTAAGTATCTATCTCGGCTGGATCTCGGCGTCGCGAGTCTTCCTAAGTGATAACGATGAGGGCATTTATCTCTCCGCCGCGCTGCGAATCCTCCATGGCCAAATGCCATACAAGGATTTTTTCACTCTCTGTGGCCCTGGCAGTTTTTTCCTCATGGCGGCCAGCTTCCGGATCTTCGGCATTACGCTGGCAACAGCTAGAATACCAGCGATTTTCGACCTCGCTCTGCTCACCTCCTGCGTTTGCTGGCTCACCTGGAAACTCGCCGGCCGCGCCGCCGCTCTCTCTGCCGCGTTGGCGTTCGTCTCCTTCGAAACCCTCTGGCATGGAGTGCTGGCGAATCATCGATGGGATTCCAGCGCATGGATGACGCTGGCCGCCACCCTGGTTTTCTTCGCCCTCGATCAACTGGATGAGTCCCCGCCGGATCTTAGGAAATCCGCCATAGCCTGCGCAGCGGCGGGAGTTGCGGCCACCGTGGCTGTCTTTTGCACCCCTCCGGTGGCGTTTGCCGGAGCCGCTCTCGGCGCATGCCTCCTGTTTGCCGGAAAGAAACCAGCAGCGGCTTTTCTAGGAGGCGTCACGGTCGCATCCGCGCTCGGTGCGGGCCTACTCGCCTCGCGTGGCGCGTTCGGGCCGATGATTCACTCCATGAAATGGGCGATCGATAACTATGGCATCGCGAACCACACCTACTATGGCTGGGTGATTGGAGGGTACGGATACTTGTTTCACGCCCTTTCCGTCGGGGAAGCGGCGGTCACGCTCCTTGTGCTGATCTTCATCACGCTGCCTGCCACTCTCCCGATTCTGTCTGCCATGTGGCTCTGGAAGCGGCCTCCTTTAAAGGTCATCGCCCTGCTTGCTTCGAGCGCCGCGCTGGTGGTCTCCAGCTATCCTCGTTGGGATCTGATTCACTTGAATTTCGTCGCGGCGCTCTTTTATGTGCTCGCCGCTACCCTTATCTGGAATTCTCGTTTTCGAAAAATTGTCGCGATCACGGCCCTGGTCGCGGCCGCGAGCTGCCTCGGGATTACCGCGCACGAGCGCTTGTTCGAGCGCTCGCAAATGACCATGCTTGGCTCCGCGCACGGGCCGACGGCGGACCTTCAGACAGTGGCGATGCTTCAGCAGCAGGTGCGTCCGTCCGACACTCTCTTCGTATTTCCCTACCGTCCGATCGTCTATTTCCTGACCCAGGCCCGCAATCCCACTCGCTACTCATTTCTGCAACCGGGCATGTTTCCGGAAAGCGACGCCAGCCAGGCATTGGCGGACCTGCGCAAAGAACCTCCTCGCTGGGTGGTCTACATGGATATTCCAGATTCGGAGTTTCTTCGCATCTGGCCCGGCAGCGATCCAGCCCGGATGCGCATGCCAGGAATTGAGTCGTTCATCCACGAACGTTACAAGAAGATCGACCAGTCTTCGGGCTTTCAATTGCTCGAACTGAAATAGATATATGCAAACCTTTGGTCACATCCTTTTTCCGGTCGATTTTTCCGATCGGTGCCAGGAAGCGCGACCATTTATCACATCGTGGGCGCGGCGCTTCCATGCCAAAGTGACTCTGCTGCACACCATTTATATTCCGATCAGCGCCTATGGCGGTCCCGACAGTGATCCGCCCATAATCGATGTGCCGGGCATGGAGGCAGCGGCAAGGAAGCGGCTCGATCTTTTCGAAATCGATGCTGCGGAACGAATCGTCACCGTGGGCGATCCGGCCTACGAAATAATCCAATATGCCGGTAAAAACGGGGTCGACCTGATCATGATGCCCACCCACGGCTACGGTCCATTCCGAAGCTTGCTCCTCGGCTCGACCGTGGCAAAAGTTCTCCACGACGCTCATTGTCCGGTGTGGACCGCCGCCCATACCGAAAACCCGTCCGCGCATTCGGAAATCCGCAATGTTTTGTGCGCGTTAGGCGGCTCCGAGAACGTATCGCTGATCCGATCTGCGGCCGAACTGGCGGGTGCGTTTGCGGCCAAATTACGGCTGGTCCGCGCCGTTCCCATTGACGATACACGGCCGGAGAAGTATCTGGAAGGCGAGTATAGCGCCGCTTTAATAGAGATGAGCCGAGAAGAAGTCGCTGCTTTTCAACGAGATGCCGGCACCAACCTGGAAGCCCGCGTCGCCGGCGGTAGTATCTCCCAGGTGGTCCGCGAGACAGCGCTGGCGGACAACGCGGATCTGGTCGTCATCGGCAGCGGGAAGGCTCATAAGACGCTGGGCCGCCTGCGGTCGAATGCTTATGCGATCATCCGCGAGTCCCCGTGTCCCGTTCTGAGCGTTTAAGCGGGCTTAGCTGGCCTTAATTTGCACCAATCCGGACGGCGCAACGGACGGGCGCTTGACCCCTTTGCCGATCGCCACCGATGCGCGGACCAGATGTTCCACTCGCAAGGGACCGGCAACTTTTAACCCGCCGATCCAGTGCAGCCCGGCGCTGATAGAGCATCCGCACTGGCTGCAATCGGGGTCGCCTCCGAACACGCACGGTTCAACATTCGTCTTCAGATCGGCTGTATAATTGACGGACATCTTTGCAAACAGGCAGTGCGCGGGACTCTGTGGCGGCTCGACAAATGCCCGAGCCATCCCTTCGGGCAGCATCAGCTTCGGAAAGCGGCGACTGAGCCCTGGAAGCGCTTCGGCCAACCGGCGGCGATCCTCCGGCAGCAGCATTTCGGCACTCGATTCACCGCGCTGCGGCGTATAGATGCTGAACCAGATCCGATTCACTTCCGGGCGTGCGCACCAGATGGCTAAAAATTGTTCCAGGTAGCCGGGCTGCTGCAAATGCTGCCGCACGATGGTGCAGTGGATATTGACGCGGCGCCCTTCAATGTTGCGGAGAATCCGATCGTAGGTCGCGGGAGCCCGCCGAACGTCGTGATCCGGAGCCAATCCGTCGATGGAAACCGCAACAGTGATGTACGGAAGCGCCACCCACTCCTTCGGAATCGGAACGACGGCGCTGGTGACGATCATCGTGTTCGTGCGGCGCGCGCTAAGAACCGGAAGCACACGGCTCAGTTCGCGATGCCGGATCAGCGGCTCGCCACCGACCAGGGAGACATGGATGGGATCGTGCCGCTCCACCAAGCCGAGGATTCCGTTGACCAGATCGTTTCCACGAAAATCGGAAAGGTCGCGCAGTTGAGCCTCTCCGGCGAGGTGTGAATCGCCATAGGCATAGCATCCGGGACAGCGCAACGGACATTCGCGGGTGATCTCGATCGAAAGAAGAGGAGTCTTCCCGCGGAGCACTTTGCCCCAGGATTGCAGCAGATGGAGAGGTTTCATAGTGTCAAATGGCAGAGCACACTTATGGCGATACTGCAAAAAACCGGGTCAAGACTGCCCTATTGCACTAGATGCTATTTGTTTCAATGAAGTTTCCTGATTTTGCGTCTATAATACTGATTCTGGCAGGCTCACCAAAATTAGATGTTCTACCTGTTCCGCCTGTTCTATTCATTTCTCCCTTTGCATAATCCAATCGGCTTTGGAGCTGCCGATTTCGTCGAAATTGCACTCGCCTTGCTCCTTGTTTGGCTCGCGCTGGCGTGGCAGAAATCGGCCAGGTGGACGAACCGGCTGGCGTCGAGAACCGTGTGGTGCATGCTGATCCTGGCCGCGCTGCCAGTGATTCTGCGTCTCACGCTGCTTCACACCTCTCCTATCCCTACTCCTTTAGGAGCCGACGATTTCAGCTACCTGCTGCTCGGCGATACGCTGTCGCATTTCCGGTTGACGAATCCGACGCATCCGATGCATAGGTTCTTCGAGACACTTTTCATTCTTCAGGAGCCGAGCTATAGTTCTATCTATCCTTTAGGACCTGGGCTGGCACTGGCATTCGGCCAATTGGCCTTTCGGCAGCCCTGGGCCGGCATCGCCTTGTCGATGGCCGCCTTTACATCGCTGTGCTATTGGATGCTGCGGGCGTGGACCAAGCCGGGATGGGCCTTGCTCGGTGGGATCCTGGCGGTCATCGAATTTGGTCCGCTCAGCCACTGGATGAACACTTATTGGGGAGGCGCGCTGGCTGCCGCGGCGGGATGCCTGGTCTTCGGATCAATGCCGCGCTTGAAAGAGCAATGGAGGACGCGCGACGCGATCCTGCTCGGCATCGGACTGGCAGTCCACGTCTTGACGCGACCGTTTGAATCGATCTTTCTGGCGCTGAGTGTGATCGTATTCTTCGCGCCTCAGCACAAACAAGCGCGGCAGTTGTGGAGAGCAGCTTCGACTGTCGCACTGGTCGTACTGCCCGCACTCGGACTCATCGCGCTTCATGACAAAAGAGTCACAGGCAGTTGGACCACTCTGCCCTATGCTCTTTGCCGTTATCAGTATGGCGTTCCGTCTACCTTCGTTTTCCAGCCAAATCCGGTTCCGCATCGTGAGCTAACCAGGGAGCAACACATTTCCTACGATATCCAGGCCTTCGTCCATGGCGATCAGGTCGAGACACTAGCCAGTTTTTTCAAGCGTCTTGCAGGCCGTGTGCGATTCTACCGGTTCTTCTTTCTTCCACCGCTCTATCTCGCGCTGCCCGCCTTGTTCTGGAGCTTTCGGGATCCGCGGATGCGCTATGTCTTCTTTACTCTGCTTCTCTTCTTTGTGGGGACAAACATCTACGGATATTTCTATGCTCACTATGTTGCCGGAGTGACTTGCCTTTTTATCCTGGTCACTGTGGTGAGTCTCGACAATCTGAGTAAGCTTCGTATCGCAGATCACTTGGTTGGACCCGATGCAGTACGAGTGATCCTTTTCTTATGCGGAACACACTTTGTCTTCTGGTACGGAATCCAGTTGGCAAGTAATCAGGACTTCTCGAAAGACTTAGAACAGTATGAAACCTGGGATGAAGTGAATCACGGCGATCCGGACGGCCGAATCGGGGTGAACAGGCAACTGGCACGGGCTCCCGGCAAACAACTTGTCTTCGTTCGCTACTGGCCGAAACACACGGTTACGGAGTGGGTATATAACGGAGCCAACATCGATGACCAGAGAGCCGTCTTTGCGCGCGATCTTGGAGCGGTAGAAGATGAGGCGCTCCGCAGTTACTATCCTGATCGCACGGCGTGGCTGCTGGAGCCCGATGCCACGCCGCCGAAGCTATCGCCGTATCAGCCACCAGCAATTGCTCCCGCCCCGCCCACGGAACAGAAACCTGTCTCGACGCCGGTAAAGCATCCGACACTCAAGTTCGAGGACGTTAAGTAATGCTTACCTACCTCCTGAGTACCTTCGATCCGGTTAAGAATCCGATCGGCTTCGGCGCGAGTGATTACATCGAAGTCACGATCGCTATATTGCTCGTTGGCCTCATTCTAGCGTGGCGTCCGCTCATCGAGCCATACGGCCGGCGCCTTTCTATTAAGACCCGTTGGTCGATGTTCGCGCTGGCAATCCTCCCCGTTGTTCTACGCCTGGTGCTGCTCGCGCGTCATCCTCTCCCAACGCCCAATATCTACGATGAGTTCGGACACTTGTTTGTCGCCGATACTTTACGTCATTTCAGGCTGGCAAACCCGGCCCATCCGCTGCATCAGTTCTTTGAGACATTTTTTATTCTTCAGCAGCCCACCTATAGTTCGATTTATCCCATCGGCCAGGGTTTGATTCTGGCGATAGGTAAAGCGGTCTCCGGATATCCATGGGCCGGCGTCCTGCTATCGACGGCTGCGTTCTCTTCACTCTGCTATTGGATGCTACGGGGATGGACGACACCCTCATGGGCTCTGGCAGGAGGCGTTCTGGCTGTCATTGAATTCGGCCCGCTAAACCAATGGATGAATAGCTACTGGGGAGGCACGCTGGCAGCGGCGGCAGGATGTCTGGTCTTCGGGGCTCTGCCGAGACTGGTCGACAAAGTACGCACCAAGGACGCGATCATCTTAGGCGCGGGGTTGGCGATTCATCTCCTCACACGGCCCTATGAATCCATTTTTCTGGTAATCGGAGTGTTGCTGTTCCTGGCTCCGTCTGTGAAGCGAGTGATGCCTGTAATGCCAGCCGTCCTATTGGCCGTGATTCCCGCGATCGGAATTACATTGCTTCAAGACAAGAGTGTCACCGGGCATTGGATGACACTGCCTTACCAACTCAGCCAGTATCAATATGGAGTACCTGCCTCGCTGACGTTTCAACCTGATCCCATCCCTCATCGCGAACTGACTCCTCAGCAGCAGCTTGAATACAAGTCTCAGATGGCTTTCCGCGCCGCTGACAAAGAAACGCTGCAAAGCTATCTGCTTCGCCTTGAGTATCGAGTTCGTTACTATCGGTTCTTTTTCCTGGCCCCGTTATTTCTAGCTATACCGGCTTTTTGTTTTGCCGCCTTTCACAACCGGCGATTCGCCTGGGTTCTTTTTACGCTATTGCTCTTCGCCTTGGGAACGAACTTCTTTCCGGCATTGCAGACTCACTATCTTGGAGCAGTTACCTGCCTGTTCGTTTTCATGAGTGTCGCCGGACTTCAACAGATCGCCCTATGGAGTCCGGAAGCGTCGCGGCTGGTTCTGTTCCTTTGTCTGATTCATTTCGGGTTCTGGTATTTCATGCACCTTGACGACAAAGATGACTTTGCCTTAGCTATGATGCGGTATGAAACCTGGGATTCGATTAATCACACCAACCCGGAGCGGCGTATCTTAGTGAATCAGAAACTAGCTGAGATACCCGGTCAGCTTCTGGTCTTTGTTCGCTACACGCCGCGGCATATCTTTCAGGAGGAGTGGGTTTATAACGAAGCTTCCATTGACTTTGCCCGTATCGTCTGGGCTCGTGACCTGGGGCCTGAGGAAAACAGTAAGCTAATCGCGCTCTATCCTCAGCGCGAAGTCTTACTACTGGAGGCCGACGCGAGGCCTCCGGAATTAATACCTTACCAGTAAGCTATCCCGGTTTCAGGTCCGGCAATTGCACTTTACTGTTGGTCGAATAACTCGCTCCGATCCACACGCTCTCCTTTGAGCATCACCATCGAGATTCGCTCGGTTACGGAGATATCTTTGAGCGGATTTCCATCCACCAGCAACAAGTTCGCTTCGTAGCCTTTTTTGATCAGACCCATACGGTCTGACGCGCGCAGGAGTTGTGCGCCGTTATAGGTCGCAGCTTGCAAGGCGACCGATGCAGGCACTCCAGCCTCGATCCACAACTGCAATTCGCGATGTATGCCCGGCCCGTGAAAAAGCGTCGGGTTCCCGGAATCCGTTCCCGTTACCAGAGTCACGCCTGCGCGCATCGCGGCCAGCAGGTTCTGATCGCAGATGGCCATCGACACCGGATACTTACCAAGGCCGCTGCGCATCTTCTCTCCGTCCGGCGATTGAAGAAACTTCTTCGTCGATTCGAGCAGCTTCTTCGGCGCCACCTGTTGCACTAAGCTGCGATCCAGCATCTCGAACTTGCCTTGCGCGAGCATCGTGAACGCTTCCACCACGTCAAGCGTAGGATCAAACGTAATGCCCGCCTGCTTCATCCTGGCGAACAAAGCCTCCGGAATTACATCGTTCATTGACCCATGCTCGATGCCGTCAACGCCGGCATTCACGGCGTCCTCCACATCGCGGACGTTGCCGGTATGGCAAACCACCGGCAGCTTGAATTTGTGAGCCTCCTCCGCAATCGCCTTCACCAGCGCCGGGTCCATGCGCACGAACGGATACCCGGGCGAGCCCGCTTCGAGAATCGTCTTGATGCCGTCGACATGCCGCTTGGCCAGTTCGTCGACCATCTGCTTCGCTTCCTCGGGCGTCTTCGGAAGACGCAGGAACTGCGCGTTGAAGCCGCCGCGGGCGATCTCCGGGATGTTCTTGGCGTATTCGGTTCCATGGCCTCCGGGCGCGGTAAACAGCGGGCCAACGACGAACAATTCCGAACCCAGCTTCTCGCCCGATCCCTCCATCTCCCGGACTTTCAGAATTTCGTCCAGCCCATCGCCGGCGCTTTTCACAGCCGTCACGCCGCTATAAAGATACGCGGCCATTTCCCGCGGGAACGCCTTCGCGGGCATCTCGTAGTCTTCGGCGCTGGTATAAAATCCACCGGGACTTCCCAGATGGACATGCACATCGATCAGCCCAGGCATCAGTGTCTTGCCGGCGGCATCGAGCGCCTCCGCCTTCAGAGTCTTCGCGTCCGGAGCCGCGCCGGTGTAGATTTCGGCGATCTTGCCGTCCTTCACCAGCACCGCGCCCTGCTCGATCACATTGCCGTCGCCGAGGAACAGGCGCGCATCGCGAATCAGAAGCGTACGGGTGCGGCTCATCTCGCGGGCCAGCATTTTTCCCTTCACCACGTTATCTTTTGAGTACGCCTGCCACGCGCCCATTAGAAGAAACGGAGTGAGCACGGCAAGCACCCACAGTTTCGCCGTGGTCCGCATCTTCTCTTCTTTTTCCCAGCGGAAAAGTTTTAACGCGAGGAAGGTACCCACCGCGGCAGTCAGCAGCAGCGCTCCTGCCGGCGCAAGATTATCCCAGATCGTTTCGTGACCTTGTAAAATCGCGGTAATTCCCGTTGATAAATAGGTGGAGGGAATGAACTGCGCCACGATTTGCAGCCAGTTCGGCATCACTGCAATCGGGAATGTCGCGCCGCCCAGAAACAGCATCGGGAAATAAAGCAGCTGGATGATGATCTGGCTTTCCTGCATGGAATTCGCCACCGCGCCGATGATGCCACCCATGGCGCGGAACGCCAGCACACCGATTAATACGAATACGAACAAGGACAGCGGATGCTCCAGCGGCGGCATCCCATAGACAACATGCGCCAGCACCAGAACCAGCACGGTCACGGGAAGAAAATGCACCAGTCCGACCACCAGTTGCGAAACCAGAATCGGACCCGCGCTGATCGGCGCCACTTTAAACCGGCGCAGAATATTTGCTTCGCGGTCCATCACCGTGCGCATGCCCGCTCCGAAGAATCCTGACCCCAAAATGCCCAGAACCAGCACCATGTTTACGATCTGCACGATCGCTCCACCCTGCTCGGCGTGCATCAGGAAGCCGAAGATGAAGAAGAACAACAGCGGAAACATGTAGTTGAAAAACAGTACCGTGCGGTCGCGCATGGTGAGGCGCAAATTGGTACGGATCTGAGTGATATATGCTCGCATTTAGTCCCGCAGCCGTTTGCCGGTCAGTTCGATGAACACGTCTTCCAGCGTGGGCCGCTTCAAGTGGATATCCTCGAGGTCGATGCCGTTCTGATCGATCCACTTCACCAGGTCAGGCAAGGTACGCGCGGGTCTGGGCGAATAAACGTTCAACACTTTGCGATCGTCGCTGATGGTGAACTTCTCGGCTTCCTCGAAATTCGGCACATCCAACGGCATCGGCTGCGCGGTGTGAATTTCCACCCGGGAGGTGCCCAGCGTGCGCGCCTGAATCTCGCGCGGCGTGCCCAGCGCGATGATCTTGCCCTGGTCGACAATCGCCACCCGGTCGCACAGGCGCTCCGCTTCCTCAATGTAATGCGTGGTGATTAAAATGGTCCGCTTGGCGTCGCGCAGCTCGCTGATCAGGCTGTGAATTTCCAGGCGCACCTGCGGATCCAGGCCGGTGGTCGGCTCATCGAGAAAAACCAGTTGCGGATCGTTGACCAGCGCCAGCGCCAGCGCCACACGCTGCTTCTGCCCGCCCGAAAGCGTCTGATAATACGCGTTGCGCTTCTCGCCCAGTTGCAGCCGGTCGATCAATTTATCGATATCGGTGCTGCGCGAATAGAATGATTGGAACAGCGCCAGCGACTCGCGTACGGTGATTTTATCCGGCAGATTGGTCGATTGCAGACACACGCCGATGCGATCCTTCAGCGCCTTCACTTCAATCGCCGGATCGCGGCCCAGCACCTTCACGTCACCCGACGTTCTGGGACGCAGGCCTTCCAGAATTTCAACGGTCGTCGTTTTGCCCGCCCCGTTCGGCCCCAGCAATCCGAATACTTCGCCGGGCGCGACTTCGAAGTCGATGCCGCGCACTGCGTGTACCTCTCCATAGGACTTCTGGAGATTTCTAACTGAAATTGCTTGTTCCACTTTACTTGGGGAAAACCGGGCCGCCGGCCAGCACTTTGATCGACGCGCGGCAGAACGCCGGCAGATCCTCCGGCTTGCGCGACGTGACCATATTCCAGTCGACCACCACTTCGGAATCTTCGAAGATCGCGCCGGCATTCACCACGTCGTCTTTAATCGCGAAGAAACTGGTGGCGCGCCGCCCCTTCAAAATACCGGCCGAGCAAAGCACCCAAGGTCCGTGGCAAATCGACGCGACCAGTTTCCCCTCGGCGTTCATATCGCGGACAAACTGGTTCGCCATCGGATGGCGGCGAATATGATCGGGCGCATAGCCTCCGGGAATGACCACCCCATCGTAATCGCGCGTCTTCGCCTGATCGTAGGAGAGAGCGCTTTTGGCCGGATAACCGCACTTGCTGTTATATGTCTTGCCCGCCTCGGCGGCTACATAGGAAACCTCGACATGCGCCTCCTGCAGCCGGTAGAACGGATACCAGACTTCCATCTCCTGATACAGCGTGTCGATCAAAATGGCAACCCTTTTCCCTTTAAGTTCCATGAAGGCATTGTATCCCCTCGCCGCACGCGTCAGGCGAAGGTACTCGGCGAACGGCAGGAACCGCCGGACGAATGGCGGAAGGAAGTACGGCATACAAGAGGCAGCCTATTGCTCAAGCAAACGCGCCACGGCTCAAAAACAGATTCCGCCGCCGCTGTTTTATCCACAATCCCTCCACTGGCAATGGCTTCTAACCCACTGATTGGAAAAGGAATATTTCCTGAGGGAAATGGCCGATTTCATTCGTTTTTAACTTGACTGTAACGCTCGTTAGGCGCATGATGACTATGGTTCCAAGAGGTTCGAAGGACAGCGAGCCTGGCGGGAAGTAGCGGATCCGGAACGATGATCCGACGCGCAAAGCGATAAGTAATTATTCAAGCGCGGCGGGGAGCGAAGGAAAATCGGGCGACTCGCAAAGGCAAGCCTCAACGTTTGGAATCAGGCTGGGCGCTACGATCCGAAGGGATTGAAAAATCCCGACGGGGAGCGGAAGCTTGACAACAGGCGCTGAGTTCCGGAAGCGGACCTTGGCAACGGGTTTCGAACGAAGATCGCACCTCGGGCGGCCATAAAAAGCCAAACGGGGGCGGGAGTTCGGTGCCGAACGGGCCAGGGGAAATTTCGGAATCGTTTCGAAGATGCAGGCCGGGAACGTTGACCCGTCCGCGGAGATTTGCCGCAAGGTAAGTCATCGCTGACGGAGAGCGAAAGGCCGTATCGAGAAGCGGGTTTCTACCGGAACGGGACAGCGGACGCGCACCTGCGCTTTGATCCGCTGCTGGATAAAACCGGCAGTGGGGAGCAAAGGGCCCAACGTCACGCCGTACTCCGGATGCCATGTTCTAGCCGTGCATGCCGGCTGGAGAACGAGTTGACTAACGGGTCACTTGGAACCATTTTTCATTTGTTTGCCTCGCCGCGGTACTCCAGCGCCGCGCTCGCCCATAGCAGGTCCGGCAATCTTATTTCTGGGCACGATCTTTCGTAAGCGGCCCGCGCCGGGAGCATGCGCCATCTGCATACGCCGTGGTTCGGGTGGTGTCGAAGGCCGCTGGTATGGCACTTGAGCAAGTGCACTGGCCGAGATCGCAAGCGCGAACACTTTCATGTTCAGGAACTGCATGTTCTAACGATCGGCAGTTTCCTTAAAGCCCATCACGCATGCCGAAACCTGGAGTGTCTAGGAATTAGCTGAATGGTCACCCGCTACCGCTTCGCTGACGACGGCTCTTCTGTGATCGGCGGAGCTTCCCCGGCGCGCCAGCTCATTTTCTCTTTACAAGGCCGGAAACTCGCGAAATTGCAGCGGCAGGCGGGACACCGGTAAGGCGTCGCGCCGCAGCGCAGCATGATCACCGTCCAGCGCGGCGGATGATAGTACTGCTCGCTCCAAGTGGTAAGGTCCTGGCGGTAACAGCGCGGACAACGGGCGAATTTCCACGCTCCGGCAGCCCACACACTGGTCCTCCAGCGACTTCGGCAGCGGCGGCAGCGAAGCGGGTAAATTCCGAAAAGCGCGCGAATTTCCTCTCCAAAATCCTGCTTGTGAGAGACCCGTACGTCGCGAGTTCCGCACTTTGGACAAGAAAGTTGCATTAAAGAGCCGTTAAACAACGCCCCACTAGACAGTATAAACCGAACTTCTCAAATCTCACTAGTTCTTACAGGACTTTTACAGCCTCTCGTACCCGGCTCGCCACGTACCCCGCCGTATAGGCCGAAAACGCCTGCTGCAACCGGTCGCGTACCGCTCGCCTCTGCCGGATCTTCAACCCGTCCACCGACGCAACCGGCATCAGGTCCCGCGTCGTCGACGTGATAAATATCTCATCGGCAGATTCCAGGTCGGCCCGCAGCAGAACTCTTTCCGATACCGCAATTCCCTGCACATGAATCTCTTCGAGCAGCAGCGCCCGGGTCACGCCGGGCAGGCAGCCGCACCGCAGCGGCGGCGTGAATACGCTTTCGTCCTTCACCACGAAAATGTTGGCCGACGTGCATTCCGCCACCTCATCCCGCTCGTTCAGCAGCACCACCTCGTCGAAGCCTTGCTCATGAGCCCGCTCATAGCGGGTCAGATTTTCCGACCACGAAATATACTTGGTCCCGGCAAACTCGCTCCCCGCATGCCGGCCCTGTGGGACCATGCCGAGCTTCACCGCCTCGCCCCAATTATTCAGCGGCGCCGTAAACGCCACCGTCTCAAACGCTTTTTCCGATGGCCCTTCGAACATCCCTCCGCGATTGCGTACAATCACCACGCGCAGGGTCGAATGGGCAGCCCGATTCGCATCAATCAATCGATACAGCCGCTCCTCCAACCATTTCGCATCCTCCGGAAACGGCACCCGCATCCGAGCCGCGTCGCGCTTCATCCGCGCCCAATGGCGCTCCCACGCAAACAGCACGCTATCCTGCACCCGAATCGTCGAGAAGACGCCCCATCCGTTCATGAACCCCACCTGTCCGGGCGAAACCAGGCGTTCCCCCGCGTCGCGAATCTCGTCATTATGAAGCAGGAAGCGGTGCATGATTTATCATACCTACATGAAACGAAGCGCACTATTGGCATTCATTTCGGGGCTGCTCACCGCGCAAACCACGGCAGATAAGTACCAATGGCTCGAAGACGTGTCAGGCCCGCGCTCCATGGCCTGGGTAAAAGCGGAAAACGAACGCACCGCGAAAGTGCTCGAGAAGGATCCTCATTTTGCCGGCCTCGAAGCCGCCGCCCTCAAGGTGCTCGAATCCCCCGAACGCCTTCCCATCCCTCGCCTGAACGGAGACGACGTCTACAACACATGGAAGGACGCCGCCCATCTCAGAGGGATCCTCCGGCGCACCACCGTAGCCGACTACCTCACCGCGCAGCCCCATTGGCAGACGCTGCTGGATTATGACGCGCTAGCCAAACAAGACAACCAAAAGTGGGTTGCCCAAGGACTCAATTGTCTCTATCCCGGAAACGATCTCTGCCTCGTCGGCCTCTCCGCCGGCGGTGAGGACGCGGGCACCGAGCGCGAGTTCAGTCTGAAGACCGGCAAGTTCATCGAAAACGGTTTCGTCCTGCCGCGCTCTAAACAGGGAGTGGCGTGGGTCGATAAGGACACCCTGCTGGTGGCCCGTGACTGGGGCGCCGGTACCATGACCAAGTCCGGCTATCCCTTCGTCGTGAAGATCTGGAAGCGAGGTCAGCCCCTCGATCAGGCGAAAGAGGTCTACCGCGGCGCCGAAACCGATGAGTTATCAACCGATGCGCTGACCCTTCACGACGGTCAAGGCCATCAGGTGACGCTTCTCCAACGCGGCGTCACCTTCTTTGAGAAGACCCTGTCGCTCCTCACCCCCGATGGAGTAAAACGAATCGCCCTGCCCGGAAAGGTCGACTTGGGCGATCTGCTCGACGGCCGCCTCATCGTCACTCTCAACGAAGACTGGGCCCCTCAAAAGCTGGTCCAGGGCTCCGTCGTGGCTCTCGATCTGGAGGCGGTCAAAAAGGATCCTCTCCATCTGAAGCCGCGCGTCATCTTTGCGCCCTCTGCCACCGAATTTGCGGAGAGTGTCAGCGCCACGAAAACTCGATTGCTCGTCACCACCCTTGAAAATGTCCAGGGGCGTCTCTACAGCTACACTCCCGGCGCCAACGGATCCTGGACGCGCACCAAACTCAGCGTGCCCGACAACCAGACCGTATCCGTCATCACCGCCAACTGGTCCGATGACCGCTTTTTCCTTCGACTCACCGGCTTTCTGACGCCCTCATCCCTGCTGCTCGGCGACGCCTCTACCGGCACGCTGAAAGAAGCGAAGACGCTGCCGGCCCAGTTTGATGCGTCGCGCGATGTGGTCGAGCAATTGATCGCCGTCTCGAAAGATGGAACGAAAGTTCCCTACTTCATCGTTCGGCCCAAGGACATGAAATTCGATGGCGCGAATCCCACGCTCCTCACGGCCTACGGAGGCTTTCAAATATCCTCGACCCCGTCCTATTCCGCCTACATTGGCAAGCTTTGGCTGGAACACGGGGGCGTCTATGTCCTCGCCAACATTCGCGGCGGAGGTGAGTTTGGACCCGCCTGGCATGAGGCCGGCCTCAAGACCCACCGCCAGCGCATCTATGACGACTTCGCCGCCGTCGGCCAGGATCTCGTAACCCGCAGGATCACGTCCCCGCGCCGTCTGGGCATCGAAGGTGGTTCCAACGGAGGCCTGCTGATGGGCGTCGAAATGACCCAGCATCCCGAAATGTGGAACGCCATTGTGATCCAGGTTCCTCTGCTCGATATGCTGGGCTTTGAGCACATCGCCGCCGGTGCGTCCTGGGTGGGCGAATACGGCTCCGTCTCCATCCCCGAACAGCGCGCGTTCCTCGCCTCGATCTCTCCTTATAACCAGCTCAAGCGCGATGTGAACTACCCTGAGCCGCTGATCTTCACCACCACCAAAGACGACCGCGTCGGCCCCGTCCACGCGCGAAAATTCGCCGCCAAGATGGAGGAATTCGGCAAGCCATTCTATTACGACGAAATCATAGAAGGCGGCCACTCAGCCGGCGCCAATCTCAAAGAGCAAGCCCGAACCTTCGCCGAAGAATTCACCTACCTAACCCGCAAACTCATAGACTAGCAGCGCGCTTAATGCCAAACCAATCGCAAATGAAAATCATGGTCCGTCGTGGGGCAGGTTGCCAACCTGCGGACCGATTGCCAATCGGTCCATCCGGGCGCAGCCCGGACGCCTGGCACCGGAACGGCCTCGCAGATACGAAAACGCTCGACGCTTCCGAATCCCTGACCGAGCCGTGACCGTAGGGAGCGGTGTCAATGACGTTTTCGAGAGTGTCGATGTCTCCGCGTTCTTCGCCCCCCTACTCCAAAATCATCCGCGCCGCCTTCTCCCCAATCATCAGCACCGGCGCATTCGTATTCCCCCGCACGATCTTCGGCATCACCGACGCGTCCGCCACGCGCAGCCCCTGCACCCCGTACACCAGCAGCCTCGCGTCCACCACGCTCCCCGCATCCTGACCCATTTTGCAAGTCCCCACTGGGTGATAGAGCGTCTCGCCATGCGCTCGAATGTACGCCGCCGGATCTTCCTTTGCGAACACCACCTGCCCCCTGTACGGTTCGAACGCCTTCGACTCCAGCAGCTTCCAAACCAGCTTCAGCCCCTCCGATAGCGGCTGAAGATCGTCTTGATTCGTCAGATACGAAGGCTCCATCGCCGGAGCCTCCCGCGGATCCGCGGACCGCAAATAAATCCGTCCCGCGCTCTGCGGCGTCAGCAGCACCGCGCCCAGACTGAATCCATGCCCCGCGGGATTTTTCAGCCCATGCTCGACAAAATGCACCGGCGCGAAGTGCAGTTGCAAATCGCACTCAGCCAGATCCGCGCGCGACTTCGTGAACGCCCCCGCCTCCGCAATATTCGACGTCAGCGGTCCTGTTTTCTTGAAAATATACTGCAACAAATTCGGCAGGCTCTCCGCGTTGCTGAGCGAAATCGGCTTAGTCGAGTGATACGACTGACCGATATTCAAATGATCCTGCAAATTGCCGCCCACGCCTTCCAGATCGACGGCGACCGGAATGCCCAGCGCCTCCAGCTCCTTGCGCGGACCAATCCCGGAGAGCAGCAGCAGTTGCGGCGATCCGATGGTGCCCGCGCACAGGATCACCTCCCGCGCTGCGCGTACCTGTTGCAGACCGCCCTTCAAAAAAAACTCGACACCCGCCGCGCGTCCTTCTTCGATCAGCAGCCGTGCCGCATGTACATTGGTCCACACCGTCAGATTGCCGCGCCGCAACGCCGGTCTTAAATACGCATCCGCGGCGCTGACTCGCGCGCCGCGTTTCTGCGTTACCTGGTAAAGCCCGGCTCCGCCCTGCGACGCGCCGTTGAAATCGGAATTCTTCGCGATCCCTTCCGCCGCGCACGCCTCCAGAAACGCCTGCGTCAGCGGATTCACGGTGCGCAAATCGGCGACGTTCAGAGGCCCGCCCACGCCATGTTCAGCCGATGGGCCGCGCTCCTGATTCTCCGCCGCTTTGAACAGAGGCAGCACGTCATCGAAGCCCCAGCCTTCATTCCCCATGTCGCGCCAGCCGTCGTAATCGGCGCGCGCGCCGCGCATGTAGATCATCGCGTTCATCGAGCTCGACCCGCCCAGCGTCTTCCCGCGCGGCCAGTATAGCCTCCGCCCGTTCAGATGCTCCTGCGGCTCGGTTGAGAAATTCCAGTCGACTTCGGTTCGAAAAAGTTTGGAAAACGCCGCCGGAATATGGATCTCCCGCTTGCGGTCGGGAGGACCAGCTTCCATTAAGAGGACGTTGGTGTCGGGACGTTCCGAGAGCCGTGAAGCCAGCACACAGCCCGCGCTGCCTGCGCCGATTACGATGTAGTCGTACAAACTTAGAGTGTCCTCGTTCTACAATGTCAGCAGCCCGACGATGCATTATGCCATAGTTCCATTGCTCTGCTCCGTACTATTGGCCGTCGATTGGCCCCAATTTCGAGGACCGAACGGCGCGGGAGTCGCTGCCGACGGTCCTTTGCCCACGGAATTCTCGCAGCAAAAAAATGTGGTTTGGAAAACAGCAATTCCGCCCGGTCATTCCTCGCCCGTTCTGACCCCGGCGCGCATCTTTCTGACCGCGGTCGAGAACGAAGCTCTGCTCACCCTCTGCCTCGACCGCGCCAGCGGGAAAATATTGTGGCGGCGCCAGGCTCCGCGCCCGCGCAAAGAGGAATTTCAACATACCAACAGCCCCGCCTCGCCCTCGCCCGTAACCGACGGCCAGAACGTCTATGTCTTCTTCGGCGATTTCGGCCTGATCTCCTACACGGCCGATGGAACCGAGCGCTGGAAGCTTCCGCTGGGCCCTTTCAACAACGAAAACGGCCACGGATCGTCTCCTGTGCTCGCCGGAGAATTGGTGATTCTGATTTGCGATCAGGATACCGATTCCTACCTGCTCGCGGTGGATCGCGCGACCGGCAAAATCCGCTGGAAAACTCCTCGCCCCGATTCGACGCGGGGCTACGCCACGCCCGCCCTCTACCAGCCGAAGGATGGTCCCGCCGAGGTGATTGTTCCGGGCGCGTTTCAAGTGGTCTCCTACTCGCTCTCAACCGGCGAGCGCCTGTGGTGGATTCGCGGCATGGCCTGGCAGCTCAAATCGGTTCCCCTGATTCAGGACGACGTGATCTACGTCAGCGGTTGGGAAACCGGCGGCGATTCCGACCAGCCGCGCGCGATCCTCACCTGGCAGCAGGCCCTCGAAAAATACGATTCCAATCAGGATGGACGAATTTCGCGCGCCGAAGGGCCGTTTAAAAATGAAAGTTCTTTTGCCGATTCCGATCTCGACCACGACGGCTTCCTCAACGAGCGCGAATGGAATTTCTACCGCGCCCGCGAAACCTCGCAGAATAATATCGTCGCCATTCGCGCCGGCGGGAAAGGCGACGTCACCGATACGCACGTCCTTTGGCGCTTCCGCAAATCGATTCCCAACGTCCCCTCCCCGCTGCTCTATCGCGGCGTTTTGTTCCTGATTAAGGAAGGCGGCATCTTCACTTCGCTCGATCCCAAAACCGGCGCCGTCTTCAAACAGGCGCGGCTCAGCGGCGCGCTGGGCCAATACTGGTCCTCGCCTGTGGCCGGAGACGGAAAGATTTACGTCTCCAATCAGGAAGGGAAAGTGACCGTGCTCAAAGCCGCGCCACAGTGGGAAATTCTCGCCATCAACGATCTGGACGAAGACATCTTCTCCACCCCAGCCATCGATCAAAGCCGCATCTATCTCCGCACGCGCGGCACGCTGTACTGTTTTGCTGGACTATGATTAGGTATTGGGTGATACAAATTTCAGCGGGATCCGCTCGCGTGTTCTGCTGATCCTGACTTACCTCGCGTCGCTCGCCTGCCTGGTCTGGACGCTCCGCGACGCTAAACTCGGCGAACTGAAAGACGACCTCGCCACCATGAACTGGTGGTGGCTGGGGTTCGCGGTCGTGGCCGATATTTCCGTCTATTGCTGGCAGGCCGTGCGCTGGCGGATGGTGCTTCGTCCTGTCGATCCGGTTACGTTTCGGCAAGCCGTCAGCGCGATTTATGTCGGGCTTTTCGCGAATGAAGTGCTGCCGTTTCGCGCCGGTGAAATTCTGCGCTGTTATCTGATCTCGCGCTGGACCAAACTGCCCTTCTCCGTCGCGATCTCCAGCGCGTTGATAGAAAGGATCTTCGACGGAATCTGGCTCTGTTTATGCCTGCTGTTGACGGTGCGGCTGGTGCATCTTCCGCATCGGATGCGGTGGCTGGTCGATAGCGGCTATGTGCTGGGAATGCTGGTATTGGCGGCCGCGGCTCTGCTCGCGCTGGCGATCTTTCTGCGGCAGCAAACGCGAGCCTTGCTTTCAGGCGACGGCTGGCAGCGCCATGTCCGTGTATTGATTGACGATCTGAATCTGATCGGGCATTCGCGTTATCTTTATTTTGCGTTTTTACAGAGCTTGCCGTATCTTCTGCTCCAGGTGATTCCGATTTATGCTGCGTTTCGGGCTTATGGATTCGATTTGTCGATCGGCGTCGCGTTTGCGCTGATGGTGATTCTGCGGCTGGGCGGCATCATTCCGCAAGCTCCTGGAAACTTAGGGTTGTTTCAGTTTCTGACGAAGGAAGCGCTGGAACATATGTTCAATGTTCCGCGGGATGAGGCGGCTCGATTCTCGCTGGTCTTATGGGGCACAGTCACGATTCCTTTGCTGGCGGCCGGTTTCGTCGCGCTCGCGGTGAGCGGCTCAAAACTGTTCGAGTTGAAGCGCGCAGCGGAAGATCATGTCAATGAAAATCGCCGATAATCGTCGTTAAACGTGTCCCGAAGAAGCCTTAAACGACCATAATCCACCGTCTTTTAGAATCGTCTGCGCTTCCGGGCT
>JBEKPC010000057.1:0-29544 GCA_049521155.1 Bryobacteraceae bacterium
TGTGCGGGGACAGCTCGATCGCGAGCTCGCGAGCTCGCGATCGAGCTGTCCCCGCACAAAGCGCTGGTGATTGTTGGCGGCCGAATCGATCAGATGGCCGAGGATTTGTTTTCGCGACCAATGGCCTTTTTCGCGCGCCGCCGTCTCCGTGAGCCGCGGAAGCTGCGCGGCACCCTGGTCCAGAATCGTCGTGAATTCAGCAGTCGCCGCAGCAAGCTTCGATGAGAGGGCTTC
This sequence comes from Bryobacteraceae bacterium, assembly GCA_049521155.1. Taxonomy (GTDB): domain Bacteria; phylum Acidobacteriota; class Terriglobia; order Bryobacterales; family Bryobacteraceae; genus Palsa-187. The sequence goes on from JBEKPC010000057.1 coordinate 235, forward strand.
CATAATCTATTCTAATTGTTGATGCGTCTGGCGGTGGTTGGTCTCGGGTACATGGGCGGCGTGCACTTGAAGGCGATCGCGTCCCTACCGGCTATTGAGTTAGCCGCCGTCGTGAGCCGGCGCGCGGCTGAAACTCGGGTAAAGCATTACACGACGCTGGACGACGCGCTGGCCGATCCTTTGATCGACGCAGTGGATTTATGTCTCCCGACGGACCTGCACGAATCGGCGGCCATCGCGGCGTTGCGCAGCGGGAAGCATGTCCTCGTTGAGAAACCGATGGCGCTGAGCGTCAAATCCTGCCATCGCATGATCGCGGAGGCGGAGCGAGCTAAAAAAATTCTGATGGTCGCGCACGTGTTGCGATTCTTCCCGGCATATATTGCGCTTCAACATGCCGTGGAGCATCGCGAGCTTGGCGAAATTCGTTTTGCCACGTTTCGAAGACGATGTGCGCAACCGGGCTGGTCGGAGTGGATTACCGATCCATCGCGTAGCGGCGGAGGCGCATTCGATTTGCTGATTCACGATATCGATATGGCGTTGCGGCTCTTCGGTCCACCATCGGCGATCGCCGCCACTGGCTATGAGAACGCACCGGCAGGAGTCGACACAATTTCGGCGCGGCTTTTTTACGAAAAATTCGTAGTGGAAATCAGCGGCGGCTGGATGTTCCCGGGCGCGTTTCCATTTGCGATGGAGTTCACGGTGCTGGGCGATCATGGCATTCTCGAATTTAATTCGGAATCGCGGCCGCTAAAGCGTTACGGGAGCGGGGAAGCGGTCACGCTGGAACCTGTTGATGGATACGCTGCGGAAATTGCGTATTTTGCCGCGTGTTGCCGCAGTGGAGAACAGCCGTCCCTGTGCGATCCGGCGAGTTCGGCGGAGTCGATTCGGCTGGCGCTCGGGATGTTCGGTGCGCGGTCGAAAAACGGAGAGAGGGTCTCATGGAAATAGGGGTCATGTTTTGGGCCGGTCGCGACAATCTGGGGGAGCTTCGCGCTTTGGGCGTGCAAGCGGGGCAGTTGGGCGTGGCCGGAGATGTGCCGTTAACGTCGGCCGCGGCTGTCGAATGGCGAGAGGCCATCGCGGACGCGGGCTTCTCCATCGCCACCGTGGTCTGCGCGTACACCGGCGAAGATTACGCCGATATTCCCACCGTGCAGCGAACTGTCGGTTTCATTCCGCCGGCCACGCGCGAGGCGCGGGAGCAGAGGACTCTCGATGCTTGCGATTTCGCGGCGGCGCTGGGCGTGAAAAGCATCGCCTGCCACATCGGATTCGTGCCCGCCGATCATTCTGATCCTGATTACATCGCGGTGCGCGGCATGGTCCGCAGGATTTGCGAACGCGCGGAAAAGCACGGCCAGACGTTCGCGCTGGAGACGGGGCAGGAACCGGCGGAGACGCTGCTGCACTTTCTCGACGACGCCGGATGTTCCAATCTCAAAGTCAACTTCGACCCGGCGAACATGATTCTTTACGGATCCGGCAATCCGATTGAGGCGTTCGAGAAGCTCGCGCCCCATGTCGTTTCGGTGCACGCGAAAGATGGCGACGGGCCACCCCTAGATAAACCCGGCGCCCTTGGAACGGAGCGGCCGCTGGGGCAGGGCGCCGTCGGGATTCCGCGCTTCGTGGAGGCGCTGAAGAACGCCGGCTTTAAAGGATCGGTCAACGTCGAGCGCGAAATCGACGATCAGGCGCAGAGGCTCTCGGACATCGGCATGGCGGTGCGGCTGCTTAAAAGTTTGGGCGTGTAGGATCTAGGACGCCGCGCGGTACGTGCCGAGCACGCGCAAAAAGTCGGCCAGTTCTTCTAAGTGCCCCAGCGCTTTCTGTACCACCGGATCGCTGCTGCGTCCCAACAGGTCGAGGTAGAACAAGTACTCCCAAGGCTTGCCGCGCAGCGGACGCGATTCGATTTTCACCAGGTTTAAATCTCTCAACGCCAGCGCGCTGAGGGCCTTAAACAAAGCTCCGGGAATGTTTTTCGTCGAAAAGACGAGCGAAGTTTTCCAGGGATTCTTGGCCTCGCCGCGTAGTGTTCGCGGCTTCGACCCGGGCGGCTCAAGAAGAAAGAATCGGGTGAAATTCTGACGGTCGTCCTCGATCTCGCGGCGCAGAATTTTTCCGCCGTAAATCTTCGCCGCCAGTTCTGAGGCGATCGCCGCCGCGTCCGCTGGCCGCTCCTTCATGATCATTTTGACGCTGCCCGCGGTGTCGTAGAAGGTTACCCGTTCCACTCGTTTGTGCCGGCGAAAGAAATCGAGGCACTGATTCAATGCCACCGGGTGCGAATAGGCCTTCCGCACTCGTTCAAACGTCACGCCCGGCGGCGCGATCAGGTTATGCACGATGCGAACGCTGGTTTCGGCGGTGATCTCAAAATCGTACCGCAGCAGCAGGTCGTAGTTTTCATGAACGCTGCCGTGCAGCGTATTTTCGATCGGGAGAACGGCCGCGACTACTTTTTTCCCGCGCAATGCGGCAAATACTTCGTCGAAGCGCTGGTAGGGCACAGGCTCGGCGCGCGCTCCGAGAAGCTGTCGGATCGCCTGCTGGCTGAAAGCGCCCAGTTCACCTTGAAAGGCCACTCTCATTTTTGAGCGCCGTCCCAACGTTTCGCGGAAGGGGAGGGAACACCCATCAGGTCCATCACCCGGTCGACGCTGTGATCCACGATTTCGCCAACACTTTGCGGCATATGATAAAAACCGGGGACAGGCGGTGCCAGAATCGCACCCATTTCCGCCAGCGCCGTCATCGATCGAAGGTGCCCCACATGCAACGGCGATTCTCGCACCATCAGGATCAGCCGCCGGCGCTCTTTTAGTACTACATCAGCCGCGCGAACCATCAGATTGTTGCTGATTCCCGCGGCGATCGCCGACATTGTATGAATCGAGCAGGGAGCGATCACCATTCCATCGGTGGGAAATGAGCCGCTTGCCAAACGGCAACCGATATCCTCCACCGGGTAAGTCACATGGGCTAAGGTTTTAAAATCGGCGGCCGTTTTGCCCATTTCGAGAAATGCGGTCCGCTCACCGGAACGGGAAAGAACCAAATGGATCTCCATTTCGGCAATGGAACGCATTTTTTCGAGCAAACGCCAGCCGTAAATGCTCCCGCTTGCACCAGTTACACCGATGATGACACGCAAATCGACTCCCTGCTTCGGTATTGAAAAAGCCTCTTTGTTCCGAAATTATCGTACCTGTGGATTTCTTTGTTCTGAATTCAGAACAAACCCTTACAATAATCCTTGCTCTCCCTATCCAGCCGCCGCTATACTTTTAACCGGGGCGCGTCCGGATACACCCAACACACTTCTATCATGGAGGAACCTGGTCAGAAACTCAAGAAGATACGGGAGCGGTTGCGGCTCCGTTTCCGCGATGTGGAGGAAGCCAGCGCGCGTATCGCGGATCTTCACTCGAATGATGAGTTCGTGGTTGCCCTAAGCCGTCTGGCAGATATTGAGAACAAAGGGACAATGCCGTCTGCGTACCGGCTTTACTCCCTTTGTGCGATCTACCGGTTGGATATGTCGGAGGTCTTGGGCTGGTATGGTGTTTCCATGTCGACTTTACCCGCTGACGCCGCCGTCCTCCAACATACCCAGACGCATACCATCAACTTCCGCGCCGAGGAAGGCGGGATTCAAGTGCCGATTTCACTGGATCCGGGTATCGACCTGAGCCGAACGGTCTTTCTCAGCCGGTTTATCCAGCGCTGGGGTACGCTTCCGCTGATGCTTTTCAATAACATAGATCTGCGAAATTTTCGATATGGGTTCATTGGGACAGAGGATTGGTCCATGTTCCCGATCATCCCGCCGGGCTCCCTGGTCGTCATAGACGATACCAAGCGGCGAGTCGTGAATTCCGGCTGGAACTCCGAGTTCGAGCGACCGATCTATTTCCTGGAGCACCGCGATGGTTACATCTGTGGGTGGTGCGGGCTACGCGATGGGATCCTTATCGTGCAGCCTCATCCGGCCTCCCTGTACGACCCGAAATCTTACCGCTATCCTGATGAAATTGAAGTAATTGGCCAAGTCATGCAGGTGGCAATGAGTCTTGATCCCGCGCTGCGGCGCCGGAGTGCAACTGGAGGTTGATTGCCTCATTTTGGAGCAACTGAAGCAGCGTTTCCAGGTCCCGGCAAAACAGCTCGGTCTCCATTTCCATAGCGGTTGCCGGCACATAGCTGCGATAGACTCCAGATTGGAGCCAATACTCTATAACTTCCTCTCGTGGGTTTTCTAGCGATCTTAAGTATTCCTTGAGATCGTCATTTTTTTCTGCCAGTGAAAGATTGAGCCAGCTCTGGAACGCTTCCCGATGACTGTCTCGCAGAGCCCGCACAGCTTCATCACGTCCAAACGCGGTAAACAGCCCGTGATGCTTGTAAGTTCCTGAATTTACGTCTCTAAGACTGGCGAGATAGACCAACCGCCCGCTCACTGTCGGGATGTGGCAAAGAGTGTGTTTCCACAGGTCCGCTAGAGCGCTACGCTCTAGTTTCCCCGTCGGCCTGAATCTCGGCATCCCGTATTCCCTACTCCTATTGTACGCCCAAATCCATGCGGGACCAGAGCGGGTTGACTTGTTCTGATTCCCGAAAACGTAAGTAAGGCAGCGTTCGAAAGAGGCCTAAGGTGGTTTAGGATACCTCCATAGTAGTTACTCTTAACCCCGATCCTGGAGAACAATAATCATGAAAAAACTCTTTGCAACGATGGCACTGGCGCTGACCTTTGCTGTGCTCGCTGGCTCTGCAACACCTCAGACTGATATGCCGGGACCCACGTGCTACCCTTGCACCCCTGGCTCCCCCCAATAAATTCACCGACAGTCTATTTGTGGAAGACTCGTTTCGGCACGCAAGCTGAATGGCTTGCCGCGCTGGGCGAGTTTTGTCCATTTCAGGGCTGCTTTTCCCTCATTTAGTGATAAACTCCCTGTGGGGTCGCGGGGAACGCGGCGCCGGAGATCACTTGTTGAATCTATGGGAAAAGGGTATCTTGTGGCTCACCCTCGGACTCACTGCGGCAGTATTGGTGAGGCTGTGGTCAAGCGGCCTGATTAACATCTACAAACTATTCTTCTGTTACTTCGCGGTGGATTTTCTCTCTACCCTGGCCGCATTGACGATTCCTTACAACACGAAACGGTATGGAGACGCATATTTCACCTGCCAAACGCTAAAAATCCTGATCGCGGCGTTCATGCTGGTGGAGATCTATGCGCTCGCGCTCGAAAGAACGCCGGCGCTGGCTCAATTCGGGCGGAACACGGTGGCCTACATTCTGGGCGCGACGGCAGTAATTCCTCTTATCGGGCTCTGGCTGGCCCATTTGCTCTCTGCCGGAGCCCATCCGCTGCTACGCCTCTTCTACTTGTTCGAACAGACCATGGACGGGACCATGGCGATATTTCTGATTATAATTTCGATATTCATGGCGTGGTTTCCGGTTCGGATGCGGCGCAATGTCATCGTATATATTGGCGGATTCATCGTCTGGTCGCTGTCGCGTTCCACATACGCCTATATCCTGAATCGATGGATCAGCAACAAGCAGATCAGCGCGGCAAGCAGTATCGTGCAGATGTGCATTGCTCTAGGGTGTTTACTGTTTTGGCTCATTGAGTTCCAGCGTGAAGGCGAGAGCCGCACGGCGGTTGTGGGGCACCTCTGGAATCGGGCCGAGGCGGAACGCCTGACCGGGCAATTGGACGCCATCAATAATAGCCTGGAACGTTTGCGCCGCCGTTAACCCGGATATAAATGAGGTTGAAATTCTATTGCTCTTTTGTAAATAATCAGGTATCCTAATCTAGATTTTAAGGCTGGACCTTTTGGTCCGAGAACCCGGTTCGCACGAATCTGTCTTGGGGGACTTACCGTGTTGCGCTTGTGGAATGACAGAAGTTCGAAGGCCGCCGTAGGCCAAACGACCCTCGACGAAGCGGAATTTTCGCTTGCTCGCTATGAGCCGATGGGCCGACTCCTCAGCAACGAGGATTTGCTTTTTCTGAAGGCTCAGCCCGGGTTCCGGCCCGAGATCGGCAAGAAGTTTCTCCGTGAACGACGCCGTATTTTCCGGCTTTATCTTCAGGAATTGGTTCGGGATTTTAACCGTTTGCATGCGCACGCGCGTTTTATCGCGGCGAGCTTGCCGGCCGAGCATGCGGGGATGGTCGGAGTGTTACTCCGCACGCAGCTTCGTTTCTGGTTTGAAATTGCCGCCCTTGAAATGCGACTCTCCCTCTCCGGGATTGGTGTTTCGGTGGACACCCGGGCGCTGGTCGAAGCCATGGGGGCAATGCACGCGGAGATCAATCGTCTCTCGGCACCAGCGGCCGCATAAGCGCCACACGACTTACAAATGTCGTAGCGCCGCTTGCGCTTCTTTTAACTTTTCGAACTGTTTCTCGGCATCTTTAAAGGCCCGGGTATGCACGCACCGCCGCGCTCCGCGATGTTCCACCGGGTAGCGCAAGTGCAGCATTTCATGGAATAAAACGTACTCAACCGCAACGCGCGGCGTCTGCGGACGATCAAGAATCCGGCTCAGAACAATCGCGTTGTGCGACGAATCATAGTGTCCCAGCAGCGTTCTCGAAGCATTTGGGCTCCAGCCTAAAATCGGCCGCGCCATCAGGCCGTGAAAGTACTTGAAATTGAGCTCCTCGAACATAGGGTTCAGATCATAACATCTGCCTTGCGCTTCCTCCACCTGCTTGCGCCCGCGAATCTGCCGGACCAGATCCAGATTGCGCCTGACGTCGCGCCGGTTTAGGTACCGCCGGTAACGCTCATTGCAGTGCGCCGGGACAGGCCGGCGGAATAGCTTCGAAAGCAGGATTTCGGCCAGCGCTTCCATTACTCCATCGGGTGCTCCGGCGAGTGTGTCGGCAATGCGGACCTCGAGCACGCCGTCCTCCAATTTCACCTTGGCGCTGGCGTTGGCATAGCGGCAAAATTTCACCCGGATTAAAGGGATTGGCGTCCGCGGACGCATCTCGCGGAACACCTGCGCATAGATTTCTTCGGGCGTCAGCGAAGCGGATTCAACATAGTCTTCCGAAACAAGTACGTCCGCTCTCTCGACTTGCATTCCTCCCGAATGTAACATGACTATGTAACATAAAGAGCGACTTTAGGGGAGACAAAATTTGCCAGGAGCTAAAATCAGCGCGCTCGGCTGCCACGTGCCGGCCGGAGTGCTGACGAATCAGGATCTGGAGAAAATGGTTGAGACCAGCAACCAATGGATTATCGATCGCACGGGTATTGCGGAGCGGCATATCGCCGCGCCGGAAATCGCCACCTCGGATATGGCGGCGGAGGCGGCGCGCATCGCACTGGCAAGCCGCGGCATCGACGCTTCGGAAGTGGACTGCATCATCGTATGTACGGTCACGCCCGATATGCTTTTCCCTGCCACGGCGTGTCTGGTGCAGCATCGCATCGGTGCGCAGGGCGCGTGGGGATTCGATCTGGTGGCAGCCTGCTCCGGTTTTATTTACGGCCTCACGACTGCCGCGCATTTCGTGATGGCGGGGACGCATAAGAAGGTCCTGGTAATCGGCGCCGATACCATGTCGCGCATTCTCGATTACACCGATCGCAGCACCTGCATCCTGTTCGGCGATGCGGCCGGCGCGATGCTGGTGGAACCCACCGCCGACGACAACGGATTCATCGGATTCAGGAATGAGATCGATGGCTCCGGCGGGGATTATTTGAAAATGCCGGCCGGAGGCAGCCGCATGCCGTCGACTCAACAGACCGTTGAGCAGCGTTTGCACTTCGTCAAGCAGGATGGCGGACAGGTGTTCAAATATGCCGTTCGCAAGATGGAAGAGCTATGTTGTGGGTTGCTCGAACAGCACGGCTTGACTCCGAAGGACGTGAAGCTGTTGATTCCGCATCAGGCCAACAAGCGGATCATCATGAGTGTGGCGGAACGCTTGGGCATGGACCTGGAACGGGTGATTATCAACATCGATCGCTTTGGAAACACCACCGGCGCGACCATCCCTTTGGCCACCCGCGACGCGGTCGAATCGGGGAAGCTTACTAAAGGCGATCTGGTGCTGTTCGCGGCCGTCGGAGCCGGGTTCACAGCCGGCGCGAACCTGTGGCGCTGGGCCTATTAATAGCGCTAAAGTAAAGGTATGAACGTGCAAGGTCCTCTTCAAAGTCTGGAGCAGTGGGACGACTTCGTCGGTGAGCGGTACAACCCGAATAAGAAAACTGAAGAGTTTCGCGACTACTCGAAAACCACCCCCGGCGTGGTCGAGTTCTATCGCCAGAATCATGCCCGTCAGACGCATCAGTTCGTGTTGGAGAAAAAGCGCCAGTACGCCGGCTTGACGCGTACCAAGATGAGCATCTGGGAGGCGCTGGACTACCTCAACACGCTGGTCGACGAGAGCGATCCCGACACCGATCTGAGCCAGATCGACCACAATCTGCAAGCCGCCGAAGCGATCCGCCGCGACGGCCATCCCGATTGGTTCCAGCTCACCGGTCTGCTGCACGATATCGGCAAGGTTCTGTGCCTGTATGGGGAAGAGCAGTGGGCGGTGGTCGGCGATACGTTTCCCACTGGCTGCGCCTACTCCGACAAGATCGTGTTTCCCGAGTTTTTCGAAGCCAATCCGGATTCGAAGAAACCGGTCTATCAGACGCAGCTAGGAATTTACGAAAAAGGCTGCGGTCTGGATAAAGTGGATCTGTCCTGGGGACACGACGAATATTTCTATCACATCGCCAAGCCGTATCTGCCGGAGCCGGCCCTGTACATGATTCGCTACCACTCATTTTACCCGGCCCATCGCGAAGGCGCGTACGATTACCTGATGAACGATCACGACCGCGAAATGTTTGAGTGGGTGAAAAAGTTTAACCCCTACGATCTGTATTCAAAGAGCGATTCGAAGCCTAAGGTGAGCGAATTAAAGCCTTACTATCAGGGCCTGATCGAAAAGTATTTCCCAAGTCAAGTCAATTTCTAATTGTTTGCCGGCTTTACCGCCGGTGGTAAAACAATCTCGCGTGGACCTTCGTCCAGACCAAGAATCCTGATCACCTGCGGTTTTTCGATCACGACCGGCTTCGGCGGGTCAGGCTTCTCCACCGGGACATATTCCACATGACTGGGCGTTTCGACCTTAATTGTTTCAACGGGCGCGGGCACCGGTTCCGGTCCGCGCAGCGCCACGATCACCTGTTCGCGAGTCGCCTCCAGCGCCAGTCTCACCGAATCGTCCTCGACAGTCACCTGCAATCCGCGCGCGATGGCGGGAAATGTCGGGATCGCCTGGCGCAGCTTCCCTGCGGATGCGATGGCCTGCTGTTCGGACCCCGCCGATAGCACCGCATCCAGCTCCAGTCCATTACGCACGGAAACGAACCCTTCAAAACGCTCGCTTTCGATATCCAGCGGCACGAAACGGCTCGCCAAGTCGTCGGGCAAACGGGACGACACCACCCACAAATCCTTTTGATTAAATGCGGCTGCGCGCGCCAGCAGGGGCGAATAGTTCCTGGCGTCATCCATGCTGCGGTCGACCGCTTCCTGGAGCGTCTTCGGTTCGCCGATCATCACTAGTTGGTCGGTCAACCGCGCCAGGCTCAATACGCCTTTTTCAGTCGAAAACCACATGTCGATTCCGCGATAAGTCATCGCTTTGAAACCCTTTTTCGCCGCCTGATCGCGCATCGCACTCGAAGCGAAAATTCCGTTCGCCAGCGCTAGAAACTCAGGCGAGGAAACGACAAACTGCCGAGCTTTGTGCAGGCAGGGAAGGTCCGGAAATCCCAGGTCGCCCCACAACTCGCCCTCGATCGGGTCGGCGAAAGGAGACGTTCTGACGCTCTGCCATTCAATGCCGACCAGCGCGGTCGCCCCGGGCGATGAATAAGTCCACCAGCTTGGATGGGATTGCGCCGCCGCGAACGCCGCACAGGTAAGAAACGCTAGAGGGACTCGCACCATCTCTTCATCGGGAGGATTTCACAAGTAGAATAGACCGACCATCGGAAGAATTTACGGGGTTGGCAAACACAGGCGCGGTAAAGCGTTGAAGGTACAGTTGCATCCGTGTGGAATCCCAATTGCAACACCCATCCAAATGCTAGGCAGTGACTACGCGCAAGCGTTTGAGATGGGATATAGCGCCACTCGTCGGTTCTTGCTGTCTCGGGGCGCGCCGGTTGAGGAAGCCGAAGAAATCGCCCAGGCCGCGTGGGCTCGCGGCTGGGAATACCGGGAGCAGCTTCGCGATCCCGGCTTGGTCAGCTACTGGGTGAACTCCATCGCCAGAAATTTGTTCCGCGCCCGTTTTCGCGCTCCGATCCAGACCGAGATTGAGGATACCAACGCGGTTTACACGCTCGACCTGGATGCCATTGAGGTGCTCCGCCTGCTGGACCGTTGTTCTCAACGCGACCGGGCGCTACTCGAACAAAGCCTGGAAGGATATTCGGCCGAGGAAATCGCACTTTCCGAAGGCATCACGCCCACCGGTATCCGTGTCCGCCTGCTGCGCATCCGTAATTCCCTTCGAGGCCAACTAAATTTATCGCTGACAGCGGGGGCAGAAGTAAGTTGACCGCCCGCCCTGCGGGATGCGTCGAATAAGCGCCTTGCATCGGCGGCAAGCCTCGCCCTCGCGCCCATAAACATCGGAAGGAAATTCATCGCCGGGCGCGTTGTAGGATTCCCCGACCGCGCTCCTTAATACCTCGACGATGGCCGCATGCAACGCCGCGCGCTTCGCTTTACTGATGCTTCCTGTTAGCTTGCGCGGATCGATCTTAGCTCGAAACAGCGCTTCCGCCGCATAGATATTGCCGATCCCGGCCACGTGCCGTTGATCGAGCAGAAACAATTTCACGGGCTGCTTCGACTTCTGTGCGAGGCTTTCAAACGCCTCGGCGGTAAATGACCCATCGAGCGGTTCCATCCCAATCTCGCCGAGCCGTTCTTCGCCGATCCATAATTTCCCCAGCGCCCGAGGGTCGTCGAATACCAGCGCCCGTCCATCGGTGAACTCAAACACCGCCCGCGTCGATGCCGATCGGAATCGCGCATCGGGAATCACCCGAAGATCGCCAGTCATACGGAGATGGATGTGCAGGACCTCTCCGCCGTTCAAGTCGATCAGAATGTTTTTCCCCAAACGGCGGATCGCGTCGATAGTGTGTCCAGCCGCGTGCTTCTCAATGGTCCGAGGAAGCTGTGGACGACTCACGCTCGGCCGTAGAATATGAACGACGGCAATCTCAGCATGAAGCGCATCGCGCCGAAGACGCCGGCAAACCGCCTCGACCTCGGGAAGTTCAGGCATTGTTAGAATGATGACAGACTATGAGGCACGCGGTGATCGTCATCGATCCGGAAATCATGAGCGGAACGCCGTGCTTCCGCGGCACACGAGTCCCGTTTAAAAACCTCATTGATTATCTTGAAGGCGGCCATCCCTTAAGCGAATTCCTGCGCCAGTTTCCGTCGGTAACGCAGGAGATGGCGGTGCAGGCGCTTGAAGAAGCAAAAGATTCGCTGTTAGCTCGAATCGCGTGAAAATTCTCCTGGACGAGTGCCTGCCCACCGATTTCAGGCACAGCTTCCGCGCCCAGGAAGCTCACAGTGCTCAATGGGCAGGCCTGAAGGGCAAGAAAAATGGCGAACTGTTAAATGCTGCGGAACTCGCGGGCTATGCCGTGTTGCTGACCGTGGACCAGGGGCTCGCCTACCAACAAAATTTAACTGAGAGAAAGCTCTGCGTCATTTCGATCCGTTCGAGAACGAATCAGCTTGAGGATTTGCTCGCTCTGGTGCCTGCGATCGAGAATGCTCTGAAGACGATCAATCTCGGCGAAGTTGTTCGAATCGAAATAAGCCAACGACATTCCGGCTCCTGGCTACTTCTTCCGCCAGCTCGCCTTTATAAAATCCCCATTCATTCGACCGATCACCTCCAGCGAAATACCCTTTGGACACACAGCCTCGCATTCGCCGATATTTGTGCACTGGCCGAACGATTCCGCGTTCATCTGCCGCACCATTCGTAATGCCCGAGAATCCCTCTCCGGCTGACCTTGCGGCAACAAGCCAAGATGCGAAATCTTTGCTCCCGTGAATAACGACGCCGAGGCGTTAGGACAAGCGGCCACGCAAGCTCCGCAGCCGATGCAGGCCGCCGCGTCCATCGCTCTTTCCGCATCGTCCTTCGGAATCAGGATCGTGTTTCCATCGGGAGCGCTGCCTGCCGATACCGAAACGTATCCGCCCGCCCCCACGATGCGGTCGAACGGGCTGCGGTCGACCATCAGATCGCGCAGCACAGGAAATGCGCGCGCCCGCCACGGCTCCAGATACAGCTCCTCGCCGTCCCTGAAGTGCCGCAGAGTCAACTGGCACACCGTCGTCTTTTCAAGCGGCCCATGCGCGACTCCATTGATCACGAATCCGCACGACCCGCAAATTCCCTCGCGGCAATCGTGCTCGAACGCCACCGGCTCCTCGCCGCGCAAAATTAATTCTTCGTTCAATACGTCGAGCGCCTCCAGTATCGACATATCCGGCTTCATTTTGGCCGATTCATAGCGCATCAAGCGCCCCTGCGCCCCGCGATTCTTCTGCCGCCAGATGTGAAATATTAATTTCACTTGTAGCTCCGCTGGCTGGGATGCACATAGGCGAACGTCAACGGCTCCTTATTCAACTTCGGAGGCTGATCCGGACCCGCATATTCCCAAGCGGCCACGTAACTGAAATGCTCATCATCCCGCAAGGCCTCGCCATCCGGCGTCTGATACTCTTCGCGAAAATGCCCTCCGCACGATTCATTCCGGTCCAGCGCGTCCAGGCACATCAACTCCGCCAACTCAAAGAAATCCGCCACCCGGCCGGCTTTCTCCAGCGACTGATTGATCTCTTCATCGGCCCCCAGCACGCGAACATCGCGCCAGAATTCGCCACGCAGCTCACGAATTTTATCGATCGCCGAAGAAAGACCCGCCGCCGTTCGCGACATCCCGCATTCGTCCCACACAATCTTGCCCAACTCGCGATGGAACGAGTCTACTGTGCGCGTTCCCTTTACGGCCAGCAGCGCGCGCGTGTTCATCGCCACGCTTTCCTGGGCCGCCGCGAATTCCGGATGCGACGCGTCGACTTTCTCCAATTTATTGCTGGCCAGATAATTTCCCAGCGTGTACGGAATCACAAAATAGCCGTCGGAAAGCCCCTGCATCAGCGCGCTGGCACCCAGCCGATTTGCTCCGTGATCGGAAAAATTAGCCTCGCCAATCACGAACAAACCCGGAATGGTCGACATCAATTGATAATCCACCCACAGCCCGCCCATCGTGTAATGGATCGCCGGATAGATGCGCATCGGGACCTTATAAGGATCTTCGTCCGTGATGCGTTCATACATTTCGAACAGGTTGCCGTAGCGTTCGCGAATCTTCTCCACGCCCAGCCGCCGGATCGCATCGGCGAAATCGAGATACACGCCCAGCCCGTGCTCACCCACACCGCGCCCTTCGTCGCAAACCTTTTTGGCATTGCGCGAAGCCACATCGCGCGGAACAAGATTGCCGAAACTCGGATAGCAGCGTTCCAGATAGTAATCGCGCTCCGCTTCCGGAATCTGATTGGGTGGCCGCTTGTCGCTTTTCTCCAGAGGCACCCAAATGCGCCCGTCATTGCGAAGCGACTCGCTCATCAACGTCAGCTTCGATTGATAGTCGCCTGAAACCGGAATGCAGGTGGGATGAATCTGCGTAAAGCAGGGATTTCCGAACATAGCGCCGCGTTTGTAAGCGCGCCATATCGCCGTGCAGTTCGATCCTTTCGCGTTCGTCGACAGATAGTAGACGTTCCCGTAGCCTCCTGTGCCCAGCACCACCGCGTCCGCCACATGGCACTCCACCGCGCCCGTCACCAGATTGCGCGTAATGATGCCGCGCGCGCGCCCATCGATCACCACCAGGTCGAGCATCTCCGTGCGCGGAAACATCTTCACGCTGCCGCCATCCACCTGCCGTTCCAGCGCTTGATAAGCGCCTAACAAAAGCTGCTGGCCGGTCTGTCCGCGCGCGTAAAATGTTCGCGACACCTGCGCGCCGCCGAAGCTCCGGTTGGCCAGCGTGCCTCCATACTCGCGCGCGAACGGAACGCCCTGCGCCACGCACTGGTCGATAATTTTGACGCTGTTCTCCGCCAGCCGGTAAACGTTGGCCTCGCGCGCCCGGAAATCGCCGCCTTTGACGGTGTCGTAGAACAAGCGGTAAATGCTATCCCCATCGTTCTGATAATTTTTCGCCGCATTGATCCCGCCTTGCGCGGCGATCGAGTGCGCGCGCCGCGGCGAATCCTGGAAGCAGAAGCACTTCACGTTATAGCCCAGCTCGCCCAGCGTCGCCGCGGCCGATCCGCCCGCCAAGCCTGACCCGACCACGATAATCTCGTACTTCCGTTTGTTGGCCGGGTTCACCAGCTTCATTTCGAAGCATGATTTATCCCAGGCCTTTTCAATCGGCCCACTTGGAATTCTTGCGTCTAGCATCTTATAAAATGTTGGGAATTACACCGGCCATCACCGCCACCGGGATCGAGACAAATCCAAAGAAAATGAGCGTCGCCACAATCACCGAAGCCGCTTTCAACCGAGGTGTGTAGCGCGGGTGATGGAATCCCAGCGATTGCACGACGCTCGCCAATCCGTGCCGCAGGTGCAGGCAGAGCAACCCCATCGCGAGGATGTAAAACAGCGACACTGCGGGCACTCGAAATCCGTTAATCACGTTGCCGTAGGGGTCGCTTTCCATGTACGGAGTCCCGCCCACGCCGAACGTAAACTGCAACAGGTGGTAAATGATGAACGCCGCGACAATAGGCCCGCTCCAGTACATCGTGCGGGATGCGTAGCTCGAAGAGATTGATTTTCTTCGCACATAATCGTGAGGCCGCGCGTCGCTCTTCACCACCGCCAGTTGAATCGAACTCCAGATGTGCAGCACTACACTGACCAGCAGCGTCAGTCGCACCGCCCACAACAGCTCCGGCAGCGCCTTCAACATGCGCGCATAGCCGTTGAACCGGTCGGGTCCAAGGAATATTTGCAGATTGCCCAGCAGATGTCCAACGACGAACGCCGCGAGGATCGCTCCGCTCACGGCCATCACAGCTTTCTTGCCGATGGTAGTATCCCGGAATCGCAGCCTGCGCACAGGCGCCGCCGCAATGCCGGTTGTCGAGGATGCCATTCGATCTAATTTGATGATAGCAACCGAGCAGCCAATTCCGCTTGCCCCTTTCTGAGTGAGGGAACCAGGCGGGTTGTCACCAATTCGGGTTCGCAAATCTCAGCCCAATGTCTGCCCAATTTTCTTTCCATTTCTAGCCAATATTTCTATTGACTTTTTCTGCTGGGGGGGGGTATATTCCTTTTGCGGATCACATCTTTATAAGATGTTCCGTAATGGAGGAAATATATGAAGCGAAAACTGCTGCTTCTAGCGGTGTCTCTGGCCGCACTAGGGGCCGCTTATCCGTCGGAGCAGGCGGGTTTGGAACCTGATCTTTGCGCGGGCCTGCATTCTTCCTGTCGCTGCGATGGGACGGGCACCCTATGCTGCAGCCAGGCATGCCTTTGTGATGGCCCCGGGGCCTCGTGGGGTGGCTGTATCGACACGGTATGACGCCCAAGAATCCGGCGGTGCGAGGGCCGGACTCTGCGACGACGTAGCAATGAGCAACAGCGTGATAAATTAACAAATTCGTTAAGGCGGTTGACTTAAAAGGAGCCTATTTATGAAGAAAAAGCTGATGATTGTCTCGCTATCTATGGTCGCCTTGGCGGCCGGATATCCAAGCCAGCATGTCGCTACGTTCGACCAATGTTTGGGCCTGAAATCGAAATGCAGTTGCAACGGAACGGGCCAATACGGTTGTTGCAGCAATCTGTGTGGTTGTGAGGAAGGGGCCAGCACGGGCGCGTGTATGAACCTCCTATAGGGTTGGGAGCTCGACTGCCGAACTGCCGGGTCCTTAAAGACAGATGAATTGAGGAGGATTCGCGTGAAACGATGGAAAGACTTTGGGCTGAACGCCGCTATTGCACTCCTGGCTTTGGCTGCGGTCGGCATGGTTTCGCTGAGGGCGTACGACAGGTTCTGGGGACGGCAGTCGGCTAGGCCGGAAATACGCAAGGTTCCGGACTGGCGTGAGTACGCTGCGGTTGGATACCGGATCGGATCGCCCGGTGCACCCGTTACGATAGTCGAGTTTTCGGATTTTCAATGTCCTATCTGCAAGAGGGCATCTGAGGGCTTGCGAGAGATTCGGAGGAGGCACCCCGGCGAGGTCTCAATTGTGTTCAGGCATTTTCCTCTCCCGATGCATGACTCCGCGATGGGGGCGGCGCGTGCTGCTCATTGTGCTTCTGAGCAGGGCGCCTTCGAGGCATACCACGATCTTTTGTTTTCCTCGCAGGAGTCGATCGGGCGGCGGTCTTGGGTAGAATATGCGCAAAGCGCGGGAATAACGGATGCGAAGAGCTTTGAGGGGTGCGCGACGGGCGCCGCCGCTCACGCAACCGTGGAACGCGATCTTGCAGCCGGCAGGCGGATTGGAGTCACTGGCACGCCGACCTTCCTGATCAATGATCTTGAGGTGTCCGGGTACCAGGGGGATGGACGGGCTGGAGGCGATGGTCCGCGCGGCGCTGCAATCCGCCACGGCCCGGCGGTAGGGCTGAGCGCGTCAGCTCGTAGTCGGTGGAGATCAGAGTTGCGAACGGGGGTGAGTGTTATGAGACCTCGATGTGCTTTCGGGTTGTTAAGTGTTGCGTTACTGATCCGGCCCGGAGCAATATCCGGCCAGAGTGGACAGGGCGCGGAGCGGTTTGAAGTGGCCTCTATAAAGCCGGTTCGCTCGACGGGCGACGTGATTGGGTTGAGATTCGATCATGGCCGAGTTAGCGCCAGAAATGTGTCGCTGGCCACCCTGATCGAATTCTGCTTTGATGCCATCAGAAATGACGATCAGATCCTGAATGGGCCGAAGTGGATATTTTCAGAAACGTTCGAGGTTGAGGCCAAGCCGTCGGCTGCGGACGCTGACCATATGGACCCAGGCCTGACGGTTGGCGAAAGGAATCGTTCGGTGGAGCGAACGCAAAGCCGCCTCCGGCTGCTACTGGAGGATCGATTTCAACTAAAAACACATACACAAACGCGAGAAATCAAGGGCTACGCATTAATGGTGGGGACGCAGGGTGCGAAGTTCTTACAGTCAAGATTGCCGGACGGTAAGCCGGGCGGGCTCATCCGTCCTGGACCTGGGCGGCTCTCCGGACCTAGCGTGCACATGCCGCTTCTCGCGACACGGATAGGACAAGCGCTGGGTGCGCCGGTCGCGGATAAGACGGGATTGTCCGGGTACTACAATATCGACCTCACGTGGACTCCGGATGTTGCTCCTCCTAGTTTGCCGGCATCGGGGGATGAAGTCGCTCGGGCGCCCGTGGATGTCAGTGGACCGTCCATCTTTACAGCGGTGCAGGAGCAGCTCGGCTTGAAGCTGATCCCGGAGAAGCAGACGGGCGTGGTGCTGGTCATCGATCACGTGGAGAGGCCGTCGGCGAACTAAGCTCTCATCGTGTCAGGACCGAATAGAACTCCGCTAAACCGTGGGTGCTGATGCACCCTTGAACTGTTCCTGCTTTCACCTGCCTCAGCAACGCAAAGGATGGCACATGGTGCTGATGTTCTTGAACCGAGGCTGCCACCAGCACGTTCGTATCAAGATAGATCTTCAAGAGCCCGCCAACTTCCGAATGCGGTCGTCGCGGTCATCTTGAATCGCCTGCACAATATCGAACCCCCGCGGCAGTTTGCCGGTATGAACCCAAAGGCCCTGCTTCTTGACCATCGAAGGCTGGCGAGCAGCGGGCTTGAGCGTGATGCCTTCCGGAGTTTCTTCGACTTCCAGTTCGCTGCCTTCTCGCAGCCCCAGCCGGTGGCGTAAAGGTTTTGGCAGAATAACTCGGCCGGCTTTGTCCACTTTGAGTGTCATACCATTCAATATGGCATACGCCATTCATCTTGGCACAGGACGGACGAGAGCGTCCCACTTCGCGGGCGGCTCCGCCTATCAAAGAGTTTTTCAAGCAAACGGCGAATCTCTCTACCGCTTAACCTGCCAGGTTGGTAAAGTGTTAGCTCATGTCGCCGCTCGTATCGACAAACGTCGCGTTCATCGCAGGCGCCAGCGGGTTGGTTGGACAGGAGTGTCTGAATCACCTCCTCAAGCGCTACGAGTCCGTCACGTCGCTGGTCCGCAATCCCTCCGGCCGTTTGCATCCCAGGCTCATTGAGCGGCGCATCGACTTCAACCGGCTCGACACCATTGAAATTCCTCCTGGCGCGCATATTTACAGCGCGCTCGGCACCACCATCAAAAAAGCGGGTTCCGAAGCGGCCTTCCGGCGCGTCGATTTCGATTATCCGAAAATGCTCGCCAGCCGGGCCGCCGCGGCGGGTGGTGTGAAATTTATGTTGGTGTCGTCGGTTGGTTCCGATAAAGGATCCAGAAATTTCTATCTGCGCGTGAAGGGCGAACTGGAGGAAGTCATCGCAGGCATGCCCCTTGAAGCCGCCCTTTTCTTTCGTCCCAGCGTCCTGATCGGCGAACGCGAGGAAAGTCGCCCGGCCGAAGCCATCGGCGCCGGTATTGCGCGAGCCATTTCATTTGCATTGCTGGGCCCGCTGCGAAAATATCGGCCGATTCCCGCCGGAACCGTGGCCGAAGCGATGGTCTCCGCCGCTTTTCATGAGGTAACCGGTGTTCACATCTATCATTACGATGAAATGTTGCGGCTGGCCAGCCAATGACCGCGATTCTCGAGTTGCGCGGCGTCTCGAAGAATTTTCCGACCCATCGCGCCGTCGATAATCTATCGCTTGAAATTCCGCGCGGCGCATTTTTCTCGCTGCTCGGCCCGTCGGGCTGCGGAAAAACCACCACCCTGCGGATGGTCGCCGGCTTCGAGTCGCCCACGTCTGGAGAAATTCTGCTGAATGGTGCCCGCATCGATCATCTGCCTCCTTATCGGCGCAGCGTCAACACCGTGTTTCAGAATTACGCGCTGTTTCCGCACCTCACCGTACGCGGCAATGTCGAGTTCGGTAAACCGAAGAAAAGCATCGACCATGTGCTCGAACAGGTTCATTTGACGGGCAAGGAATCGCGGCGCCCCCACGAGCTTTCAGGTGGCGAGCGCCAGCGCGTCGCTCTGGCCCGGGCGCTCGTGATGGAGCCGGATGTTTTATTACTCGACGAGCCTCTTTCCGCCCTCGATCCTCTGCTGCGCAAAGAAGTTCGGGCTGAGTTGAAGGAACTGCAACGACGTGTCGGCGTGACATTTCTCTTTGTCACCCACGATCAAGAAGAAGCGCTCGAATTGTCGGATCAAATTGCCGTGATGAATCAAGGGGTTATCGAGCAGATCGGCACGCCCCAGGAAATTTACCAGCGCCCGAAAACGAAATTCGTCGCGTCGTTTCTCGGCGCTATGAACTGGATTAACGGAGCCGGCATCCGTCCAGAATGTTTGCGCATTGCACCGGAAGGTCTGCGCGCAGTAGTCACGAATTCAGCGTTTTTAGGCTCTTTTGTTCATATTCAGGCGCGGCTTGAGAACGGGGAACAGGTGCGCGCGCAAGTGGCTCCGGATCAGATTTTGAAGCCCGGCGAAACTGTTTTCCTGTCTTGGGATGAGCGCGATGAAAAACGTTTTTAAAGCTCCCGCGTGGGTGCTGATGATCGCTACCTTCTTCATTCCAATGGCGATCATCGCTGTCTACAGTTTTCTTACCCGCAGCGGTTACGGAGGCATCGAGCGGCCGTTTACGCTCGAAAATTATGCCCGTCTGTTCGATCCTCTTTATGGCGTGATTTTCGCGCGCTCCGTTTGGATTGCTATAGTTGCGACTGTTTTTTGCCTGTTGCTCGGTTTCCCGCTGGCTTTGTTTATTGCTCGCTCTCCTCGGAAGAATTTTTGGCTAACCCTTGTGATTCTGCCATTTTGGACGAGTTTCCTTATCCGGCTTTATGCCTGGATGTTTCTGCTGCGCGATACCGGGCTCATCAATACCTTATTTCACACGCATTTACCGATGCTCTATAACAACGGCGCGGTGATTCTCGGGCTGGTTTACGGCTATCTTCCGTTCGCGGTGCTGCCGATGTACGCTACACTGGAACGCCTTGATTCTACGTTACTTGAGGCTGCTGCGGATTTGGGCGTGCGGCCGCTGGCGGCGTTGTTTCGGGTCACGATTCCGCTGGCGATGCCGGGAATTCGAGCGGCGGCGATTCTTACTTTTGTGCCTTGTATCGGTACGTACTTGACTTCAGACCTGTTAGGCGGCAGCAAGACGATTCTGATTGGGAACCTGGTTCAGAATCAGTTCACGACGGCTCGGGATTGGCCGTTCGGAGCGGCGGCTTCGCTGGTGTTGATGGCGGTCGCGCTGGGGCTATTATTGGCGGCGAAAAGGCGTGGAGAGGATCTTTTATGAAAGCTTATGCGGCCTTAATCTGCTGTTTTTTGCACATTCCGCTGCTTTTACTGGCCTTATTTAGCCTTAATTCTTCCAAGTTTACGGTTTGGGAAGGGTTTTCCCTGCATTGGTATCGGGCCGCGTTGGCCGATCATGAGCTGTTGGAATCGGCTGGAAATAGTTTGATCATTGCCGTTGTGGCGACCCTGATTGCCACCACGATCGGGACTCTGGCGGCTTACGGATTGTGGAAGCGGACTTCGAATTTGTTGTCGTCCGCACTCTATATGTCACTCGTCACGCCGGAGATCGTGACGGGAGTTTCGCTGCTGGCGTTGTTCCAATGGACGTTCCGGTTCCTGCATCTGCGGCTCGGAATGCACACGGTGATTCTGGCGCATGTGGCGTTTTCCGTGGCCTATGTCGTAGTGGTGGTGATGGCGCGGCTACGGAGCTTCGATAAATCTCTCGAAGAAGCCGCGCTCGATTTGGGCGCTACTGAATTTGGGGCATTTTATCGGGTTACGCTGCCTTATCTAATGCCGGCGATTGCGGCGGCGGCGATGCTGGCGTTTACGGTTTCGATTGACGATTACGTGATCACAAGTTTAGTGGCAGGGGTGGATTCGCAAACGCTGCCGATGGTGATTTATGCGCTGGCGCGGCGGGGGGTGAATCCGATGTTGAACGCGGTGTCGACGATGGTGGTGTTCGGGCTCGGGGTGATGGTGCTGGTTTCTGAAAGGCTGCGCGCGAAATGAAGCGGAGAGTGTTTCTGCTGAGCTCGCTTGCGGCTTGCCGGCGGGAACGGCCGCGGCTGAATGTCTATAACTGGTCAGACTATGTGGCGCCGGATACGGTGGCGAACTTCGAGCGCGAATTTGGAGTGAGCGTCCGCTACGGGACGTATGAGGGCAATCAGGAAATGATTGCCAAGGTGATGAGCGGCAACTCGGGTTGGGATGTGGTGTTTCCATCGGCTGATTTTGCCGGTGCGATGCGCGAGATGGGATTGTTGCAAAGACTGCGGCATGAGTGGCTGCCGAATCTGGATGCGCTGGATCCGGCGTTTCAGAAGCCTCCGTGGGATTCGAAGCTCGAATGGAGCGTTCCTTATATGTGGGGGTCGACGGGAATCGTATTTCAGAAGCCGCTGGCGCTGACGGCGTGGAGCGATTTGTGGGATGCGCGGCTGGCGGGGAAGATCACGATGCTGGACGATCCGCAGGAGGTGTTAGGGGCTTGTTTGAAGAGGCTGGGGCATTCCATCAATTCGAGTGACGAAGGTGAACTGCGGGCGGCGCAACGGGAGGCGATCGCGCAGAAGAAATTATTGCGCGCGTATCTGAATGCCGAGGTTCGCGACCAGATGGTGGCGGGCGACGTGGCGGCGGCGCAGGCCTGGGCGGTGACGGCGGGGCAGGCGATGGCGGCGGCTCCGGCGAAATTGGGATTCGCGCTGCCGGTGGAGGGATTCGCGCGATTCGCCGATACGATGGCGATTTTGCGGGAGAGTGCGCGGGCGGAATTGGCGCACAAATTCATCGACTACCTGCTGCGGCCGGCTGTCGGGGCGGAGATCGTGAAAGCGACGCAGACGGCTACGGCGAATCTGGGGGCGCAGAGGTTGTTGCCGGCGGAGTTGCGGGAGAATCCGGTGTTGTATCCTCCGGCTGAAGTGCTGGCGCGGGGCGAGTGGCTTCAGGCGTTGTCGTCGAATACGCAGAAGGTTAGGGATCGGTTGTGGACGGAGATTAAGAGCGCTTGAAAGCCGCCTGAAAAGAGCGGCGGCCGCCAAAATTGGCCGCCCCACACTCTCTGAACAGACTTACGAAAAATCAGAAACGGTCTGGAACAAAATCAATTTGCTGCGTCGGCCCAGGGACACGTTCGACACTCTCGAAAACGTCTACGAAGGCTCCGCTTCCTGCGGTCACGGCTCGGTAGAAATGCGGAAGCGTCGATGTTTTCAATTCTGTTGCTGGCACCCACAAGCACTCGAAAACGCTGCCAGGCGTCCGGGCTGCGCCCGGATGGACCGATTGGCAATCGGTCCGCAGGTTGGCAACCTGCCCCACAACGGACCATGGTTTTCATTGAAAATTTAAAGTACGGGGAGTTGGGCGGCTTCCCAGGCGGCCAGGCCGCCGGCCATTTCGATTAGATTCGTGATTCCGTATTGATGGAGGATGCTGGCGGCGATGGAGGAGCGGTAGCCGCCGGCGCAATGGACGGCGATGCGGCGAGTCCGGGGAACTTCGCCGATGCGATCCTGCAAATGGTTGAGCGGAATATTCACGCTGCCGTCAATGTGCTTCTGCGCCCACTCGCGCGGAGTTCTAATATCGAGCAACAGAGGAGGATCCGCGCCTGCCAACTCCTGGGCCAGCAGCGGGGCGCTGATACGCTCGGTGGGCCATACTAAGTCCGGGCGGGCGGTCAGCGACTCCATCCCTCCCTGCAAGTATCCTTTGACGTGGTCGAAACCGATGCGGCCCAGGCGCAGGGTCGCTTCCTGCTCACGGGCCGGCTCGGCGATGATCACGATGGGCCTGGCGCGGTCGAGGATCGTTCCGGCCCAGGTGGCGTACTGGCCTCCGAGCCCGATGTTAATGCTTCCGGCGAGGTGCCCTTTAGCGTACTCCGCGGGGTCGCGGACGTCGAGAACCTGGCCTCCGGCATCTCCTATCCGCAGGACTTCGGAGAGATCAATGGGATTTAGGTTCTGTTCGAGATTCTGATCCAGCGTGGCGCGTTCCCTTGTGTTGAGGATGGCGTCATAGGTGAAGTAGGCGGGTGCGTCGGGTTGGTCCGCGGTGACCAGACGAATGAATTCCTCCTTCGTCATGGGCTGGAGGGCGTAGTTGAAACGCCGTTGATCTCCCAGGGAAGAAACAGTATCGGAGGAAAGATTCTTTCCGCAGAGGGAGCCGGCGCCATGGGCGGGGTAGACGATGGTTTCGTCGGGAAGCGGCAGGAGCTTGTCGTGGAGGGAGTGGTAGAGGCGCGCGCCGAGGTCGTTGGCGGTCCAGCCGAGCGAAGCGCGCAGATCCGGGCGGCCGACGTCTCCGATAAAGAGAGTGTCTCCGGTGAGGACGGCGTGCGGTTTTTGAGGGTCCTTTTGAAGATCGAAGACCAGGATCGAGATGGACTCAATGGTGTGGCCGGGAGTTTCCAGGACTTGGAGGCGCAGTCCGGGGAATTCGAGGGTATCGCCGTCCTTCATCGGCACGAAAGTGTATTCGGCCTGGGCGCGGGAGCCGAGATGGATGACCGCGCCGCAACGGTCGCGCAGTTCCAAGTGACCGGCGATGAAATCCGCGTGAAAGTGAGTGAGAAAGACGTGGCGGATCTGAAGGCCGAATTTTTCGGCATCGGCGAGGTACTGCTGAATATCGCGCTGAGGGTCGACAATAATCGCGGTGGCGCTAGCCTCGTCGCCGAGGAGATAGGAGGCGTGGGCGAGGCAGCCCAGGTAGTATTGTTTAAGAATCATAGGTGCGATAAAGCCGCGATCTGCCCTCCGCGGATCGTACACACTGGCAGCGGTTTCCTTGCGCCGATACGTCCCAAAGTTAACATGACTGTCGGTGCGGGAGCACGGGAAATATCCTAAAGACCAGCCAAACTAGAACAGTGTTATGAGGCCGTTTTACTGGTTCTTGCCGTTGACGTCCGTCCACGAATCACTTGTGCGAACCGTTCCCTCAAAGCATTCGTGCTCGGGAACATATCGAAAATCAAAAGCAATATGTGTCCCGGAGTTGTACCAAAAATCGTAACGCCAGTGCATCGGGGACAGCGGCTTTTGAAATGCAAACCGATCCATCCAAGTTGCAACCGGATCCTTCACGCTCCAAAGATCTCCCCGGAGATGGAAAGCGTAACTAATGACGCGATCCTGACGCTGGCTGTATCCGATCACCATCGTACGTGGGCCGGTACACGAGTCCATGACATATAGGCAGAATTCCAATGCTTTCCCATCGCCGTTTAAGTCACGCAAAACGAGGATTCGCGGTTTCCCTTCACCATTCCGGAGCGGGCCGAGGACCTGGTAGAAGTAGCCAGGACGAATGCGAAATGGAATGTTGTACAGGCCGGACGGGTCGTCTGTAATTGGTAATGTGTTCAGAACGAGCCTGGCTTGCGTGTCGACCAGGGACACCCGAGTTAGAGCGCGGTAGTAGTGCCCCAAAGTCTGTTCGGGGCACGTGTATGGATCATTGCGTGGCGAAGATCCGGTCTCATCCAACAAGGGCCGCCCCTGCAGCGGCTTCCCAGGAGGGGCCATAACCCAAAGCACCAGAGATCGATGGGTGCGCGCCGATGTCGGAGCGGCTGCTCCTCTAGCACGATCGCGGCGTCTGGCAGTCCCGCGTAAGGAGGCTGATTTGCCCCGAGGAGCGGCAGCAAGCAAACCGCGCTCAGACAAAGCATCCTCACAGCAACAACCGACCATTGCATCAGGCTTTACTTGGGCTCGGCGACTACGCGGAGGTAGGGCTTTACTGTCTTCCAGCCATCCGGGTATTTCTGTTTCGCTTCCTCGTCCGATACGGCGGGGACGATGATGACGTCTTCGCCTTTTTTCCAATTCACGGGTGTCGCTACCTTGTGTTTGGCGGTCAGCTGCATCGAATCGAGGACGCGGAGAATCTCATCGAAGTTGCGGCCGGTGGTCATGGGATAGGAGAGCATCAGTTTAATCTTCTTATCCGGACCGATGATGAATACGGTGCGCACTGTGGCGTTGTTGGCGGCGGTGCGGCCTTCCGAAGTTTCGCCAGCCTCGGCCGGCAGCATGTTGTAGAGTTTGGCGATCTTCAGTTCCGGGTCGCCGATCATGGGATAGGTAACCTTGTAGCCTTGCGTTTCTTCGATGTCCGCGGCCCACTTGCCGTGACTGGTCACGGGGTCGACGCTTAGGCCAATCACCTTGGTGTTGCGGGAAGCGAAGTCGGGTTCGAGTTTGGCCATATAGCCCAGTTCGGTGGTACAGACCGGAGTAAAGTCCTTGGGATGCGAAAACAGGATGGCCCAGCCATCGCCGATCCATTGGTGAAAATCGATCTCGCCGAGCGTGGTTTGAGCGGTAAAGTTCGGTGCTTCGTCGTTGATGCGTAGCGACACTTGCTCTGATCTCCTTGTATAGGGCCGGCAGCAGGGCTTGGCCCCGCTGCACGATTTATGATAACCATAAAAGGGCTGAAAAGGAGATTCTTCGTGAAGCATTCAGGCTTGATGCTTTTCCCCACTCTCTCGGTGCTGGCCATGGCTGGACTGCCACCGTACCTGGCTTCGAGAGCGACGCACGCTCCCCAAATGCAGGACAATCTGCCGCTGCGTTTTGAGCGGGAAGGGGGTCAGTATACGGCGCGCGGTCCTGGATTTGTGTTCAGTGTTTCGGGCACTGAATGGAAGATTGCGGGGGTCCGGACGCATCTGGCTGGGGCCAACTCGGGGGCGGCGATGGAGCCGATGCAGAGGCTGCCGGGGGCTGTGAACTACTTTCTTGGCGGCAAATCAAGCTGGCGCAGTGATATCGAAGCGTGGGAAGGGGTGCGATGCAGAGACGCTTATCCGGGCATCGATCTGGTGTTCCACGGCAATGCGCGCAGGCTGGAATATGATTTCGTGGTCAAGGCTCACAGTGATCCGGGGCTGATCAGGATGGAGTCGAGCGGACAAAGGAGGCTCGGGATCGACTCGAACGGCGACCTGGTGGTCTCGACCGGCGGCGGTGAGATTCGCTGGAAGCATCCGGATCTTTATCAGGAGATCGACGGGGTGAGACGGCGGGTGGAGGGGAAATTTGTTCTGGCAGGGCGCAGGACGGTCCGGTTTGAGACGGGCGCTTACGATCGAAGCCGCGACCTGGTGATCGACCCGACGCTGGCGTATTCGACTTACCTTGGCGGGAACGGGAACGACACGGCGCGAGGGGTCGCGGTGGACGCTTCGGGGAACGTGTACATCGCCGGCGTGACGAGTTCGACGAACCTGGCGGTGCTGTCCGCTTTTCAGCCCGCGCATGGGGCGCAGCCGGCGGACGCGCTGGGCGATGTGTTTGTGGCCAAGTTCAATGCGGCGGGAGCGCTGGTCTATTTGACGTATCTGGGAGGATCGGGGGACGACGTCGGGATGGCGATCGCGGTGGACGGTTCGGGAAGCGCGTACGTGGTGGGTTATACGACTTCGGCGGATTTTCCCATTGCGGGGACCGCTCCTTTGCAGCCGCATTATGGCGGAACGGGAGGGCAGGTGTGGTATCACCGGGGTGACGCGTTCATCACGAAACTGAGCCCGGCGGGCAATCAACTGGTCTATTCGACTTACCTGGGCGGGTCCGCCGATGATTCGGCCGCGGCGATTGTGGTCGATAGTTTGGGCGATGCTTATGTCGCGGGTGCTACCGCTTCTCCGAATTTTCCGACGATTCAGGGCGAGTATCAGGCTAGTTTGCGAGGCGCGGGCGGAGAGCCGATCGAGCCCGCGAAGGGATATCCGTTCATCGATCCGGGCGACGCGTTTATGGTGGAGCTGAATCCTGCGGGGTCCAAACTGCTGCTCTCGACTCTGGTGGGTGGGACCAGCGATGATGCGGCGACCACGATTGCGCTTGATTCGGCGAAGAATATCTACATCGCCGGGTATACGATGTCGGACGACTTTCCCACGACGCAGGGAGCGTTACAGCGGAATTGGGGTGGATTCGATCAGCAGACGCCGTATTTCGTTACCGGCGACGGATTTCTGACAAAGCTGAATTCTACCGCGACGGCGTTGGTCTATTCGACCTTTTTCGGGGGCCAGGGCGATGAGTGTATTACTTCGATCGTGACCGATTCGACGGGGGCGCTTTATTTCACGGGGTGGAGTAGCACGACCAATCTTCCGACGACGAGCGGCGCGGTGCAGCCAAAATACGCCGGGTACAACATTCTGCCGTTCGTGGTGGAGTACAACTTCGGGGATGCGATTGTCGGCAAGCTGAATCCGGCAGGGTCCCAACTGGCGTACCTGACCTATCTGGGCGGAGAGGCCAACGACGGCGGGATGGCGATCGCGATCGATAGCGTGGGGGATGCATTCGTCGCTGGTTTCACGGACTCGGCGAATTTTCCGACGACGAGCGGCGCGTATCAAACGGCATGGGCCGGCGATGGCGGACCGACGCCACCTTATCTGAATTTCGGGGACGGCTTTCTGGCCATGCTGAATCCAAATGGTTCGAGCCTGGTTTATTCCACCTTCATTGGCGGGAGTCGCGACGACGAGCTTTACGGGCTGGCTTTAGACGGGACGGGGAAGGCGTACGTGGTCGGGAACACATATTCGCCCAACTGGAAGGTTACGGCGAATGCGGCCCAATCCGCGTACGGGGGCCAGTTGAACGAGCCGGAGTGGCCCTACGGCGATGCTGTCTATTCTGTGTTTTCGGGGTTCCCGATAACGCCGGTGGTCAGCAGGGTTTCGAATGCGGAAGGAGGAGGGGCGGCGATTGCGGCGAATACGTGGGTGGAGATCGATGGATCCGGCCTGGCTCCGGATACGCGACCGTGGCAAGGGTCCGATTTCGTGAATGGTCAACTGCCGACGGCGCTGGACGGGGCGAGCGTGACGCTGAACGGGGTGAAAGCATATACGTATTACATCAGCCCGACCCAAATTAATATCCTGACGCCGGCGGCTCTCGCGCCCGGGCCGGTGCAGGTGGTGGTCACAAATCAGGGAGCACCGAGCGTGGCTTTCGCGGCGACGGCGCAAGAGTACTCGACCTCGTTTTTCGTGTTTAACGGCGGTCCGTACGTTGCGGCGACGCATCTCAACGGCAGCTTGATCGGGCCAACGACTCTTTACCCTGGAGCAAGTACGCCGGCGGCGCCGGGAGAAACGATCGTGATGTACGGGAACGGATTCGGGGCGGTCACGCCGCCGGTGGTGAATGGGTCGGAGACACAAACGGGAGTCCTGCCGACGATGCCGACCATTTTGATCGGGACGAACAAGGCGACGGTGACGTTCGCGGGATTGGTTTCGCCAGGGCTGTATCAGTTCAACGTGATGGTTCCAACGGCTGCTACCGGTGGCGACAATACGATTACGGGGAGCTTCTATTCCAATCAGACGCAGGCCGGCACGCTGATCACGATTCAATAGTTCATTTATAGTCGACGAAACGACCAGTGGTGTAGAGGCCGATGATCGCGCCGGCATTCAGGCCGGAAGCTTCGACAGGCGAAGTTTTCGCGGGTACGGTTCCCAGGAAAAGCCGGTTGTACGGGATGCGTCCGTTGTCCGATGTCGAGGCGGGGAGATTGGCAAGGATTTCGGGCGCAATGGTCAGGTGGCCGGCGGCGGGGAGGGCTGCGCAGAGGACGGTTCCCGATGCGGTCGAGACGCGGTCGATATTGGTAGCGAGAACGATCACGAGACGATCGGGGGCGGCGCCGCGCCACTCCATTACCAGTTCGCGGGAGCGGTCGACGGCATCCATGCGGTCGCGGTTAGTCCATTCGATGGGTGAGGGGCCGGTGAAGGTCGCGGCGAACGGGCCGATGTCGCGTCCGCCGGGAACGGTCAGCCGATACTCTCCGGGATCGAGAAACGGGGGCTGCGAGCGCGGACCGAAACGCACGTCGCGTCCGCCGAGACGAGCACGAAAGAAGCCGGGGTTGGAAGAGTTGCCAGGCATGCTTCGGT